>NZ_CP027666.1:2391360-2693290 GCF_003008535.1 Ottowia oryzae
GCTGCGGTGCGTGTTGCCGGTGACGTCCACCAGCAGGTTGCGCAAGGTGCGGTCGACCAGCCACGGCGGCACGGCATCGGCCCTGGGCACTTCGCCTGCGGGCACGCCGGCCGCGGCGCGCAGCTGCTGCAGGGCGATGTCCAGCTCGTACAGCTGGTCGTCGCGGGCCTCATCCACACGCGGCGCCTGGCTGGTGGGGCCGATGAACATGCCGCTGAACAGGTACGACAGCGAGGGGTGGTTCTGCCAGTACACCAGCAGGCTGGCCAGCACGTCGGGCCGGCGCAGGAAGGGGCTGTCGGCCGGGGTGGCGCCACCCATCACGATGTGGTTGCCGCCGCCGGTGCCGGTGTGGCGTCCGTCGGTCATGAATTTCTCGGCCGACAGGCGCGTTTCAAACGCGGCCTGGTACAGAAACTCGGTGTGGTCCACCAGATCGCGCCAGCTGGTCACGGGTTGGATGTTTGCCTCGATCACGCCTGGGTCGGGCGTGATCTGCAGCATCTTCACGCGCGGATCGCGCGGGGGTGGGTAACCTTCCAGCACCACCGGTTGGCCCAGCTGGGCGGCGGTGGCTTCGATGGCGGCGACCAGGTCGAGGTAGTCCTCCAGCTTTTCCAGCGGCGGCATGAAGATGTACAGCACGCGGGATGCGCCTTCCTTGGGCGCAAAGCGGGCCAAGGCGGCGCGGTGGCGCGCGACGGCGGCGCGCTGGGCCTGCGCGGCGTCGTCGTCGCCTTCGATTTCGGGGAAGTACTCCAGCACGGTGTGGCCGCGCACCGGGTCGCGCGCCTCCACCACCAGCGCGGTGCGCGGCACCCACGCGGCCGATTCCTTGCGCTGGGGGGCGCGGTCGCGCGGGTCCAAACCGTTTTGTGTCTCGTCCTCGTTTGCTCCTGATTCTGTAGCTGCTGGCGCAATGTCCTCGGGCGCCAGAGCCTCTTTTTCTTCAAAGGAATCAGGGTCGAGATGGCGCGCCAGGTCTTCGTCGCTGACCCACGGCAGGCTCGCCAGCGGCAGGCGAAAGCCCATCGGCGAATCGCCCGGCACCAGCGTCAGCCGGTCGCCGCGGAACCACCAGCGCGCGCTCAGCCACCGTGGGCGCTGGCCATCGGCCGACGGCCACGGGTCGGGCAGGTTCTCAAGTTGCGATGAAGCGTGCAGCGGCAGCGCATAGCCCGCCACCTGGCCCAGGCCTTGGGTGAAGACGTCGCGCAGGCGGTCGCGCTCGGCCTCGTCGTCCAGGCGGCTGTCGTACGGGTCGACGTTGAAGGGCAGTTGCCGCTCGCGGTTCAGGTAGTGCCAGGCGTCTTCGTACGCCGGGCGCACGGTGGAGGTGCCCACGCCCAGGCGCGTGGCGAGCGCCTCGATGAAGAGGCGCGCGCCCTCGGTGGTGGCGTGGTGGGGCTGGCGCTCGTCGGCCAGCCAGCGCGGGTCGTGCCAGATGGCCTGACCGTCGGTGCGCCAGAACAGGCTGAGCGCCCAGCGCGGCAGTTGCTCGCCGGGGTACCACTTGCCCTGGCCGAGGTGCAGCAGGCCATTGGGGCCGTAGCGGTCTTTCAGGCGGTAGAGCAGGTCCAGTGCGAAGACGCGCTTGGTGGGGCCCAGCGCGGCGGTGTTCCATTCCAGGCCATCGGGGTCGTCCACGCCGACGAAGGTGGGCTCGCCACCCATGGTCAGGCGCACGTCGCCGGCTTGCAGCTGGGCATCGACCGCGTCGCCTGCGGCCAGGATGTCGCCCCACTGCGCGTCGCTGTAGGGCAGGGTGACACGCGGCGATTCGTGGATGCGCACCACCTTCATGTCGTGGCCGAAGTCGACTTCGGCAAACTCCACCATGCCTTCGATGGGCGCGGCGCTGGACGGCTGCGGCGTGCAGGCCAGCGGGATATGCCCTTCGCCCGCCAGCAGGCCTGAGGTGGGGTCCAGCCCGATCCAGCCGGCGCCGGGCAGGTACACCTCGCACCAGGCGTGCAGGTCGGTGAAATCGACCTCGGTGCCGCTGGGGCCGTCCAGCGACTTCACGTCGGGCGTCAGCTGAATGAGGTAGCCAGAGACAAACCGCGCCGCCAGGCCGCAGTGGCGCAGCAGTTGCACCAGCAGCCAGCCCGAATCGCGGCACGAGCCGCTGGCCAGTTGCAAGGTCTGCTCGGGCGTTTGCACGCCGGGCTCCATGCGGATCAGGTACGACACGTCGTGGTGCAGGCGCTGGTTGAGCTGCACCAGAAAATCAATGGTGGGCTTTTCGGTGCGGTCGATGCCGGCCAGGTACTGCGCCAGCAGCGGCGTGGCGGTGTCGGCCTGCAGGTAGGGTGCCAGGTCTTCGCGCAGGTGCGCTTCGTAGGTGAAGGGAAAGCGCTCGGCCGATGGCTCAAGGAAGAAGTCGAACGGGTTATAGACGGCCATCTCGGCCACCAGATCGACGGTGACGCGCAATTCGCGCGTGCGTTCCGGAAAGACCAGCCGCGCCTGGTAGTTGGCAAACGGGTCTTGCTGCCAGTTGATGAAGTGCTCGGCCGGTTCGACTTTCAGCGAATACGACAGGATCTTGGTGCGGCAATGCGGCGCCGGGCGCAGGCGCACGGTTTGCGGCCCCAGCTTGACGGGGCGGTCGTACCGGTAGTCGGTGATGTGGGTGAGCGCGACGTGAATGGCCATGGTGCAGTTGCCTTTGGTTCCGGTACGCTGTCATCCTAGCAAGCTGCGCGCCAGGTGGCGGCCGCGAGGCGGCGGGAGGGGGCGCAGCAAGGCTAAGGGAAGGCATTTCAGAAGAAAAATGGCTTTCAGCCCAGACCGGATCAGCGCGGCCAGCTATCAATGGCATAGCGGATGAATAACGCTGCGCACCACCGCATTCATCGCGCTGCGCGCCAGCCGCCTGCGGGCAACACCCATGGCCTGGCCTGCGCGCTGCCCGCCGCGCTGATCGGCTGGGTGGCGGGCACGGCGCTGCAGCTGCAGCAGACGGATCTGTGGGCTTCGGCGGTGTACCTGGGGCTGGGCACACTGGGCGCCTGCTTGGGCGTGGGCAGCTGGTGGCTACTGAGACGGCGGGGCCTGCATGCGGCTTGGGCCGGCTGCCTGGCCACGGCTTTGGCCGCCGCGCTGATGGCGTTGGCCCAGACGGGCTGGCGCGCCGCGCAGCTCCCGGCCATCGCCCCCGTACTGGAGGGGCAAGACTTGCAGATCGTCGGTGTGGTGTCCCGCATGCCGCAGGTGGGCGAACTCGGCTTGCGCTTCTTCTTTGACGTGGAGCACGCCACGCAGGACGGCCAGCCCGTGGCGCTGCCCGGGCGACTGCTGATCAGCTGGTACCGCGCGGACGAGGGCTTTCGCGGCGGCGCCGACGAAGCCGCGCCGCGCACGCCCGCGTCGCCGCTGCCCGATCTGCATGCGGGCGACCGTTGGCAGATCACGGTGCGGCTGAAGGCTGCGCACGGCAACTTCAACCCGCATGGGTTTGACTACGAACTGTGGCTGTGGGAGCAGGGCGTGCGCGCCACCGGCTACGTACGCGCGGGCCCGCACGACTCAGCGCCCGTGCGGCTGGCCGCCCGCCAGGGCCACGCCGTCGAACGCCTGCGCCAAACCGTGCGCGACCGCATCCTGGCCACCGCCGCGCCCTCGGCCGACCCCGCTGCCCAGCGGCGCACCGCCGTGGTGGCCGCGCTGCTCACGGGCGACCAGGCGGCCATCGAGCGGGCCGATTGGGATTTGTTTCGCACCACCGGCGTGGCGCATTTGATGAGCATTTCCGGCCTGCACATCACCATGTTCGCCTGGCTGGCCACGGCCGTGGTGGGCTGGCTGTGGCGGCGCAGCGCGCGCTGGGGCTGGCCGCCGCGCCTCAACCCCAGCCTGCGCTGGCCCGCGCCGCACGCGGCGCTGGTGGGTGGCGTGGCGCTGGCCACGGCTTACGCGCTGTTCAGCGGCTGGGGCGTTCCTGCGCAGCGCACGGTGCTGATGCTGGCCACGCTGGCGGCGCTGCGCCTGGTGGGCGTGCGCTGGCCGTGGTGGCTGACGTGGCTGCTGGCCTGCGCGCTGGTGCTGGCGTTCGACCCGTGGGCCTGGCTGCAGGCAGGCTTCTGGCTCAGCTTTGTCGCCGTCGGGGTGCTTTTTGCTACCGATTCAGGAGCTGCCAGCGTAGTTGCAACGGGCGCTGGAGGCAGGTTGAAGGCTTTACTGCGCGAACAATGGGTGGTGACCCTGGCGCTGACCCCGCTCACGCTGCTGCTGTTCGGGCAGGCCTCGGCCGTCGGGCTGCTGGCCAACCTGCTGGCGATCCCGTGGGTGACGGCGGTGGTCACGCCGCTGGCGGTGCTGGGCGCGCTGTGGGCACCGCTGTGGCAGGCGGCCGCCTGGGCCCTGTGGCCCCTGATCGCCTTTCTGCAATGGCTGGCAGCCTGGCCCGGCGCCAGCGTGGCGGTGGCGCAGGCGCCGTTGGTGGTGGCCGTGGCGGCGGTGCTGGGCGGGGCGCTGCTGGCCATGCCCTGGCCCTTGTCGTGGCGGCTGGCCGGTGTGCCGCTGCTGGCGCCCCTGCTGCTGTGGCAGCCCGCGCGCCCGGTGCCGGGGCAGTTCGAGCTGCTGGCCGCCGACGTGGGGCAGGGCAACGCCGTGCTGGTGCGCACCGCCACGCACACGCTGGTTTACGACAGCGGGCCGCACTATTCGCTGGACAGCGACGCGGGCGACCGCGTGCTGGTGCCCCTGCTGCGCGCGCTGGGCGAGCGGGTGGACACGGTGGTGCTCAGCCACCGCGACAGCGACCACACGGGCGGCGCCCCGGCGCTGCTGGCCAGCCAGCCGGGTGCGGCGCTCCTGTCGTCGATCGAGGCATCGCACCCCTTGCAAACGCAGCGGCCCGCGCTGCGCTGCCTGGCGGGGCAGTTCTGGGAATGGGACGGCGTGCGCTTCGAGGTGCTGCACCCCACGCCCGCGGTGTACCAGGGCACGGGGGTGAAGCCGAATGCGCTGAGCTGCGTGCTGCACATCCGCGCCGCGACCCAGGCCGACGGCCGCAACAGCAGCGCGCTGCTGGCGGGCGACATCGAGGCGGCGCAAGAGCAGGCTTTGGTGCACGACCATGGTGCGGCGCTGCGCGCAGACCTTCTTTTGGTGCCCCACCACGGCAGCCGCACGTCGTCGTCGCCGGTGTTTCTGGATGCCGTGGCGCCGCGCGTGGCCTGGGTGCAGGCCGGCTATCGCAACCGATTTGGCCACCCCGTCCCAGCGGTGATGTCGCGCTACACCGAACGCGCCACGGCGGTGAGCGATTCGCCTCATTGTGGTGCGATGCACTGGAACAGTGCGAAGCCGGGCGCGACAGTGTGCGAACGTACGCTGCGCCGCCGTTACTGGCAGCACATGCCGCCATGACGTGGCCTCCATGATGCGGCTCGGCGCGCGTCAGCAAGAGTTGGCGCCCTTCTTGCTATCCTGTCTGTCACACGCCTACAACAGCGAACTGGCATTAGCAGCAGGAGATCAGGGATGCACCCATTCGATGAAATGTATGAAGCGCTGGCTACACACACGGCGCTGCCCGAGGCCTACGCTTCTTCCGCGGTGCGATCGCACTACCGCACCTACGCCACCTGGCTGGCCGGGCAGAGCGACGAGCAGATGCGCGCCCGCCGAGAAGAGGCAGAGGTCATCTTTCGCCGCGTGGGCATCACCTTCGCCGTGTACGGCGCCAAGGACGAGGACGGCTCTGGCACCGAACGGCTTATCCCCTTCGACCTGATCCCGCGCATCGTCCCTGCTGCGGAATGGGACCATCTGGAGCGGGGCCTGGCCCAGCGCGTGACGGCGCTCAACCGCTTCATCCACGACGTCTACCACGACCAGGACATCCTGCGTGCCGGCATCATCCCGGCCGAGCAGGTGCTGAACAACGCCCAATACCGCAAGGTGATGCAGGGCGTGGACGTGCCCAACAACATCTATTCGCACATTTCGGGCGTGGACGTGGTGCGCGCCGGCCAGGCCGACGGCACGGGCGACTACTTCGTGCTGGAAGACAACCTGCGCGTGCCCAGCGGCGTCAGCTACATGCTGGAAGACCGCAAGATGATGATGCGGCTGTTCCCAGCCCTGTTTGCCCGCCACCAGGTGGCGCCGGTGGCGCATTACCCCGACTTGCTGCTGGAAACCCTGCGCGACAGCGGGCCCGGTGGCTCGGCCAACCCCACGGTGGTGGTGCTGACCCCCGGCATGTACAACAGCGCCTACTTTGAACACGCCTTCCTGGCCCAGCAAATGGGCGTGGAGCTGGTCGAAGGGCAAGACCTTTTCGTGCGCGACGACTTCGTCTACATGCGCACCACCCGCGGGCCGCAGCGCGTGGACGTCATCTACCGCCGCGTGGACGACGACTTCCTGGACCCGGAAGTGTTCCGCAGCGATTCGTCCCTCGGCTGCGCGGGCCTGATGCGCGCCTACCGCGCCGGCAACGTGACCATCTGCAACGGCGTGGGCACCGGCGTGGCGGACGACAAATCCATCTACCCGTACGTGCCCAAGATGATCGAGTTCTACCTGGGCGAAAAGCCCATCCTGAACAACGTGCCCACCTACATGTGCCGTGATCCGAAGGACTTGCAGTACGTGCTGGCGCACCTCAAAGAGCTGGTCGTCAAGGAAGTGCATGGCGCCGGCGGCTACGGCATGCTGGTCGGCCCGGCCGCCAGCGCCGCCGAGGTCGAGGCCTTCCGCGCCGCGCTGCTGGCCAACCCCAGCGGCTACATCGCGCAGCCCACGCTCAGCCTGTCGAGCTGCCCCACCTACGTGGATGCGGGCATCGCCCCGCGCCACATCGATCTGCGTCCGTTCGTGCTGTCCGGCAAGGAAGTGCAGATGGTGCCCGGCGGGCTGACGCGCGTGGCGCTGCAGCAGGGCTCGCTGGTGGTCAACTCATCGCAAGGTGGTGGCACCAAGGACACCTGGGTTCTGGAAGCTTGAGGGAGACAACGAGATGCTGAGCCGAACCGCCGATCACCTGTTCTGGATGTCGCGCTACACCGAAAGGGCAGAGAACACCGCACGTTTGCTCAACGTGCACTACGAAACCTCGCTGCTGCCGCAGTCGGCCGCCGTGTCCGAATACGGCTGGGTGGGCATCCTGTCACTCAGCGAACTGCTGCCGACCTACACCGCGCGCTATGGCGAAGTCACCGCCCAGGGCGTCATGAACTTCATGGTGCTGGACGAAGACAACCCAGCCTCCATCATGACCTGCCTGAAAGCGGCGCGTGAGAACGCCCGCGCCGTGCGTGGCACCCTGACCACCGAGGTGTGGGAAACGCTGAACCAGACCTGGCTGGAAATCGTGCGCATGCGCCGCGCGGGCGAGTTCGAGCGCGATGCCGGCGAGTTCTTTGAGTGGGTCAAGTTCCGTTCGCACCTGTCGCGCGGGGTGACGCTGGGCACCATGCTGCAGGACGAATCGTTCCACTTCCTGCGCCTGGGCACCTTCCTGGAGCGGGCCGACAACACCGCGCGCCTGCTGGACGTGAAGTTCCACGCCGTCGAAAGCGACTTCTTCGGCACCGCCAGCGAGCGCGACCTGGAATACGACTTCTACCACTGGGCCGCCATCCTGCGCAGCGTGAGCGCTTTCGAGGTCTACCGCAAGGTGTACCGCGACGTGGTCGAGCCCGAGCGCGTGGCCGAGCTGCTGATCCTGCGGCACGACATGCCGCGCTCGCTGCACCACTGCATCTCGGAAGTGGTGGGCAACCTGCGGCTGGTGGGCGCCGACCCGCAAGGCCCCACCATGCGCCACGCAGGCCGCCTGCGGGCCGACCTGCGCTTTGGCGACATCGACGAAATCCTGGCCACCGGGCTGCACGCTTTCCTGACGCAGTTTTTGGATCGGGTCAACCAGCTGGGCGCGCACGTCAGTAAGGATTTTCTGGTGCCTGAAACGTAAGTATTCCTGGGCCGGCGCCCGTTCCGCCGGTGTGGCGCTTCGGGACGGAGGTTGCCAGGTACCCAGGGCTATTGGGGCCATACGGCCGGCGTGCGGATGGTCAGCCAAATCGTGCATTGCGATCCTGCCGCGCATCCGCGGCAGCGCGGCGCCGTAGCTTGGACGCGCTATTGACGCGTGCCGTGGGTGACCAGATACTCGTTTGCGTTGAATCAACCGGGGGGCGCCGTGCCGCAGCAGTTCAATCAGTTCGAGTGGGTGATCGTTGAGCAAGCTCAAACGGGTACTTATTGGGCAGGTTTGCACTCAACGTTCGTGGTGCGTACCGCGCCTGTCGCGACATGGGCGCACACCCAGTTGTCGACCTTTCGGGTGTACGACAAAGAGCCGACCTTTGTCGATATCTCCTTTCGCAGCTACACCTATCTGGATGAGCATGGTGTGCAGCGCACGCAAAATCTGGAGAGGCCCCAGAACTACTGGAACCTGACCAACCTGATCAGCAATGACCGCATGGTCGAGTTCACGGTGCAGCACCGGGCGCGTGGTGTGGGCGCACGCGGGCTGGTGGTATCGGAATGGTGGTCGGAACCGGAGTCGAACCTACGGCCGTTCAACTTCAGGCGCGATCCCAAGTCCATCAAGCGGACCGATCCCCCCGCGCAAACCCATCTGGTGGCGCTGATCGATCCGCAGTCCGGCTTGGTGGTGGCGCGGCACTCGGAGGTGGTGTTGGACGGTGGGCGCGAGTCGACGGTAGACGAGGCGGTGGAGCTGGCGCGCCGGCACCTGCGCGACTCCGTTCGCCTGCAGCTGGAAGACCTTCCGGACGAAAAATCAAAGGCCGCGTTGCAGCGCTGTGAGGCGGAGCGGCTGGACGTTCTGGTCTCCCAGTCGGCCGAAGATATCGCTCAGCCCTGGTGGGAGAAGCGCCGCGCCACGTCCGCTGGATAGCGCGGCGCGCGTGTTCAGCCCTATTTGCCCAGCGCCCGCGCTACCTCGTCGCCCAGGTCGATCACCGACATGGCGTAGTAGCTGCTCCAGTTGTAGCGGGTGATGACGTAGAAGTTGTCGGTGCCGGCGATGTACTGCGGCTCGTTGCCGGGCACGCTGGGGTCGCCGTTCTGCAGCTCGACCAAGGCCAGCTTGCCGAAGTGGCTGGCGCCGCCGTTCAGGGGCATGGCGCCCTTGGCGATGAAGCTTTCCGGGCTGAACGAAGGCAGGATGTCGGGGGCGAGCAGGGTGTCCATCTGCGCGTCGGGTGACAGGCGCACCGGGTAGTACGTCGGCATGCCGGGTTGCCAGCCGAAAGCGCGGAAATAGTTGGCGACCGAGCCGATCACGTCGGCCTCGCTGTTCCACAGGTCAATGCGGCCATCGCCGTCGAAGTCGATCGCGTACTTGACCCAGCTGGAAGGCATGAACTGCGGCAGGCCCATGGCGCCCGCGTAGCTGCCCAGCGGGCTCATCGGGTCCATGCCGGTGCGCTGGCACAGGGTGAGGAACTGCTCCAGCTCGTCCTGAAAGAAAGCCTGCCGCGCTTGCGCACGCGGGTGCTGCGGCGGGAAGTCAAACGTCAGCGTGGCCAGCGCGTCGATCACGCGGAAGTTACCCACGTTGCGGCCGTAAATCGTTTCCACCCCGACGATGCCGACAATGATCTCGGGCGGCACGCCAAACTGCGACTGCGCGCGCGCCAGCGTGGCCTGGTTGCGCTGCCAGAAATCCACACCCGCGCGGATGCGCACTGGGTCGATGAAGCGGCTGCGGTACACGCGCCAGTTCTTGGCGCCGCCACGCGCGGGCGGCAGCATCAGTCGCGGCACGTTGCGCAAAAAGACAGCCTGGCCGATGGCGTTGCGCACCCACAGCGGGTCCAGCCCGCGGCGGGCGGCCAGGTCGTCGGCAAAGCGCATGGCATCGTCGCGCAGCGCGTAAAGCTGGTCGTCTGCCACGCGGGCGCCGCCCCCTGCGCGTTTAGAACGATTTTGGGCGCTGGCGCTTCGTGGACCAGCGCCGGCAGCTATCAAAAAAAGAGTGGATAGGGCCAGGCCGGAGAGGCCGCGCCGGGACAGACTGCGCATGGTGTGGAGCGGATAAATCAGGTGGGCGCCGGCCGTTCGGGGCGCGGCCAGGCCATTTGCTGGAATTCGCGGGCAAGTGTAGCGAGGCTGGCCGCCGCGCCGCCGTTGCCGGCGGGCGCATAGCGCTGGCGTTCCAGCGCCTGCAGCCAGGCGGCCAAGTCAGCGCGCAACTCGGGTGGCAAATCGCTTTCGGCCACGGCGCGCATCAGCTCGCGCGGCGGCGCCTGGGGCGCGGTCGCGATGCCGGCCTGCGCCAGCCGCTGGCGCGCCGTGTGCAGCAAACGCAGCCACGGGTCTTGCTGGCTGCGCTCCCAGCGCGCCCACACCATGCCGCCTACGGCCCCAACGACCAGCAGCCCGGCCAGGATCTTGACCAGGTCTTCCCAGCTGGGGCTGGAGAAGCCCAGCTTCTGCATCAGGTCGAATTGGCTGCTTTGGGTGTAGTTCAGCACCCACTGGTTCCAGCTGTTGTTCACGGCTTCCCAAGTGGCGCGCAGCTGCGCCAGCAAGGTCGGGCTGAGCGTGCCCAGCGCACCGGCCACCACGCCGTCGGGCGCGCGCAGGCGCTGGAACTGGCCCACGCGCCCAGGCGACACAGCGCCGGTTGGGTCCACGCGTACCCAGCCGCGCTCGGCCGTCCAGACCTCTGCCCAGGCGTGCGCGTCGGCGTTGCGCACCGTCCAGTAGCCGTCCACGCCATTCAGCTCGCCGCCCTGAAAGCCCGTGACGATGCGGGCGGGCACGCCGGCGCCGCGCATCAGCACCACGAAGGCGGAGGCGATGTGTTCGCAAAAACCCTCTTTGGTGTCGAACCAGAACTGATCGGCCGTGTTTTGTCCGTAAACGCCCGGCTCCAGCGTGTAGGTGTAGCCGCCGGTGCGCAGGCGCTCCAAGGCGGCGCGCACGTAGGCCATAGCGTCGGCGTCGCCCAGTTGGGTGCGCAGTTGGTCCGCCAAGGCTTGCGTGCGCGGGTTCAGCCCCGGCGGCAGGCGCAGGTATTCGCGCAGATTGGGGCGCGCGCGGCCATCCCAGCCCTTCAGGCCATAGCGGAAGTCCGCGTAGCTTTCGGCGCTGTAGCGCAGCAGGTCGGTGATGGGGCGATAGGTCAGCCACTGCATGTCGGCCGTCATGCGGGCGCGGCGGCCCTCGGGCAATTCGGGCGACTTGGGTGCCACGTCCAGCGTCAGCAGCCACGGCTGTTGGCTGGGCTCGATCGTCATCTGGTAACGGATGGGCGCGCCGCGGACTTGCAGGTCGGCCGGGCCGGGGGCGAATGTGGTGGCCCCCAGGCTTTCGCCACCGGCGTTGGCCGTCCAGTTGCGCCCGTCAAACTGACTGAGCACCGGGCCCCTGAAGTACAGCTGGCTCTGCGGAGGCGGGGCGCCTTCAAACTTCACGCGCAGCGCAACGCGCTCGTCCAGCGCCAGCTGGGCCATGCTGCCCACTTCCATGCGCGACGACAGGCCGCTTTTGCCCGTCAAGGCGTCGCTGGGCAGGCCCCACAGCGGCGCGAAGCGGGGGAAGAAGACGAACAGCGCCAGCATCACCGGCGCGCCGGCCAGCGCCATCTTGCCCGCCATGGCGGCCGATTCGCGCAGGCTGGGCTGGCCCACCGGGCGGTGCGCGTTGACCAGCGCCGTCAGCAGGCCGAGCAGGGCGATCACCATCGCCGCTGCGGTGAGCAGCGACTGTGAATAGAAGAAGTTGGTGAGCATCGCGAAGAAGCCCAGGAAGAAGACCACCAGCGCGTCGCGCCGCGCCCGCAACTCCAGCGTCTTGAGGGCCATCAGCACCACCACCAGCGTCACCCCGGCGTCGCGCCCCAGCAGCGTGCGGTGCGACGCCCAGGTGGCGGCCATGGTGATCAGCAGCAGGCCAGCCAGCCACCAGCGCGAGGGCAGGGGCTTGTTGTTCAGCGCCAGCCAGCCGCGCCACAGCAGCACGCCCGCGGCCAGCGCGACGCACCACATGGGCAGGTTGCCCACCTGCGGCAAGATGACCCAGCCGATGACGACCAGCAGGAAAAGCGTGTCGCGCGTGTCGCGCGGCAGGTGTTGCAGGCGCGCGCGCCAGGACGGGCGCGGCGCCGCAGCGGCGTTGGCGGGGGCGTTCAGCATGTGGCCAGCACCTCCAGGCAGCGCAGGCGGTGGGCGGGGCCGCTGGCGGGCTCGATCTCAACGCCCGGCAGGCGCAGGCCGAAGTCCAGGTCCAGCGCGTCGGCGGCCAGCACCCAGGCGGTGAGGCGCGACAGGCGCGCTTCCACGTCCAGCAAGCCGGCGCGGGCGAAATCCAGCCACAGCTCTTGCCGCTGCATGTGCTGCGTGTCGCGTGAGACCAGTTCGCCCGACTTGGCAAACTTCTTCCACACCACCAGCTTCATCGGGTCGCCGCGCTGGTAGGCGCGCACGCCGTCGAATTCGCCCGTGCTGCGCGCATTGCCCGCCACGCCGGCGCCCGCACGCGGCTCGCCGGGCGGCAGCAGGGGCGGGGTGGGCTCGGGCTTGGGGTATACGAGCACCTGCGCTGCAGGGCGCCACACCGTCCACACGCGAAAGGTGCCCAGCGGAAAGCGCGTTTCCGCGCGCAGCGTGGGCACCGGGTGCAGTCCGCGCCGCGCGGGCTGAAAACTGACTTGCACCGTGCTTTGCCCGCCCGCTGGCACGTCGGCCCAGGACCAGGCGTCGTGGTCGAGCAGCGCCACGCCGATGGCGTAGCGGGGCGTCTTGCGGGCGTTGATCAGCTTCACATCCACCGTGGCCAGCCCGCCGGCAAACAGCGGCTGCGGCGGCTGCAGCTGCAAGGTCAGCCCGCGCAGCGTGTTGTGGCTGACCACCATGCCCGCCGCCGCGCACCCGGCCAGCAGAAAGGTGAGCAGGTAACCCAGGTTCAGCTGGTAGTTGATCGACGCAATCAGCAGCACCAGCAGCGTGGCGGCCAGCATCCAGCCGGCCCGCGTGGGCATGATGTAGACGTTGCGCTGCGTCAGCGCCTGCGTGTCGCGCAGCGGCAGTCGGTTGTGCCACCAGGCGCGCACCCGTTGGCGCGCACGGGCGCGCAGGGCCCACCAAGGCAAGTCGGTTGCTACTGAAGAGATAGCTGCTGGCGCTGGACTGGCTTGCGCTGAGGGCATGAATGGCGTTGTTTTTGGAAAGGCGGCGCGCCGCGGCGGCAAGGGTTAGACGCCCTGGGCGCCACAAGTTCGGCGTGGCGGCGTGGCCGCGCCTGCCTGGCTTGAAATTACTATCAATTGCATAGCTGCCAGCGCTGGTGGCGCAAGCGCTGGCGCCGGTTTCTTGGGGTGAGCAAGCCGCCCATCAGGGCAGGGGCACGGCGTCGATCATGGCGCGCACCTGTTCCACCGCGCCCCGGCCAGCGTCGCTGACGGGCACCATGCGGTGCGCCACGCACTGCGGCAAGATGGCCTGCACGTCGTCCGGCGCCACGTAGTCGCGCCCCGCGATCAGGGCCTGCGCGCGCGCGGCGCGCATCAGCGCGATACCGGCGCGCGGCGACAGGCCTTGCAAAAACCAACGGCCCGAGCGCGTGGCAGAGATCAAATCCTGCACATAGTCCAAGAGCGGCGGCGCCACGTGCACCTGGCCCACGGCATGCTGCAGCGCGGTGAGGTCCTGCACCGACAGCATGGCGGGCAGGGTTTCCAGCATGTCGCGGCGGCCGTGGCCGCTGAGCAGCTCGCGCTCGGCCGCGCGGTCGGGGTAGCCCAGGCTGATGCGCATCAGAAAGCGGTCCAGCTGCGATTCGGGCAGGGCGTAGGTGCCCAGCTGGTCATGCGGGTTTTGCGTGGCGATCACGAAGAACGGCCAGGGCAGTGGGCGCGTTTCGCCTTCCACGGTCACCTGCTTTTCTTCCATGGCCTCCAGCAGCGCGCTTTGCGTCTTGGGGCTGGCGCGGTTGATCTCGTCGGCCAGCAGCACTTGCGCAAACACCGGGCCGGGGTGAAAGACAAAGCGCTCTTGCCCGCGGTCGTACACCGACACGCCGGACAAGTCGCTGGGCATCAGGTCGGCGGTGAACTGCACCCGCGAAAACTGCAGCCCGAAGGTGCGCGCCAGCGCGTGCGCCAAGGTGGTTTTGCCCACGCCGGGCACGTCCTCGATCAACAAATGGCCGCCCGCCAAAAGGCAGGCCACGCCGTCTTGTACCTGGGCCGATTTGCCCACCATCACCGTGTTAAGCTGATCTAAAACGGCCTTGATTTTCTGTGTCACGTCCATGAAAGGAAGGTAACGGATATTCGATGCCGTATTGTGAAACAGGAGACAAGCGTGGGGAAAACCGGGTTTTTCACACATCCCGATTGCCGCAAGCACGAGATGGGCGCGGGGCACCCCGAATGCCCGGAGCGGCTGGACGCGATTGAAGACAGGCTGCTCATCACCGGCGTGGGCGATGCGCTGGAGCGGCGCGAAGCCACCCCCGCCGCCATGGGCGAGCTGCTGCTGGCCCACGGGCGCCGCCACGTGGCCGCGCTGCGCGGCTTGAGCGACATACTGGCCGAGGAAATCGCTGCGGGCGGGCCAGACCATTATTCGCTGGACACCGACACCTCCATGAACCGATTTACCTACCGGGCGGCGCTGCTGTCGGCAGGGGCGGCGATTGACGCGGTGGACGCGGTGATGGCCGGCGAGCTGGAAAATGCCTTCTGCAGCACCCGCCCGCCCGGCCACCACGCCACGCGCAATCAGGCGATGGGTTTCTGTTTTTTCAGCAACGTGGCCGTGGCCGCCAAATACGCGTGCGAGCGCTACGGGCTCAAGCGCGTGGCCATCGTCGACTTTGACGTGCACCACGGCAACGGCACCGAAGACATCGTCGCCGGGGACGAGCGCATCCTGATGGTCAGCTTTTTCCAGCACCCGTTCTACCCGGAAGGGGGCTCCACCCACACCGACGCCAACCTGGTCAACTGCCCGGTACCCGCCTACACCAAGGGCATGGACATCCGCGAACTGATCGAAACAATGTGGATTCCCCGCCTGGAGGCGCACCAGCCTGAGCTGATCCTGGTCAGCGCGGGCTTTGACGCGCATCGCGAGGACGACATGGGCCAGCTGGGCCTGAACGAGCAGGACTACGCCTGGATGACCCTGCGCGTGAAGGACATCGCCCGGCGCTTTGCCAAGGGCCGCATCGTCAGCTGCCTGGAGGGCGGCTACAACCTGAGCGCGCTGGCCCGCAGCGTGGAAGCGCACGTGCGGGTGCTGGCCGATGTCTGACCCAGTCGGGTTGGCAGTCAAATCGGCCTCTGGCGCCCGCGCCACAACCGCTGGCAGCTATTGAAAATATAGTGAATCGGCGCAATGAAGCCGGGCTGGCAGCCGCCAGCCCGGCGGCGTAAAGATACCGGCGCCGGCGGCGCAGAGAGATTTCGGCGACATTTCAGTTCAGCCGCATCCCCAGCGGCTTTCACCCAGCCCATCCGCATGAGCGAGCCTGCCCCCAACACCTATATCCCTGCCACCGCGCCAGTACGCCACGAGCGCGACGCGCGTGGCGTGCACCGCCTGACCCTCGATCAACCCCAAGCCTTCAACGTGCTGAGCGAGGCCGCGCTCACCCAGCTGCAGTGTCACCTGGACGCCATCGCGGCCGATGAAGGCGCCCGCGCCGTGGTCATCGCCGCCGAGGGCAAGGCCTTCAGCGCCGGTCACGACCTCAAGCAGATGAAGGCCAAGCCCGAGCTGGGCTATTACCAGCGCCTGTTTGCGCAATGCACCCGGGTGATGCTGTCTATCCAGCGCCTGCCGGTGCCGGTGATCGCCCGTGTGCAGGGGCTGGCCACGGCCGCTGGCTGCCAACTGGTGGCGCAGTGCGACCTGGCGGTGGCGGTGGATTCGGCCCGCTTTGGCGTCAACGGCATCGACGTGGGCCTGTTTTGCGCCACGCCCAGCGTGCCGCTGGTGCGCAACATCGCTCCCAAGGTGGCGATGGAGATGCTGCTGACCGGCGGCTTCATCAGCGCAGCCGAGGCGCAGGCGCGGGGCCTGGTCAACCACGCCGTGCCGGCCGAGCGGCTGGATGACACAGTGGAGGCGCTGCTGGCCGCCATTCTGGCCAAGCCGCGCCAGGCGGTCGCCATGGGCAAGCAGTTGTTCTATCAGCAGCGCGAACTGGGCGTTGAGGCCGCCTACCAGCTGGCGGGCCAGACCATGGCCTGCAACATGGTGCTGGACGTGGCGCAGGAAGGCGTGCAGGCCTTCATCGACAAACGCGAGCCAACGTGGCGGACGCCCCCTCGCTGAGCGAAGCGGGCGCGCGGCTGTCCCGCAGCGCCGGGCTGCGCATTGACGACTGGCAAGCCTGGGTGGCCGCGGTGACCCAGCCGGCGGTGCTGGCGGACGTGGCTGCGGTGGCGGCGTGTTGCCTGGTGGCCTGGGCTATCGCGTATGTGCTGCGTGCGCGCACGCGAAATGAGGCGCGTTCGTGGGGCATTCTGCTGGGCGACAAAGGCTTTGACGGGGTGCTTTTCCCGGCACTGTGCCTGCTGCTGTCGTGGTCGGCGCGCGAGGCGTTGACGGCCCTGGACGTGCCCACGCCGCTGTTTCGCATTGCGCTGCCCGCGCTGGCGGCGCTGGTGATCATGCGGCTGGGCGTGCGGGTGCTGCGCGCGGCCTTTCCCACGGCCGCGGGCGTGGGCGTGCTGGAGCGCAGCCTGTCCTGGCTGATCTGGCTTGTGGCCGTGCTGTGGATCATCGGCCTGCTGCCCGTGCTGCTGGAAGAGTCGGAAAGCGTGCGCTGGAAGGTGGGCGGCGTGTCGCTCAGCCTGCGCTCGGTGCTGGAAGCGGGGGTGAACGTCGCCGTCACCCTGCTGCTGGCGCTGTGGCTGTCGGCGGCGCTGGAGTCGCGCCTGCTGCGCAACGCCAAGGGCGATCACCTGTCCACCCGCAAGATGATCGCTAACGTGCTTCGCGTGCTGCTGATGTTCGTGGCCGTGCTGGTGTCGCTGTCGGCCGTGGGCATCGACCTGACGGCGCTGTCGGTGCTGGGCGGCGCGATTGGCGTGGGCATCGGCCTGGGCCTGCAAAAGCTTGCGTCCAACTACGTCTCGGGCTTCGTGGTATTGAGCGAACGCGCCATCCGCATCGGTGACGTCATCAAGGTCGACGGTTTTGAAGGGCAGATCACCGACATTCGCGCGCGTTACACGGTGATTCGCGGCTTGAGCGGACGCGAGGCCATCGTGCCCAATGACAGCCTCGTCACGCAGCGCATTGAAAACCTGTCGCTGGCGGACCGGCGCGTATGGCAAACCACGGTGGTTTCGGTGGGTTACGACAGCGACGTGGATCTGGTGCGCAAGTTGTTGCGCGAAGCGGCCTTCAGCGCCCAGCGCGTGCTGCGCCAACCCGGCCCCGAGGCCTACCTGACCGCGTTTGGCGACGACGGCCTGGAGTTCACCGTGGGCTACTGGATGAGCGAGCCCGAGGCGGGGCAGATGGGCTTGCGTTCAGAGATCAACCTGGCCATCCTGGCGGCGCTGCGCGCGAACGGTATCGACATACCCTTTCCGCAGAGGGTGGTGCACCAGGCCGAGGCGCCGGCGCCGCCACCCGCGCCCCCGGCCTGAGTCGCCTCGGAGACATCCCTCCGGGGCCAGCGCCCGCCGCCTGAGGCCATGCCCACAATGGCACTGGCCGTCATGGCAAATCGGGCATGTCCGTGGACTAGAATCATTTTGGGCCCGACGTGCGGCGCAGCGCCGCAGCCTCCGGGTGTCGTCTACAACAAGGAGATTGAAGAATGAAAGCACTCGTCGCGGTCAAGCGCGTCGTTGATTACAACGTCAAGGTTCGCGTGAAGTCAGACGGCACGGGGGTGGATACCGCCAACGTCAAGATGAGCATGAACCCCTTCGACGAGATCGCTGTCGAAGAAGCGGTGCGTTTGAAGGAAAAGGGCGTCGTCACGGAAATCATCGCCGTGTCCGCCGGCCCCGCCCAGGCGCAAGAGACGCTGCGCACCGCCATGGCCATTGGCGCCGACCGCGGCATCCTGATCGAGACGACCGAAGAGCTGCAACCCCTGGCCGTGGCCAAGCTGCTTAAAGCGCTGGTCGACAAAGAGCAGCCGCAAATCATCATCCTGGGCAAGCAAGCCATCGACGACGACGCCAACCAGACCGGCCAGATGCTGGCTGCGCTGGCCGACTTGCCCCAGGCCACGTTCGCCAACAAGGTCGAAATCGAGGGCGACAAGGCCAAGGTCACCCGCGAAGTAGATGGCGGCCTGGAAACGCTGTCCGTCAGCCTGCCTGCCGTCATCACCACCGATCTGCGCCTGAACGAGCCGCGCTACGTCACGCTGCCGAACATCATGAAGGCCAAGAAAAAGCAGCTGGACACCGTCAAGCCCGAGGACCTGGGCGTGGACGTCAAGCCGCGCCTGAAGACGCTCAAAGTGTCTGAGCCGCCCAAGCGCGGCGCTGGCATCAAGGTGCCGGACGTGGCCACTTTGGTCGACAAGCTCAAGAACGAGGCCAAGGTCATCTGACCTGCGGCGCCGACCGGCGAACGGCCGTGGCCACATTCGCCCCGCCATCTGAGCCTGGCCAGATGCCGGGCGCGCCCACGGCACCACGTTCGCCCGCCTTCCAAAGAATCACCGAGGACACAAAACCATGACCGCACTCGTCATTGCTGAACACGACAACGCCTCCATCAAGGGCGCCACACTCAACGCCGTCACCGCCGCCAAAGCCATCGGGGGCGATGTGCATGTGCTGGTCGCCGGCCACAACGCGGGCGCCGCCGCCCAGGCCGCTGCCCAGATCGCCGGCGTCAGCAAGGTGCTGCACGCCGACAGCGACGCCTACGCACACGGCCTGGCCGAAAACGTGGCCGCGCTGGTGGAATCGCTGGCCGGCAACTACAGCCACATCCTGTTCCCGGCCACCGCCAGCGGCAAGAACATCGCCCCGCGCGTGGCCGCCAAGCTGGACGTGGCCCAGATCAGCGACATCACCAAGGTTGACAGCCCCGACACGTTCGAGCGCCCCATCTACGCCGGCAACGCCATCGCCACCGTGCAGAGCAGCGACGGCGTGAAGGTGATCACCGTGCGCACCACCGGCTTCGACGCCGCAGCCGCCACCGGTGGCAGCGCCGCCGTTGAGACGGTGCAGGGCCCCGCCGCCAGCGGAAAGAGCACCTTTGTCGGCGCCGAGATCGCCAAGAACGACCGCCCCGAGCTGACCGCCGCCAAAGTGGTGGTTTCTGGCGGCCGCGCCCTGGGCAGCGCCGAGAAATTCCAGGAAGTCATGACCCCGCTGGCCGACAAGCTGGGCGCCGCCATCGGCGCCAGCCGCGCGGCGGTGGATGCGGGCTACGCGCCGAACGACCTGCAGGTCGGCCAGACGGGCAAGATCGTCGCGCCGCAGCTGTACATTGCCGCCGGTATTTCGGGCGCCATCCAGCATTTGGCCGGCATGAAGGATTCCAAGGTGATCGTTGCGATCAACAAGGACCCCGAAGCGCCGATCTTCAGCGTGGCCGACTACGGCCTGGAAGCCGATCTGTTCACCGCCGTGCCCGAGCTGGTCAAGGCGCTCTGACCGCCGCGCCCTTCGTTTGACACCGGTTTGCTGCTGATTCGATAGCAGTGCGTCCAAGGGCATCCAGCGCGATGCCCTTTTTCTTGCAAGATTCCCCAAGGAGCCCCCCGCGTGAGCTACACCGCCCCCCTCAAAGACATGCTCTTCAACATGGAGCATCTGGCGCGCATCGACGAAGTCGCCAAGATCCCTGGTTTTGAAGACGCTGGCCTGGAAACGGCCCAGGCCGTGCTGGAAGAGTGCGCCCGGTTCAACGAAGGCGTGGTGGCCCCGCTGAACGTGCCTGGCGATCTGGCCCCATCCAGCCTGAAGGACCACGTGGTCACCACCACGGCGGGCTTCAAGGAGGCGTTCAAGCAATACGCGGAAGGCGGCTGGCAGGGCCTGCAGCACCCGGCCGACTTTGGCGGCCAGGGCTTGCCCAAGACCATCGGCGCGGCGTGCGGTGAAATCCTCAACTCGGCCAACCTCAGCTTCGCGCTGTGCCCGTTGCTGACCGATGGCGCCATCGAGGCCTTGCTGACGGCGGGCAGCGACGAGCTCAAGGCCACCTACCTTGAAAAGATGATCTCCGGCGAGTGGACCGGCACCATGAACCTGACCGAGCCGCAGGCCGGCTCAGACCTGGCACTGGTGCGCACCAAGGCCGAGCCGCAGCCCGACGGCACCTACAAGGTTTTCGGCACCAAGATCTTCATCACCTACGGCGAGCACGACATGGCGGACAACATCGTCCACCTGGTGCTGGCGCGCGTGGCCGGTGCGCCCGAGGGCGTGAAGGGCATCAGCCTGTTCGTCGTGCCCAAGTTCCTGCTCAAGGCCGATGGCGGCCTGGGCGAGCGCAACGACGTGTACTGCGTCAGCATCGAGCACAAGATGGGCATCAAGGCCAGCCCCACCGCCGTGCTGCAGTTTGGCGACCACGGCGGGGCGGTGGGCTACCTGGTGGGCGAGGAGAACCGCGGCCTGGAATACATGTTCATCATGATGAACTCGGCCCGCTACGCCGTGGGCGTGCAGGGCATCGCCGTGGCCGAGCGCGCCTACCAGCACGCGCTGGCCTACGCCAAAGAACGCGTGCAAAGCCGCCCCGTGGATGGCAGCGTGAAAGGCCCCGCCACGATCATCCACCACCCCGACGTGCGCCGCATGCTGATGACGATGCGCGCCCTGACCGAAGGCAGCCGCGCCATGGCGTCCACCGCCGCCGCCGCCTACGACGCCGCGCACCACCACCCCGATGCCGAGGTGCGCGCGCAGAACCAGGCTTTCTACGAATTCATGGTGCCGCTGGTCAAGGGCTACAGCACCGAGATGAGCCTGGAGGTCACCGACCTGGGCGTGCAGGTGCACGGCGGTATGGGCTTCATCGAGGAAACGGGCGCCGCGCAGTACTACCGCGACGCCAAGATCCTGACCATCTACGAAGGCACGACGGCGATCCAGGCCAACGACCTGGTGGGCCGAAAAACCTCGCGTGACGGCGGCGCAGGCGCCAAGGCGATCGCCGCGCAGATCGAAAAAACCGAGCAGGAACTGCTGGCCGCCGGCAACGAAGACGCCAAGGTCATGGGTGAGCGCCTGGGCGCCTCGCGCAAGGCTTTCCTGGACGCGGTGGACTTCATCGCCGCGCAGGCCAAGGCCGACCCGAACGCGGCTTACTCAGGCAGCGTGCCTTACCTGATGCTGGCGGGCAACCTGGTCGCGGGCTGGCAACTGGGCCGCGCGCTGCTGGCGGCGCAGGGGCTGCAAGGCAAGGGCGCGGATGAGGCCTTCCTGAAAGGCAAGATCGTCACGGCGCGTTTCTACGCCGACCACATCCTCACGCGCATCCCGGGCCAGCGCGACGCCATCGTGCACGGCGCGCACAGCGTGACCGCCCTGGCGCCGGAAGAGTTCTGAGCGATCGCTATCAATACCGTAGCTGCTGGCGTACCATGCGCGGGCGCTGCGGTCTTCTTTTGCTCTGAAAAGAGCGTGCCCGAATTGAAGGAGAGTTCCATGTCCAAACTGCCCGCCGTGCTGCAGCGCCTGAAGTTTCCGGTCATCGCATCGCCGCTGTTCATCATCAGCAACCCCAAGCTGGTCATCGCCCAATGCACGTCGGGGGTGGTGGGCTCCATGCCCGCACTGAACGCCCGCCCAGCCGCGCAGCTGGACGAATGGCTGGCCGAGATCACCGAGGCGCTGGCCGCCTGGGACAAGGCCAACCCCGACAACCCGGCCGCGCCCTTCGCCATCAACCAGATCGTGCACAAGAGCAACGACCGTCTTGAGCACGATATGCAGCTGTGCGCCAAGTACAAGGTGCCGATCATCATCACCAGCCTGGGTGCGCGCGAAGACGTCAACCAGGCCGTGCACAGCTGGGGCGGCGTGGTGATGCACGACGTCATCAACAACGTGTTTGCGCACAAGGCAATAGAGAAGGGCGCCGATGGCCTGATTCCCGTGGCCGCCGGCGCGGGCGGGCACGCCAGCGTGAAAAGCCCGTTCGCGATGGTGCAGGAAATCCGCGAGTGGTTCGACGGCCCGGTGGCCTTGTCGGGCGCCATCGCCACCGGCGGCGCTGTGCTGGCCGCGCAGGCCATTGGCGCGGACTTTGCCTACATCGGCTCAGCCTTCATTGCCACCGACGAAGCGCGTGCGGCAGAAGGCTACAAGCAGATGATTGTCGAATCCAACTCGGACGACATCGTCTACAGCAATTTCTACACCGGCGTGCACGGCAACTACCTCAAGGGCAGCATCCGCAACGCGGGTATGGACCCGGACAACCTGCCCGAAAGCGATCCGAGCAAGATGAACTTCGGCTCAGGCGAGGGCAGCAATTCGGCCAAGGCCTGGCGCGACATCTGGGGCTGCGGGCAGGGCATAGGCCACGTGCGCCAAGTGGTGCCCGCTGCCGAACTGATTGCGCGCCTGAAGCGGGAATACGCCGAAGCGCGCGCGCGGTTGGCGCTCTGAGCGCACGCAGGCTGCGTGGGCTGTGCGTAACGCTGAATGCGCATTGCGCTGGGTGAGTCTGACCTGCCTTAGCTCTATTTGCTTCTGAAAAGATAGCTGCCAGCGCTGGATAGACAAGCGCTGGAGCGCAAAAAGGCCGTCAATCCGGTGGCCACAAAGCGCATTGCCTGAAGGCGCGCCCGACTGTCACAGACGGCGCAGCTTCAAACGACGACAGGGATAGGGCTGGCTGGAACCCTACTCAATGCGTAAAAGGCGATGCAATCGCGCGGTGTGGCCAAGTCGGGCAGGTCAGGCGCCAACCAGCGCCTCATGGCCTACCCGAAAGCACGCCTGCCGGCGTGCCTCACACGCAATCACCAGTGCGCGTGCGCGCGTTCTTCGCCGGTGGTGGCCACCGAGCGTTTCTTTGCCACGCTCTTCGCGCCGCGCGTCGATTTGCGCGCCACGCCGCGGCCAGGCACGCGGGCCGGTTTGGCCTCTTCCACGCGCTGGCGGATGTGCGCCAGGGCTTCTTCCACCTGATCGATCAGGATCAGGCACAGGTCGCCCTTGTTCAATTTCGCCAAAGCGTGGTCGATGGCCACGAATTCGCCATGGATTTCTTCCACGTGGCGCGTGCGGGATGCGTTTTTCAGGCCATCGCGCAGCAGCGCCAGCACTTCGCCATCGGCGCGGCCACGCTGGCAGGCGTCTTGGTAGAGCACCACGTCGTCGAACGCGTCGCCCAAAATCCGCGTCTGCGCACGGATGTCCTCGTCGCGGCGGTCGCCCGCGCCGCTGATGACCACCGAGCGCCGCACCGAAGGCATGTTCTCCACGCCGGAGACCAGCGCGGCGATGGCGTCGGGGTTGTGGCCGTAATCGGCAATCAGCGTGGCGCCACGGTAGTCGAACACGTTGAAGCGGCCCGGCACGCCGTGCAGATCGCTGATGAAGCTGGCCAGGCCTTTCTGGATGGCTTCCCAAGGCACGTTGACTGCCCAGGCCGCAGCCACGGACGCCATGGTGTTTTCCACCTGAAAGCCGATCTGGCCCTGGCGGGTCAGCGGCACGCGCGACAGCGGCAGGCGCTTGGTGAAGCGGCCTTCGGCGCAAACGATGTCGCCACGGTCCACGTAGACCACGCGCTTGCCTTGCGCGCGGTGCGTATGGATCACCGGATGATCGCCGTCCTGCGCGAAAAAGGTCACGCTGCCGGGGCAGTGCGGCGCCATGGCCACCACGGCCGGGTCGGCGGCGTTCAGCACGGCGGTGCCGGTGGGCGCCACGTTCAGCACGATCACGCGCTTGAGCACCTTCAGGTCTTCCAGCGTGGTGATGTAGTTCAGGCCCAGGTGGTCGCCCGCGCCCAGGTTGGTGACGACGGCCACGTCGCACTGGTCAAAAGCCAGGCCTTCGCGCAGCAGCCCGCCGCGGGCGGTTTCCAGCACGGCGGCGTCCACGTCGGGGTGGGCCAGCACGTTGCGCGCACTGCGCGGGCCGGAGCAATCGCCCGAATCGATCTGGCGTCCATTCACGTATACGCCGTCGGTGTTGGTCATGCCCACGCGCAGGCCTTGCGCCTTGAGCAGGTGGGCCGTCAGGCGCACGGTGGTCGTCTTGCCGTTGGTGCCGGTGACGGCCACGACGGGAATGCGTCCGTTGCCACCATCGGGGTACATCAGGTCCATCACGGCGCCGCCCACGTCGCGGCCCTTGCCGAACGAGGGGCTGATGTGCATGCGCAGGCCGGGCGCGGCGTTGACTTCGACGATGCCGCCGTTTTGCGCTTCCAGCGGCTTGATGACGGTTTCGCAGACCACGTCCACGCCGCAGATGTCCAGGCCCACGGTCTGGGCGGCTTCGATGGCGCGTGCGGCCACTTCGGGGTGCACGCTGTCGGTCACATCGGTGGCGGTGCCGCCGGTGGACAGGTTGGCGTTGTTGCGCAGCACCACGCGCTGGCCCTTGTCGGGCACCGAGTCGGCTGTCAGCCCCTGCGCGGCCAGGCGCGCTTCGGCGATGGCGTCAAAGCGGATCTTGGTCAGCGAGGTGCCGTGGCCAACGCCTCGGCGCGGGTCACGATTGACTTCGTCCACCAGTTGGCGAACGGTGTGCTCGCCATCGCCAATGACCAGGGGCGGGTCGCGGCGCGCAGCGGCGACCAGGCGGTTGCCCACCACCAGCAGGCGGAAATCGTGCCCGGGCAGGTAGCGCTCGACCATCACCACGCCGTATTCGGCGGCTGCGGCGTAGGCAATGTCAAAGTGCGCGCGGTCGGTTATGCCCACCGTCACGCCCTTGCCCTGGTTGCCATCCTGCGGCTTGACCACCACGGGCAGGCCAATTTCCTCGGCGACGGCCCAGCCGTCTGCCAGATCTTCGACCGGGCGGCCCAGCGGCACCGGCACGCCGGCGGAATGCAGCAGCTTCTTGGTCAGGTCCTTGTCCTGCGCAATGGCTTCGGCGATGGCGCTGGTGCCGTCCACCTCGGCGGCTTGAATCAGGCGCTGGCGGCTGCCCCAGCCCAGGCGCACCAGGCTGCCGCTGGTCAGGCGTTTGAAGGGTATGCCGCGCTTGACGGCCGCATCCACGATGGCGCCAGTGGAGGGGCCCAGGCGCTCGTCTTCGTCCAGCTCATGCAACTCGGCGATCACGGCGGTCACGTCGAAATCGGTGCCCGCTGCCGCAGCCGCGCACAGCGCTTCGGCTTTCTGCAGTGCCAGGCGGCCAACCGCTTCCTCGGTGTATTGCACCGCCACCTGGAAGGTGCCGGGAATCTCGGTTTCGGTCGTGCGGCTGAAAGTCACAGGGCAACCCGCTTCAGCTTGCAGTGCCAGCGCCGTCAATTCCAGGGCGTGCGCCATCGAGATCGGCGTGCTCGGCTTGTTGGCGTGCAAGGCACCGACAGAGGGAAACAGCTCACGCAGACGCTTTTCAAACGCCGGATTGGCGCTCAGGTCGCGTTCAGCCCCGTCGCATGTGACCACGGCTTCGATGGCCGTATGGCGGCTCCAGAGGTTCGGGCCGCGCAGTGCGCGAGTGCGATTGACTTCCATGAAAGATCCTGAAGAGGGGATACGAAATGACTAACGCGGCGAGTCCGAAATCAGTGGACAGCCAAGTTGTGTGGAGCCTCACCAAATCGCAACAAAGCCGCACGGATGAGGTCAGGCGACACGCCCAGCGACCAGGCGGCGGCCACGGCGGCCAGCACCTGGGGGCGCACATCGTGCGGCGGCTCGCTGGTGATAGAGCCAAAAATGGGCGCCGACAGGTTGATCAGCGGCGTTTCGTCGGCGCCCTTGGCCAGCACGATGCTGTCACCGCGGGCCAGCACGGCGCGCCCTTTGCCGGCGCGGTGCGCCACCACCACCTCGTTGTCGGGCGACAGTGCGTAGAAGACCAGGTCGCCGTCGCTGTACTCCGCCAGGGCGGCCACTTCGGCGTCGTCGGCGTTCAGCACGGCGGCGCCGTCGCTCAAGACCACGTCCACCTGGGTGCGGACCACGTTGGGCAAGGTATCGGCCTCGGTCACGTACAGGTCTTCCAGGCCCGCTGCGCTCAGGCCCATCACCACGCCCACCTGGCAGCGGTCGTAGGGCAGGCCTTCGGTCAGGATCTGGCGCGGCGTGGTTTCCAGCACGGCGGCCTGCACCGTGCGGTTGATCAGCATGCGCTCGCCGTCTTCATAGCGGCGCGCGTCGGCTTTGGACAGCTGGCGCGGCCCCAGGAAGAGCCCGTCGCGGCAGGCCAGGGCGGTCTGCCAGCCGTGCAGCTGCAGCATGGACGCGATCAGACGCGCTGCCAGCGAGCTTTCGCCCGCGCCCAGCAGCCCGACGATCGGAATCCGGCCGCTCTGGCCGGGGGGGAAGAGATGGTTCACGATGGCGTCGCCCACGGGCTGGGCGCGCCCAACGGCGGGCTTGAGGTGCATCAACAGCCCTGGGCCAGCGTTCACTTCGACGATGGCGCCACCCTGGGCGATCATGGGTTTGCTGATGTCTTCCACCACCAGGTCGATACCGGCAATGTCCAGGCCGACGACGCGCGCGGCCATGCCCATCAACTCGGCGTTGTCCGGGTGCACCTGGTGGGTGACGTCGTTGGCCATGTTGCCGGTGCGCTGCACCACGGCAGACTGGCCGCGCTGCAGCACGCTGTCGGGCGTCAGGCCTTGGCGGGTCAGCTCCAGCAGCACCACGGCGTCGTCCATGCGAACCACGTCCAGCGGAAACTGCTCTTCCTCGCCGCGGCGCGGGTCGGTATTGACCTGAGTACGCACCAATTCGGTGATGCTGGATTTGCCATCGCCACTCACGCGGGTGATTTCACCCCGCGTGGCCGCCACCACCTTGCCGCCGACCACCAGTAAGCGGTGTTCGTGACCGGGAATGAAGCGCTCGACGATCACTTCAGAGCCTTCTTTTTCGGCGGCGACGAAGGCGTCGCGCACTTCCTGCTCGGTTTTCAGGTTCAGCGATACGCCCCGCGCATGGTTGCCATCGGACGGCTTGACCACCACGGGCAGGCCGATGCTCTCCGCGGCTTCCCAGGCTTCGTCGGCGGTTTCCACCGTCTCACCTGCGGGCACGGGCACGCCCGCGGCGCCCAGCAGTTGCTTGGTCAAGTCTTTGTCGCGGGAAATGCCCTCGGCGATGGCGCTGGTGCGGTCGGTCTCGGCCGTCCAGATGCGGCGCTGGGCGGCGCCCTGGCCCAGCTGGACCAGATTGCCTTCGTTCAGGCGCAAGGAGGGGATCGAGCGCTCAGCCGCCGCGTCCACGATGCAGGCGGTGCTGGGGCCCAGGCAGCGGCGATCCACCAGATCGCTCAGCTTGGCCATGACGGGCGCCAGGTCGTAGGGCTGATCGTTGATGGCGGCCATGATCAGGTCGCGCGCAGATTCCAGCGCCAGGCGGCCCACCACCTCGTCGCGGGTGCGGATTACCACTTTGTAAACGCCGGGCTCCTGCGTCATGCGGGCCTTGCCAAAGCCGGTTTTCATGCCAGCCTGGGTTTGCAGCTCCAGCGCGACGTGTTCCATGATGTGGCCGGGCCAGGTGCCGTCGCGCAAGCGCATCAGGAACCCGCCGCGGCGGCCCACGCTGCAGCGGTGCTCGATCAGCCCAGGCAGCCAGGCGGTCAGGCGCTCGTAGAAGCCGGGCAGGGTGTTGGAGGGGAAGTCCTCCAGCGCGCCGATGTCGACCACGGCTTCGATCACGGGGCGGTACGTCCAGACGTTGGGGCCGCGCAGATGCGTCATGCTGCGGATCACGATGTCGGGGAAGGTGCGGGCCGGCTGGGCAGCGCCTGCGTCGGCAGCAACGTCGGCCGTGACCGCCAGTGGCCGCGGATACAATCCGCCACCGCTGGTGGCGCCACGCTCTTTCTGATCGATTCGCCTCATTGGGAGTGCGCTCGCTTTCCTTGCAAATTCTGGTGATCGGGGCCAAATCGCCAGTGCTTTCCGGCCCGCATGTTTGGATTCCATGTCGCTACAGACCTCCCCTTCAATCGTGAGTCGCTCATCGACTGAAGAAGCGCCACTGCGCCCTTCCGAAAACGTGCTGGGCCTGCTGGACGTTGACTTGAACTCGCGACTGCGCTTTGGCAGTGGCGTGGTGGTCATTACAAATCAACGGCTTATTTCACGGTTTCCGGATGAAACTGAGTGGCGCAGCTGGGATTTGCATCCCGATTTGACCCTGACGCACACCGATTACGCGGGCGTTGGCACCCTGGCGCTGCGCGATACAGGGGGGCAGTTGGCGGTGTGGCGCTTCACGCTGGGGCACAACCCCGCCGCGATCCAGCTGCTGCGGTCTTTTGAGGCAGCCCGGGCGCACCAGGGCGCCGAAGGCGGGCTGCCAGCAGCCGGCCAAACGGCTTTGGCGGCAGAGCCTGCGGACGACACCCCGGACACCGAAGACAGCCCCGCCGAGGACAAACCTCCCTCGACGTGGACGCTGTTTCGCCTGTGGCGCTTCGCCCATCCGTACCGCTGGCAGCTGCTGGCCGGCTTTCTTTTGACGCTGGCGGCCACGGCCGCCACGCTGGTGCCGCCGTACCTGACGATGCCGCTGATGGACAAGGTGCTGATCCCGTTCCAGAACGGCCAGCAGATCGATACGGGGCTGGTGGGGATGCTGCTGGCCGGCCTGCTGGGTTCTGCCTTGCTGGCCTGGGTGCTGGGGTGGGCCAAGACCTACATCCTCGCGCTCGTATCGGAGCGCATCGGCGCCGATCTGCGCACAACCACTTACGAACACCTTCTAAAACTTTCACTTGAGTACTTTGGCGGCCGCCGCACCGGCGACCTGATGGCGCGCATCGGCTCGGAAACCGACCGCATCAACGTCTTTCTGTCGCTGCACCTGCTGGATTTCGCCACCGACGTGCTGATGATCGTCATGACGGCGGTCATTTTGTTCACCATCAACCCCACGCTGGCGCTGGTCACGCTGGTGCCGCTGCCCATCATCGGCTGGATGATTCACGTCGTGCGCGACCGCCTGCGTACCGGTTTCGAGAAGATCGACCGCGTCTGGTCCGAAGTGACCAACGTGCTGGCCGACACCATTCCCGGCATCCGCGTGGTGAAAGCCTTCGCCCAGGAAGACCGCGAGGCCAACCGCTTCAAGGACGCCAACCGCCACAACCTGGCGGTGAACGACAAGCTGAACAAGCTCTGGTCGCTGTTCTCGCCCACCGTCACGCTGCTGACCGAAATCGGCCTGCTGGTGGTCTGGGCCTGCGGCATCTGGCTGGTCAGTCGCCAGCAGATCACCGTGGGTGTGTTGACCGCGTTTCTGGCCTACATCGGGCGCTTTTACACCCGGCTGGATTCGATGAGCCGCATCGTCTCGGTCACGCAAAAGGCGGCGTCGGGCACCAAGCGCATCTTTGAGATCCTGGACCACGTCTCCAGCGTGCCCGAGCCGAAACACCCCGTGCCGCTGACGCACGTGGAAGGCCGCATCGAGGTGCGCGATGCCGCGCTGCGCTACGGCAACCGATCGGTCATCCGCGGGCTGAACCTCACCATCCAGCCTGGCGAAATGATCGGCCTGGTGGGCCACAGCGGCTCCGGCAAGAGCACGCTGGTCAACCTGATCTGCCGCTTCTACGACGTGACCGAGGGCGCCATCCTGGTTGACGGGGTGGACGTGCGCCAGGTGCGCGTGGCCGACTACCGCCGCAACATCGGCCTGGTGCTGCAAGAGCCCTTCCTCTTCTTCGGCACCATTGCCGAGAACATTGCCTACGGCAAGCCTGACGCCACGCGCGACGAAATCGTCGCCGCCGCCCGTGCCGCGCACGCGCACGAATTCATCCTGCGCCTGCCGCAGGGCTACGACTCGCTGGTGGGCGAGCGTGGGCAGGGCCTGTCAGGCGGCGAACGCCAGCGCATCAGCATTGCGCGGGCGCTGCTGATCAACCCGCGCATCCTGATCCTGGACGAAGCCACCGCCTCGGTCGATACCGAGACCGAGCGCGAAATCCAGAAAGCGCTGGACAACCTGGTGCGCGGGCGCACCACCATCGCCATCGCCCACCGTCTGTCCACCCTGCGCAAGGCCGACCGGCTGGTGGTGATGGACAAGGGCGTCAAGGTGGAAGAGGGCACGCACGAGCAGTTGATCGCCCAGCGCGGCGCCTACTGGCGCCTGTACGAAGCGCAGGCGCGCCAGGAAAAGGCCGAGCGCGACCGCATGCTGGAGGTGGAAGTGGCCGACCGCGAACTGGCCGCGCTGACCGCCACCCCGCCAGTGCCGCCCGCGGTTCATCGCGATGCCGCCAGCGACAACGCCACAGGCCAGGAGCACGCCCGATGAGCGCCCCCAACACCGTGTTCGACCTGCAGCGCGACGCCTTCGGGCGCCTGATCCTGATCGACGCCGAGGGCCAGCGCCACGAAGGCGTGGTGGCTGTGCGCGCCTTCCCCATCGCCGCGCCCGACGAGGGCGTGAGCCTGGTCGACGGCGACGGGCATGAGCTGGCCTGGATCGAACGCCTGAGCGCCCTGGCACCCGCCCAGCGCGAGCAGGTCGAACAGGCGCTGGAGCAGCGCGAATTCATGCCCGTGCTGCAGCGGCTGATCGGCGTGAGCAGCTTTGGCACGCCCAGCACCTGGGACGTGCAGACCGACCGTGGCGCGGCGCGCTTCGTGCTCAAGGGCGAGGAAGACATCCGCCGCCTGGGCCCGGGCCTGCTGATCGTCAACGATGCGCACGGCGTGCAGTACCTCATCCGCGACCTGCAGGCGATGGACAAGCACAGCCGCAAGCTGCTGGATCGATTTTTATAGCGCCTGGCGCAGGCTGCACGGGCGCTGGCGGGCGATTTGGCACCTTTTTCCGTGTGCCGAGACGGGCGGTGGCGAACCTGCGGCGCGGGCAGGGTGTTCGCATGAAGCGGGCGGCGAATCGCTTGAAATAACTGTATAAAGACACAGTTGTTTCAAGCGATTCATGCCCAAGCCTATTCCCATCCAGCTTCACCCGCCGCCGGCCCCGCGCAAGGGCCGTGGCGCGGTCAGCAACCTGCAGCACCGCTTCAGCCAGGACGAGCGTGAGGCGTTTGACGATGGCTGGGCCGCGCCGAATACTTCAAGTTTGATAGCTGCCAGCGCAGACCCCACGGGCGCTGAAGCCGTTTTTGAAGATGAATTGGGCGACGATGAAGCCATCTCATTGGCTACCGAAGTCCGGCTGGAAGACTGCAAAAGCGCGCTCTGCGCCAACGATTCGCCCGATCTGCCTTTTGAGCGCAGCCTGAACCCCTACCGCGGGTGCGAGCACGGCTGCATCTACTGCTTTGCGCGGCCCACGCACAGCTACCTGGGTTTGTCGCCGGGCCTGGATTTTGAGACGCGGCTGATCGCCAAGCGCAACATCGCCGCCGTGCTGCGGCGCGAGCTGGCCGCGCCCAGCTACCGGCCCGGCGGCCTGGTCATCGGGGCGGCGACGGATTGCTACCAGCCCATCGAGCGGCAGCTGCGCCTGACCCGCGCCGTGATCGAGGTGCTGGCCGAGGCGCGGCAGCCGTTTTCGATCATCACCAAATCCAGCGCGGTGGAGCGCGACCTGGACCTGATCGCGCCGCTGGCCGCGCGCGGGCTGGCGGCCGTCTACGTCACCATCACCACGCTGGACGCTCAGCTGGCCCGCAAGCTGGAGCCGCGCGCCGCCAGCCCCGCGCGGCGCCTGCGCACCTTGCGCACCCTGGCCGACGCGGGCGTGCCCACGGGCGTCAGCGTGGCGCCGCAGATCCCCTTCATCAACACCGACATGGAGCAGGTGCTGGCCGCCGCCCACGCAGTGGGCGCGCGCCACGCGTTCTACACCGTGCTGCGCTTGCCGTGGGAAGTGGCGCCGCTGTTTGAAGAATGGCTGGCCGCCCACTACCCCGACCGGGCCGAGCGCGTGATGGCGCGCGTGCGTGAAATGCGCGGCGGCCGCGTGTACGACGCGCGCTTTGGCGCCCGCATGAAGGGCGAGGGCACCTGGGCCGATCTGCTGGGCCAGCGCTTTGCCCGCGCCTGCGCCCGCCTGGGCATGAACCGCGCGCGCGAAGGCCTGCGCATGGACCTGTTTCGCCCACCGGCGCTGAATGGGCAGCAGGCGCTGTTCTGATGCGTTTTGACCATCCAATTGGCCTGTGGCGCAGGTGCAGTCAGCGCTGGAAGCTACGAATTGAGTAGCAAACTGCCGGGCGAAGCGATCGGCTTGCTTGGCGCCATCGCTCGGCGACGTATATGAGATCCGACGTATGAGATCCGACGTGTGAGATCCGGCGCGTGAGATCCGGCGCGTGAGATCCGGCGTTTCAAAGTGCTGGCGGCTGGCGCCGCGCTGGGTGTTTCAGGCGCCGTCCTGGGCGCCCATGTGCCGGATTTCGGCAAAGCCGTCGTCAAGGGTCGGCATCACAAGCGCTGCAAAGACCTTTCGCGCCGCTTGCCCGGGCACGACCATTCGCGCAGCAAGACTCGCTGAGGGGATGCAGACCGGACGGCCGACGCTTGCAGCGGCGCCCGATTGGGCCGTTGGCCAGGGTGGCCGCGTTGGGCGCTTAGCCCGGCGCCTTGCCCCGGCAAGCGCCGTAAATGTCGCGCGCGGGGTTCAGCACCGACGTTTGCACGCCCAGCAGGCCCAGGGTGCTGTGAAAGTAGTTGTCGTGCGAAATCTCGGTGTCGCGCAGCTGGGCGATGCAGCTCATGCGGATGCCGCTTTCCTGCTCAAACCCCGGCGACAGCCAGGTGACCCAGGGGATGTGCTTTTGCGTGTCGGGCGCTAGCCGGTAGGGCAGGCCGTGCAGGTACAGGTTGTTTTCGCCCAGCGATTCGCCGTGGTCAGACAGGTAGACCAGCGCCGGCGCCCAGTTGGCTTCGTGGCCTTTGAGCCAGCCGATGGTGTCGGCCAGGAACTGGTCGGTGTAGGCGACGGTGTTGTCGTAGGCGTTCACCACCTGCTCACGCGCGCACTGCTGCAGGGCGTTGGTGGTGCATTCGGGCGCGTAGCGCTTTTGTTTGGGCGGCGACCGCAGGTAGTACGCCGGTCCGTGGCTGCCCATCTGGTGCATGAAGACGACCACGCCGCGCGCGCGGCGCTCGGGCGGTAGCTGAGCGATGCGTTCATCCAGGCCGCGCAGCATCACCTCGTCCAGGCATTCGCCGTTGCTGTTGCACAGGCCGGGCACCTGCAGCTCGCTGTCGTCCACCTTGGGGACGCGGTCGCACACGCCCTTGCAGCCGCCGGCCTGGTTGTCTATCCACAGCACGGCCAGCCCGGCGCGCTGCAGCACGTCGGCCAGGCCTTCGGTGTTGGCGGTGCGGTCGGCAAAGGGTTCGCGATCCAGCGGCGAGAACATGCAGGGCACCGACGCGGCGGTGTTCGTCCCGCACGACCAGGCGTTGCGAAAGCTGACGACGCCGGCGCGTGCCAGCTCGGGCGTGGTGTCGCGCGCGTAGCCGTTCAGGCCGAAATGGTCGGCGCGTGCTGTTTCGCCCACCACCATGACCACCAGCGGCGGCTTGGCGCCGGGTGCCAGCGCGGGCAGGCGGGCGTCCTCGGCTATTGGCAGCACGGCGGCGCCGTTGCGCTGCACCGGTTTGCGCCCCACCATGGCCAAGGCGTAGAAGGTGTTGACCGGGTTGATCAAATAGCGCACCTGCTTGTGGTTGCGCATGGTGGCGGACAAATCTTGAAAGAACAGGCCGCCAGCGCCCGCCAGTACAGCGGCAGCAGCTATGAACGCGATAGCATTCCAAAGCGCCTGCCGCGCCGCACCGGGCCAGCGCAGCGGCAGGCGCCAAAGCAGCACGGCGGGCAGCACGCCGGTAAGCAGCAAGCTGCCCACCATGCCCCAGCTGAGCAACTCGCGCGCTTCGCGCCCGTCGGTCAGCAGCACATTGACCATCATCGTCGGGTCGATCACGATGCCGTAGGTGCGCATGAAGTAGGCGCCGCCCGCGGCCGTCAGCACGCAGATGGCCACGGCGGGCTTGAGCGTCCAGCGCCAGGTGAACAGCGCCAGCACCATGACCAGCATGGCCATCACCCCCACGCCAAACGCCAGGCCAAAGGCCAGGCCGCGCGCATTGCCCAGCTCAGGCAGCGCGGCCAGCGCCCGCCACAAGGGCAGATTGCCGACCACGGCCATCCACAACGCCGCGAGCAGCACGCAGACCCACGGCGAGAACCGGCGGGCGGCAAACAGAAAACGGCTGGGCTTGGTTTCAGGCAGCCTCGCGCCTGTCGAAATCGGTGCCGGCATGGCGGTGAGTGTGAGGACGGGGACTGAGCGCAGCCTTAAGCCGCGCAGGGGTGAGACAGGCTTGGCTTGGCTTCGGACGGGGGGCTCAAAGCAACGCCCCGGAAGGGTCCGGGGCGTCGTTCGCGCAGGTGACGGGCACAGGCCGGCCGTCAGGCCGCGCCGTCCTGGCCGCCCCACGCGGCCTCAGGCGCCAAAGAAGCTCTTGAGACGATCGGTCCAGCTTTCGGCGCTGGGCGAATGCTTGGCGCCGCCTTTGCGCAGCGAATCGTCAAACTCCTTGAGCAGCTTTTTCTGGTGCTCGGTCAGCTTGACGGGGGTTTCCAGGCTGATGTGGCAGTACAGATCGCCTGGGTAGGACGAGCGCACGCCCTTGATCCCCTTGCCGCGCAGGCGGAACTGCTTGCCAGCCTGCGTGCCTTCGGGAATGTCGATGGCCGCCTTGCCGCCCAGCGTGGGCACCTCGATCTCGCCGCCCAGCGCCGCAGCGGCAAAGCCGATGGGCACCACGCAGTGCAGGTCGTCGCCGTCGCGCTCGAAGATGTCGTGCTTCTTGATGCGGATTTCAATGAACAGGTCGCCGGGCGGCCCGCCGTTGGTGCCGGGCTCGCCGTTGCCCACGCTGCGGATGCGCATGCCGTCGTCGATGCCGGCGGGGATCTTCACCTCCAGCGTCTTTTGCTGTTTGATCTTGCCCTGGCCGTGGCAGGTGCTGCAGGGGTCCTTGATGGTCTTGCCCGTACCGCGGCAGTGCGGGCAGGTCTGCTGCACGCTGAAAAAGCCCTGGCGCATCTGCACCACGCCCTGCCCGTGGCAGGTGGTGCAGGTGGTCACGCTGGTGCCGGGCGTGGCGCCCGTGCCGTGGCAGGTGGTGCAGTCGTCCCAGCTGGGGATGCGGATCTGCGCGTCCTTGCCCTCGGCGGCTTCCTCCAGCGTGATTTCCATCGCGTAGCTGAGGTCGGTGCCGCGGTACATCTGGCGGCCACCGCGCCCGCGCCCACCGTTGGCGCCAAAGATGTCGCCGAAGATGTCGCCAAACGCCTCGGCGAAGCCGCCGAAGCCTTCGGCGCCGCCGCGCATGCTGGGGTCGACCCCGGCGTGGCCGTATTGGTCGTAAGCGGCCCGCTTTTGCGGATCGCTCAGCATTTCGTAGGCTTCCTTGACCTCTTTGAACTTCAGCTCGGCCTCTTGCGCGCTGCCCTGATTGCGGTCAGGGTGGTACTTCATCGCCAGCTTGCGGTAGGCCTTCTTGATCTCGTCGTCCTCGGCGTTCTTCGGAACGCCCAGCACTTCGTAGTAATCACGCTTGGACATGGATGGGGGTCAGTGGGCAGTAGTTGAAAGGGACGGCAAGCCGGTCAGCCCGAAGGCTGGGCGTTGCGGCGGGCGTAATCGGCGGCCAGCTGGCCCACCAGGCTGCGCCCAGGGTTGTCGGGCGAGGCCCATTGGGCCGGGGGAAACAGATCGAACAGGCCGACCTTGAAAAGTGTCGGGATGGCCATTTCGAGCTCGCGCTCCACAGCGCCGCGCTCACCCTGGTTGTACAGGCCGATGTTGCACAAAACCGTGGCCACGGTGCCGGTCTGCACGCGCGTACCGTCCTTGAGCGTCACCGCTGGCAAGGTTTGCCCGTCTTCCACGATCTTCTGGTTGACTTGGCGCAGCGCGTCGGTCTGGGCAATGGGTTGGCCGGTCATGGGTGTTGAGGCACAGGGTAAAACGGTCAAAGATAGAGCAGGGGCGGGCGCTGGGCGCTTTCAAAATGCGAGCAGGCTGCACCTACAGCCGCATATCGGGGCGCCACCGCCAGTCTGCAAGGGCGAACCAAGGCAGCCTGGCCTGCTGGCCAACCATGGATTGTCGCGCCAGCGCGGCCGGGTGCCGCTGATCCAGCCTGCACCGGGGCCGTTTTTGCGGCGCCGGACATGCAAAGCGGGGCCCGAGGCCCCGCCATGCACCGTTCAGGTGACCGAATCAGTCTTTCTTGACTTCCTTGACTTCCGCGTCCACCACGTTGTCGTCGCCCGCGGCGCCGCCAGCGGCTTGGGCCCCGGCGTCGCCACCGGCAGCGCCTGCAGCGGCAGCCTGGTCAGCGTACATCTTCTCGCCCAGTTTCTGGCTGGCGGTCATCAGCGCTTCGGTCTTGCTGTCGATCGCGGCCTTGTCGTCGCCTTTCAGGGCTTCTTCCAGGTCCTTGATCGCGGCTTCGACCTTGTCTTTTTCGCCAGCGTCCAGCTTGTCGCCGTGCTCGCCCAGGGTTTTGCGCACGCTGTGGATCAGCGCGTCGCCCTGGTTGCGAGACTGCACCAGCTCGACCTTTTTCTTGTCTTCGGCAGCGTTGACTTCGGCGTCTTTGACCATTTGCTCGATCTCGCCCTCGGACAGGCCCGAGTTCGCCTTGATCGTGATCTTGTTTTCCTTGCCCGTGCCTTTGTCCTTGGCGGACACGTGCAGGATGCCGTTGGAGTCGATGTCAAACGTCACCTCGATCTGGGGCATGCCACGGCTGGCCGGGGGAATGCCTTCCAGGTTGAACTCGCCCAGCAGCTTGTTGCCAGAGGCCAGCTCGCGCTCGCCTTGATAGACCTTGATGGTCACCGCCGGCTGGTTGTCTTCAGCCGTCGAGAAGGTCTGCGAGAACTTCGTCGGGATGGTCGTGTTCTTGGTGATCATCTTGGTCATCACACCGCCCATGGTCTCAATGCCCAGGGACAGCGGGGTGACGTCCAGCAGCAGCACGTCTTTGCGGTCGCCCGACAGCACCTGGCCTTGAACGGCGGCGCCAATGGCCACGGCTTCGTCGGGGTTCACGTCCTTGCGCGGCTCTTTGCCGAAGAACTCCTTCACCGTTTCCTGCACCTTGGGCATGCGGGTTTGGCCGCCGACCAGGATCACGTCGCTGATGTCGCCAATCGACAGGCCGGCGTCTTTCAGCGCGGTACGGCAGGGAGCAATGGTGCGTTCGATCAGCTCGGCGCATAGGCTGTCCAGCTTGGCGCGGGTCAGCTTGATGTTCAGGTGTTTCGGGCCCGAAGCGTCGGCGGTGATGTAGGGCAGGTTGATGTCGGTCGACATGGCGCTCGACAGTTCGATCTTGGCCTTTTCAGCGGCTTCTTTCAGGCGCTGCAGGGCCAGCACGTCCTTGGACAGGTCGACGCCAGACTCTTTCTTGAACTCGCCGATCACGTATTCGATGATGCGCTGGTCGAAGTCTTCGCCGCCCAGGAAGGTATCGCCGTTGGTGGCCAGCACTTCGAATTGCTTTTCGCCGTCGACGTCGGCAATCTCGATGATCGACACGTCGAACGTGCCGCCGCCCAGGTCGTACACCGCCACCTTGCTGTCAATCTTGCCGCCTTTTTCCAGGCCATAGGCCAGGGCAGCCGCCGTCGGCTCGTTGATGATGCGCTTGACATCCAGGCCAGCGATGCGGCCAGCGTCCTTGGTGGCTTGGCGCTGCGCGTCGTTGAAGTACGCGGGCACGGTGATGACGGCCTCGGTCACGGCCTCGCCCAGGTAGTCCTCGGCGGTTTTCTTCATCTTGCGCAGGATTTCAGCGCTGATCTGGGGCGGTGCCAGTTTTTCGCCGCGGGCTTCCACCCAGGCGTCGCCGTTGACCGCCTTGACGATCTCGTAAGGCATCAGGTGGATGTCCTTTTGCACTTCGGCGTCGTCAAATTTGCGGCCGATCAGGCGTTTGACGGCGTAGATCGTGTTCTTGGGGTTGGTGACGGCCTGGCGCTTGGCCGGCGCGCCAACCAGCACTTCGCCGTCGGCCACGTAGGCGACGATGGAAGGCGTGGTGCGCGCGCCTTCGGCGTTTTCGATCACCTTGGTGGAGTTGCCCTCCATGATGGCCACGCAGGAGTTGGTGGTGCCAAGGTCAATACCAATGATTTTTGCCATGAGTCTTCTCCGAGAATCTTCTGCTTGAAGAATGTGAGTGAAATGAATGGGTAAAAGCTGCGGCTGCTGCGGGTGATTTCAAGCGCCCGCAGCGCCGCGAAATGTGAACAGAGCCTTATTGCGGCGCGGCCACGGTGACCAGGGCAGGGCGCAGCACGCGGTCGGCGATCAGGTAGCCTTTTTGCAGCACGGCGACCACGGTGTTGGCCTCTTGGGCGGCAGGCACCATGCTGATGGCTTGCTGGCTGGCAGGGTCGAACTTGCTGCCGGGCGCGGGGTTGACCTCGACGACCTTGTTGCGGTCCAGCGCGCTCAGCAACTGGCGCAGCGTGGCTTCAGAGCCTTCGCGCAGCTGGTCGGCCGTGGCGTTCTGCACGTTCAGGCTGGCTTCCAGGCTGTCCAGCACGGGCAACAGGCTCTCGGCAAAGCCTTCGATGGCGAACTTGCGCGACTTGGCGATTTCCTCATCGGCGCGGCGGCGTGCGTTTTGCGCGTCGGCCTGCGCGCGCAGGGCCTGCTCGGACAGTTCGGTGTTCTGGGTCTTGAGCTGGGCCAGGTCGGCCTGGGCGGCTTGCAAGGCGGCAATCGCGTCGGCCTCGTTGGCGGCGGCCGCGGCCTCCAGCTCTTCAGCGCTCATCGGCGGATCGTGCTCAGCGCCGGGCGCGCCAGCGTAAAAAGGATTGGGTTGGTCGGACATGTTGTGGTTTTTTGCTGCGAATGTTCGATACACGAATATGGCATAGCTTCAAGTGGGTATTGAGGCACCGCTTTCAAGCCTGAAACCGCTCAAACAGCCTGAATTTTGCAGATCTGGCCGCTCTCAGGGCCCGATTTGCACAAAAAAACGGCAAACGGGCTTGGCGAACGACCAACTTGGTCGCCCGCCGCAGTGAAAACGCCGCCTGCTGGCGGCGCTTCAAACGGGGGCTTGGGTTGCCTGGCGTATCGCTGCAGGCGCCGCGCTAGCAGGCACTGGGGCAGCGATCAGTCGCTCAGGCCCAGCAGTTCCACGTCGAACTTCAGCGTGGCGTTGGGCGGAATCACGCCGCCGGCGCCGCGTGCGCCGTAGCCCATTTCGGGCGGGATGATCAGCGTGCGCTGGCCGCCCACGCGCATGCCGGCCACGCCCTGGTCCCAGCCCTTGATGACCATGCCATCGCCCAGCGGAAACTCGAACGGGTCGTTGCGGTCGCGGCTGGAGTCGAACTTAGCGCCTTGCTGGCCGTCGGTGTAGAGCCAGCCGGTGTAGTGCACCAGCACGGTCTGGCCGGTCTTGGCTTCTGCGCCGGTGCCGGGCACGGTGTCGATGATCTGCAGTCCGTTGGTGCTCATGTGAATGCTTTGCTCAGGTAGGTTGATTGCTATGGAATCAGTAGCTGCTGGCGCCCGTTGCGCGGGCGCCAGCGCCTTGATTCATGCTGAAGCTGGAAGGAAAAAAAGCGGCCGTGGCCGCTTTGCTGGAATGCCCATTGACTGGCGCGATTCATGTGCGCCAGCCCATCTGGATCACTTTTTCTTGGACTGGGCTGCCACCCATTTGGTGGCGAAGGCTTGCAAGTCCGACAGGCGCTTGACCAGATCGGCACCGCTGGGGGTGAGGCTGTAGCCGTCGGCGCCGTGCGTGACCAGGTTGGCGGCGCGCAGCTCTTTCAGGCGGGTGTTGAGGGTGTTGGGGGTGATGCCGCCCACGCTGTCTTGCAGCAGACGAAAGGTCTGGGGATGGCCATCGCGCAGGGCCCACAGCACGCGAATGGCGTAGCGCGCCTCAAGCAAGGCCAGCAGCTGGCCAGTGGCGGCGTTTTCTTTTGAACTCATGTTGGGCTTCTCCTCGGGTGACGGGGTTGCGTGGAATAACTATAGCGCAAATCTGTAGCACGCTAGCAGTTTCATAGCTCGCTTCGCCGGCCCATAGTGGGTTGAGCGCTACAAAAACCAGATTTTCCGAGGGGCGCCGCCTGCCCTCTGGTTTGTACACTTTTTGCAACAATTGGGGCTTCGGCGGCTCTGCTGGGGCGGCTTCGGGGGCCGGTTGGCCGCAGGCACGGCTTGAATCGCTGCTCGCCGACCGGCCCGCGCCACCGTCGGTCAAGCGCGGCGCGGCTCAGACGTGTGAAACGCTATGGATAGCGTAGCTGCCGCCGCAGGCGCGTCGGGCGTTGGAGGCCGATTTGTCTGCCCATTTTCACCTCGCCAGCGTGCGCGGCCCTAACTGCACTGCTGCCGAATGAAGTCGGGCACCGGGATGGCCTGCAGCCGCCCGCCTTCGGGGTGAACGCAAAACGCACGCGTTTCGCGCCCTTCGCACACCAGCTGATCGCCCTTGAACACCTGGTGGTGCTGCACGAAGGTCTTGGCGCTCCAGGTTTCGACGCTGGTGCGCACCTGCAGCGCGTCGCCGTAGGTGGCCGGGCGCACGAACCGGGTGTGGATTTCCACCAGCGGCGTGCCGATGATGCCGGTGGTCTTGACCAGCTCGCGCCAGGGCGGAACGCCGCACGCCATGAAGAAGTGCAGGGATGAGGCGTCCATCCACTTGCTGAAGTTGGGAAAGAAGACGATGCCGGCGGGGTCGCAGTCGCCAAACATCACGTTCACGTCGTACACGGTGGACTTGCTCATGCGGGGCGATCCGGCAGGTGGGGGCGTTCGGGGCGCGTGGCGGTCGTTCGGCTGTGGTGCGCGGCGCTCACGTGGGTTTCATCTTGGCCGCCTTGCCGCCCAGAAAGGCGCGCACGCGGGTTTTCGCCTCGGGCGCGGCCTGGGCGATGGCGGCGATGAGCGCCTCTGTCATTAGGCCGTGGTCGCCAGGCTGTTCGGCGATGCGGGGCAGGGTGTGGGTCAACGCGTAGTTGGTCAGCGGCGCGTTGGTGGCGATGCGCGCAGCCAGCGCCAGCGCCTTGTCCAGCGCGGTGCCCGCGGGCACCAGGTACTGCGCCAGGCCCACGCGTTCGCCTTCTTCGGCGTTGTAGGTGCGGCCGGTGAGCATCATGTCGGTCATGCGGGCCACGCCGATCAGCTTGGGGATGCGCACGGCGCCGCCGCCACCCACGAAGATGCCGCGCGTGCCTTCGGGCAGGGCGTAGAACGTGGTCTCGTCGGCCACGCGGATGTGCGCGGCGCTGGCCAGCTCCAGCCCGCCGCCCACCACCGCGCCGTGCAGCGCGGCCACCACGGGTACGGGGCCGAATTGCACCGCGTCGAGCGCGGCATGCCACATGCGCGAGTGGTGCAGGCCCTGGCCCGCGTCGCGCTCTTTCAGCTCGGCCAAGTCCAGGCCTGCGCAGAAATGGTCGCCCTCGCCGTGCAGCACGGCGGCGCGCACGGTGTCCGGCAGGTTCTGGAAAGCATCGCGCACGGCCAGCATCAGGCTGTCGGACAGCGCGTTGCGCTTGGCGGGCCGGCTCAGCCGCACCACGGCGATGTCGTTGTGCTCGCCCGCCAGTTCGACGGACAGTTCGGGGTGGGCGGGGCCTTGGGCGTTGGGGGCGGGGTTGCGCATGGGGTGTGCGGTGGGTGTGTACGGGGTGGGTCAGGGGGAAGGCTTGTTCAAGTCCGCCTGCGCCGGTCACTTTATGCGATGCGCGGCTTGGTAGAAACCCGCGGTACCGCGGCCGCCGGCGCGGGCGTCGGCACGGTAGCATCAACCAGAACGCGCGCCGACCCAAGGCGCCATGAAGCAGGCCACCCCGCCCAGCCGGGGCCGCCACACCCACTTGAAGGAGAAAACACCATGCGCCGCCGCCACCTGCTCATCGCCACCGGCATCGCTGCAGGCGCCGCAGGCGCGCCGTGCGTGTGGGCGCAAAAGCCGTTTCCCAACAAGGCGATCCGCATCGTGGTGCCCAACGCGCCCGGCGGCGCGGCGGACATCACCGCTCGCGCCGTGGGCGAGCACATGGCGCGCAGCCTAGGCCAGCCGGTCGTGATCGACAACAAGCCCGGCGCGGGCGGCGTGGTGGCGGGCCAAAGCGTGGCCAGCGCGCCGGCCGACGGCTACACGCTGCTGCTGATCTCCAGCGGCAGCGCGGTCAGCGAGGCCTTGTTCAAGGCCTTGCCCTTCAACACGCAGACGGCGTTTACGCCGGTGGGCGTGCTGGCCACGTTCGATCTGGTCATCGTGTCGGCGGGCAACGGCAGGTTTCAGTCGCTGCGCGATCTGATCGCGTACGCGCGCCAGAACCCCGGCAAGGTGAACCTGGGCACGCCCAGCCTGGGCACCACGCAGCACCTGGCGGCCGAGTGGTTCAAGACCGCCGCGCAACTCGATCTGCAGGTGGTGCCCTTCAAGAGCACGCCCGACGTGATCACCGGCATTCGCAGCGGCACGCTGGACGCGGGGCTGGACATCCTCAGCCCGCTGCTCGCGCAGATTCAAAGCAAGGCGCTTCGCCCGCTGGCCGTGACGGGCGCCAAGGCCTCGCGTGTGCTGCCCGACGTGCCCACGGCCCAATCGGCGGGCGCGCCGGGCTTGAACGCCAGTTCATGGAACGGGCTGGCGGCGCCCGCCAAGACGCCGCCCGACGTCATCGCGCGTCTGAACAAGGCCGTGAACGCCGCGCTGGCCGACCAAGGCGTGCGCACGCGGCTGGAAAACCTGAACCTGGACCCGCACCCTGGCACGCCGGCAGACGCGGCGCGCCTGCTGAGTGGCGACATTCACCGCTGGAAGCAGGTGATCGCCAAGGCGGGCATCGCCCGGCAGTAGACGCGGTAGGAGGCTGGTGCGGCGCGCTTCGCGCCGTGACCCAGAATCACGGTCAAATCGCCCTCCAGCGCAGGCTGCACCAGCGCTGGTAGCTATCAAATCAGAAGCGGATGCCGGCCGGGTTGGTGGTGGTGCGCTGCGGTGCCACAGAGGGCGCGGGCGGAGCTTCAGGCGCAGAAGCGGCCGCGCTGGCAGCAGCGGCGGGCGCGGCGGCCACAGGGCGTGCGGCCACCAGCGGCGCCGCAGCCGGGCGGCGGTAGGTGGACGGCAGCTGCGACGACTTGGGGTAGCCCGCCGCATCCAGGTACTGTGACCATTCGGCGTCAGAGAAACCGCTCAGGCGCTGGCCGCCCACGGTGGCCACGGGCAGATTGGTGTCGCCCGTCAGGCGCTGCAGAGCCTTGACATCGGCGTCTGTGTTGACGGTTTTCTCTGTGAACGGGATACCGCGGTTCACCAGCAGGTTGCGGCCCGAATCGCACGGCGCGCAATCTTTTCCGCTGTACAGCGTGACCGGAAAGCGCTGCGCGACCTGGTTCAGCTGATAGGGCAGGCCGCCGGCGCTGCTGCCGCCTGCGCCGGTGCCAGCCCCAGCGGGCGCGTTGTCGCGGGCGTTGGCCGCGGGCGGTTTGTCCGAATACACGACGCGCCCGTCGGGCCCGACCGAGCGGTAGACCTGGGCGGCGGCGCTGCCGGCCATCAAGGCCAGCGCGGCGCCCGTGGCAGCAGCCAAGGCAAGGCGATCACGAAACGTCGAATGCAGCATCGGGCTAAAACTCCTGAACCAGCGCGTTGAGCGGTTGAACTTTCAAAAAGGCGGCTTCAGGCCATGCCCTGGTGGCGCAGCAGTGCGTCCAGCGAAGGCTCGCGCCCGCGAAACGCCTTGAACGACTCCATCGCCGGGCGACTGCCACCGGCTTCCAGAATGGCCTGGCGGTATTTTCGCCCGGTTTCGACGTTGGGCGACCCATCAGCGTTGGCCGTTTCCTCGAAAGCTGCATAGGCGTCGGCACTCAGTACCTCGGCCCACTTGTAGCTGTAGTAGCCCGCCGCGTAGCCGCCGGCAAAGATGTGGCTGAAGGTATTGGCCATGCGGTTGAACACGGGCGGGTGAATCACCGCCACCTCGCGGCGCACCTCTTCCAGCAGCGACTGGAAGTCGGCTGCGCGGGCTGGCTGGGTGTGCAGCAGCATGTCGAACAGCGAAAACTCGATCTGGCGCAGCGTCTGCATGCCCGCCTGGTAGTTCTTGGCGGCGGTCATCTTGTCAAACAGCGCGCGCGGCAGCGGCTCGCCCGTGTCGACGTGCGCCGTCATGTGGCGCAGCACGTCCCATTCCCAGCAGAAGTTCTCCATGAACTGGCTGGGCAGCTCGACCGCGTCCCACTCGACGCCGCTGATGCCGGACACGTCGTGCTCATCCACCTGCGTCAGCATGTGGTGCAGGCCGTGGCCGAATTCATGAAACAGCGTGGTGACGTCGTCGTGCGTGAGCAGCGGCGGCTTGCCGTTGACGCCTGTGGCGAAGTTGCACACCAGTTGCGCCACGGGCGTTTGCAGCTTGCCGGTGTCGGGGCGCAGCCAGCGGGCGCGTACGTCGTCCATCCAGGCGCCGCCGCGCTTGCCGGCGCGCGCGCTCGGGTCCAGGTAGAACTGGCCGAGCAGCTGGCCGTTGCGCTCGATGCGGTAGAACTTCACCGAGGGGTGCCACACGGGGGCGCTGTCTTCGCGGATCTGCACTTCGAACAGCGTCTCGACGATCTTGAACAGCCCCGCCAGCACCTTGGGCGCCGGAAAGTACTGCTTGACCTCTTGCTCGCTGAAGGCGTAGCGCGCTTCCTTGAGGTGCTCGCTCACGTAGGCCAGGTCCCAGGCCTGCGGGTCGGCCATCTGCAGCTTGTCGGCGGCGTAGGCGCGCAGGTCGTTCAGGTCGCGCTCTGCAAACGGCTTGGCCTTGTCGGCCAGCGTGCGCAGGAAATCGACCACCTGTTGGGGCGATTCGGCCATCTTGGGCACGAGGGACACTTCGCCAAAGTTGGCGTAGCCCAGCAGTTGCGCCTCTTCCTGGCGCAGCGCCAGCAACTCGCGGATGATGGCGGTATTGTCGAACTTCGCCGCTTCGCCCTCGGACTGGTCCGACGCCCGGGTGACGTAGGCGCGGTACAGGCGCTCGCGCAGGGGCGCGTGGCTGCCAAACTGCATCACGGGCAGGTAGCTGGGCAGCTTCAGGGTCAGCTTGTAGCCGGGCTGGCCACCGGCTTCGGCGGCTTCACGGGCGGCGGCCTTGATGTCGTCCGGCACGCCGGCCAATTCGTCCTCGGTAGCGAAGTACGCAAAGCTGTCGGTGGCGTCGAGCGCGTTTTCGCTGAACTTCTGCCCCAGCTCGGCCATGCGGGCCTGGATGGCCGCAAAGCGCTCTTTGGCGGCGCCTTGCAGCTCGGCGCCGCCCAGCACGAAGCCGCGCAGCGCGTTGTGCTGCGCGCGGCGCTGCTCGTCGTTTAGCGTGGCGGGGTCAACGGCCTTGTACTTGGCGTACACGCGCTCGTCGGAGCCCAGGTTGGTATAGAACTCGGTCACCTTCGGCAGCGCGGCGTTGTAGGCGGCGCGCAGCTCAGGCGTGTCGGCCACGGCGTTCAGGTGGCTGACGGCGCCCCAGGCGCGGCCCAGCTGCTCGGTGGCCACGTCCAGCGTTTGGGCGATGGTTTTCCAGTCGGCGGGAAAGTCGGGCGCCACCACTTTGTCCAGCGCGCTCTGGGATTGCGCCAGCAGCTGGTCGATCGCGGGCGCCACGTGCTCGGGGCGGATCTGATCGAACAGCGGAAGATCGGTGAAGTCGAGGAGGGGATTGGCGTGCGACTCGGTCACGCGGGGTGCAGACTGGGACATGGCAGGTATTTAGAGGCAGCGGGCGTTTTCTCAAGCCGAACGCACCGGGGCGGCCATGCAGCAAGTGCTGTCTGCCGCCGGGCGGGGGCCGGCAGCAAGGCCCCTCAGGCCGAGGCCGCTTCGGCCGCCTGCAGCGTGTTGACCAGCAGCATCGCGCGGGTCATGGGGCCCACGCCGCCAGGCACTGGGGTGATCCAGCTGGCGACTTCCTTCACGCCGTCGAAGTCGACGTCGCCGCACAGCTTGCCCGCGTTGGGCTCGCCCTCGGGCACGCGGTTCATGCCCACATCCACCACCACCGCGCCGGGTTTGACCATGTCGGCCGTCAGCACGTTGCGGCGACCCACTGCGGCCACGATGACGTCGGCCTGCAGCGTGTGCGCCTTCAGGTCTTTCGTGGCGCTGTGGCACATCGTCACCGTGGCGTTCTTCTGCAGCAGCATCAGCGCCATGGGCTTGCCCACGTTGTTGCTGCGGCCGATGACGACCGCATTCTTGCCGCGCAGGTCGATACCGGTGCTTTCCAGCAGCTTGATGCAGCCGTAGGGCGTGCACGACCAGAAGCCGGGCAGCCCGGTCATCAGTGCGCCGGCGCTTTGCACGTGAAAGCCGTCCACGTCCTTGGCGGGCGAAATGGCTTCGATGACCTTGTGCGCATCCATGTGCGCGGGCAGGGGCAGCTGCACCAGGATGCCGTGCACGCTGGCGTCGTCGTTCAAGGCGTGTACGCGGGCGAGCAAATCGGCCTCGGTCATCGTGGTGGGGTAGCGCTCCAGCGTGGCTTTCAGGCCGGTCTGGCTGCTGTCGTTGACCTTGTGTTTGACGTACACCTCGCTGGCCGGGTCTTCGCCCACCAGGATGATGGCCAGGTGCGGTTCAATGCCGCGGGCTTTGAGGGCCTGAACGCGGTCGGCCACGTCGGCGCGAACCTGGCGGGCCAGCGCGTTGCCGTCGATGAGCTGTGCAGTCATGGACAAATCTTATGAATGAAATAGGCCGCTAGCGCAGGATGGACAAGCGCTGGCAGCTATATAAATAATAGTAAGACGGTGCGATGGCAGCCGCACAGCGCAGGTCACGCGCGCGGGGCAGGGGCCTGCTTGAGGGCGATCTTGAGCAGATCGGCCACGGTGTTGGCGCCCAGCTTTTCCATGATGTTGGCGCGGTGCGCTTCCACCGTCTTGATGCTGATGCCCAGGTCGTCGGCAATCTGCTTGTTCAGGCGGCCGGCAACGATGCGTTCCAGCACCTGCGATTCGCGCCCGGTCAGCTTGGCCAGCAGCGCCTCGCGGCTGGCCGATTGCTGCTGCTCGGAGAAATTGGCGCGCGCCTGCTCCAGCATGCGCTCGACCAGGGTGATCAGCTGCTCTTCCTTGAAGGGCTTCTGGATGAAATCCAGCGCGCCTTTTTTCATCGTGTCGACCGCCAGCGGAATGTCGCCGTGGCCGGTGATGATGGCAATGGGCAGGGCCGAGCCGCGCTCGGTCAGGCGGTCTTGCAGCTCCAGGCCGCTCATGCCGTTCATGCGAATGTCCACAATCATGCAGGCGACTTCGCGCGGGTCGTAGCGGGCCAGGAAGGCTTCGGCCGATTCGAAGCAGCGCACGCGGAAATCCTGGCCTTCCAGCAGCCACTGGACCGAATCGCGGACAGCCTCGTCGTCATCGACGACATACACCGTTCCACGCTTGGGAATCAAACTCATGCCACAACCTTCGCTTGGGACTTGTCAGGAAAGTTGTCGTGGGCTGGCCCCACCGGAATCCAGAAGGTGAAACGGCACCCTACGACCTCGCCGGAATTGTAGAGGTTCTCCGCCTCGATACGGCCCTGGTGCGACTCGACGATCGAGCGGCACAGGTTCAGGCCAATGCCCAGGCCCTCGCTCTTGGTCGAGAAGAACGCCTCGTACAGCCGCGCCAGCACCTCGGGCGCCAGGCCCTGGCCGTTGTCGGTCACGCGGAATTCGATGACCGGCATGGCGTCGATCACGCGCTGGGCCACCGTGAGGTCGACCACGCGCAGCGGCGCAAAGCGCTGCGCGACGTCGATGGATTCGGCGCCGTTCTTGATGAGGTTGATCAGGGCCTGCTCGATCAGGATCGGGTCGACGAACACCGCAGGCAGCCGTGGCGCCACCTGGTGGATCAGGCGCACGTGGCGGCGGCGCAGCTCGATCTCGGCCAGCTCCACCACCTGCTCGATCATGGCGCCCACCTCGGCCCATTCGCGCTTGGGCTCGCTGCGGCGGACAAAGCTGCGGATGTGCTGGATCACCTGCCCGGCGCGCTGGGCCTGGCGTGCGGTTTTTTCCAGCGCGCCCAGCAGGTCTTCCTCGGTGATGTTGCCGCCCTTGATGCGCGAGATCATCCCGGTGCAGTAGTTGCTGATGGCCGTGAGCGGCTGGTTCAGCTCATGCGCCACGCTGGACGCCATCTCGCCCATGGTGATGAGGCGGCTGGCGGCCTGCGCCCGCTCGGCCTGGGCGGCGGCCAGCTCTTCGGCCTGCCGGCGCGCGGTGATGTCGGTGGCGATCACCATCTGCGCCAGTCGCCCGTCCACCCAATTCAGGTAGCGCGAACGCACTTCCAGCCATTTGTCCAGGCGGTCGATGTAGATCTCGGCGTGTTCGGCCAGCGGCGTGGTGGCCAGGCTGTCCAGCGGCAGCCCGGCGAACGAATCCACCGTGTCCAGGCTTTCGTCGGTGATGTGGGTTTCAGGCGTGCCAGCACGCACCACCAGCTGCATGTGGCCTGCCGTGGTGCCGCCGAACCACTGGCGGTACAGCTTGTTGGCAAACAGCAGCTCCTCGCTGCCGAGCGGCGCTACAGAAACGGAAGCATCCAGCGCTTCCAGCACGGTCGTAAAACGCTCATACGACGCCGAAAGCTGGCGGCGCACGCGGTTGGGCTCGGTGATGTCGGTCATCGACGCCATCCAGCCGGTTTGCTTGTTCGTGGCGTCCACCAGGGGCGACACGTACAGGCGCGCGTCAAACAGCGTGCCGTTCTTGCGCTTGACGCGCATCTGAAAGCCCGACGAGTCGGACGAGCCGGCCAGCTCTTCGGTCAGGCGCGTCATCAGCATGTCGCGGTCTTCGTCGGGCCAGTAGGGAAAGGGCTGCGATTGGCCCAGCAGATCTTCCTCGCTCCACCCGGTCATCTGGCAGAACGCGGGGTTCACATAGGTGATGCGGCCGTCCAGACCCAGCGCGCGCATGCCGGTCAGCATGGAGTTTTCCATCGCGCGGCGGAAGGTGGTTTCAGCCTGCAGCGCGTGCTGCGCCTCTTGCCGGCGGCGCGACTGGCGCCAGTTGGCGATCAGCATCCAGGCGGTCATGGCGGCCAGCACCGCCACCAGCCAAAACAGCGTGCTGCCCACCACGTTCTGCGATGTGCGCCACGCCTGCGCGCGCAGCACCAGGCCGTTGCCCACTGGGGAGACGGGGCTTTCAAACTCGTTGACCTTGGCCGACCACGGCATCACCGCGCCGGGGTTGTCGCGCTCTGGAATGCTCTGGCCGGTCAACAACTGCGCCTTGCCGTCCAGCAAGGCCACGGCGTACTTGGCCAGGATTTCGGAGGGCACGCCGTAGCGCAGCAGGCCGTCCACCGAGTACTCAATCAGCAGCTCACCCGCGTACTGGCCCTTGGCCGTCAGCGGAACGTGCAGTTGCAGCACCGGGTCGGCGTCTTTGGCGGCGATCGGCTGCGAGTAGACCGGCTGCATCAGATCGCGCGCCAGGTCGTAGCCTGTCAGCGTGTCGCTGGGGGTGAGCACGCCCTGCGACAACCAATCGCGGGGAAGCATCATGCTGGGCGATATCTCGCCGCGCAGCACGCGCCGGTGATCGTCGATCCAGTAAATGGCCACCAGTTCGGGGTTTTGCGCTACCAGGGCCTCGGCGCGCGAGGCGAATTGCTCGGCATCGGCGTCGCGGTTGGATATGTCGCGCGCCAGCCGCATCATTTGTTCTTGCCGCTCGATCAAGCGCAGGCGCAGGCGCTGTTGCGCGTACTCCACATCGCGCTTGACGGCTTCCTGCTCGCGGCGGACTTCCTCGACGCGCAAATACCAGAAGGCGGCGGCGATAGCCGCAAGAAACAGCAGCACCGCAGCCAGCGGCGCCAGATGCGACAGCCGGTGCGCTACCCATGCCAGCGTGCGGCGCCACCAGGGCTGCGCCTGCGGGGTGGCGTTATCGACGGACGGGATGGTGAACATGGAACCCGCCAGTGTAGGGCAGCGGGTCGGCGAATCGCGGGGTGCGAGCGCGTTTGAAACGGTGGTTTTAGTACTTAAAATTTCATAATACGAATTCAAAAGTCAGTATTTGGAATCTTCGTGGCTTTATGCAATGATTCGGACTTCGTTCACAATGAACTTGCATAACTTTTAAAGACAAGGAGACGCAGAAGATGTCCGCAGAGCCCACTGCACCCGCCGCCGGCCAGGATCCTGATCAACAGGAAACCCGTGAATGGAGGGATGCGCTTTCCTCCGTGATTGAACAATCGGGCCCGGAACGCGCCCACTTTCTGCTGGAGCAATTGCTGGAACATGCCCGCCAGCACTCCATCGACATGCCGTTTTCGGCCACCACCGGCTACGTCAACACCCTGGAGCCTGCGCAAGAGGCCCACTGCCCAGGCAACATCGCCATCGAAAAGCGCCTGCGCGCCTTCATGCGCTGGAATGCCATGGCCATGGTGGTTCGCGCCAACCGGCTGAACCCCAAAGACGGGGGTGACCTGGGTGGCCACATCGGCTCTTTTGCGTCGCTGGCGTCCATGCTGGGCGCGGGCTTCAACCACTTCTGGCACGCCGAGAGCGAAGGCCACGGCGGCGACTGCCTCTACATCCAGGGCCACAGCGCACCGGGCATCTACGCCCGCGCCTTCCTGGAAGGGCGCATCACCGAAGAGCAGATGGACAACTTCCGCCAGGAAGTCGATGGCAAAGGTCTGTCCAGCTACCCGCACCCGAAACTGATGCCTTCGTTCTGGCAGTTCCCGACCGTCAGCATGGGCCTGGGCCCGCTGATGGCGATCTACCAGGCGCGTTTCTTGAAGTACCTGGATGCGCGCGGCATTGCCGACACCAAGAATCGCAAGGTTTGGGCCTTCATGGGCGACGGCGAGATGGACGAGCCCGAGAGCCTGGGCGCGATCAGCCTGGCTGCCCGCGAAGGGCTGGACAACCTGGTCTTCGTCGTCAACTGCAACCTGCAGCGCCTTGACGGCCCGGTGCGCGGCAACGGCAAGATCATCCAAGAGCTGGAAGGCGAATTCCGTGGCTCTGGCTGGAACGTGGTCAAGCTGATCTGGGGCAAGGGCTGGGACGCGCTGCTCGCGCGCGACAAGTCCGGCAAGCTCAAGCAGCTGATGATGGAGACGCTGGACGGCGACTATCAGGCCATGAAGGCCAACGACGGCGCCTTCGTGCGCAAGAACTTCTTCGGCAAGTACCCCGAGACCGCCAAACTGGTCGAGCACATGAGCGACGAAGAGATCTTCGATCTGCGCCGTGGCGGGCACGACCCGGAAAAGGTGTACGCCGCCTTCTCTGCCGCGTACAACCACAAGGCTCAGCCCACCGTGCTGCTGGTCAAGACCGTCAAAGGTTATGGCATGGGCAAGGCCGGCGAGGGCAAGAACACCGTCCACCAGACCAAGAAGCTGTCGGACGAGGACATCCGCTACATCCGCGACCGCTTCGGCATTCCTGTGTCCGACAGCGATCTGGACAAGCTGCCGTACTACAAGCCGGCCGACGACACGCCGGAGATGAAGTACCTGCACGAGCGCCGCAAGGCGCTGGGCGGCTACCTGCCGCACCGCCGCGAAAAGGCGGACGAGCACTTCACGATCCCCAGCCTGGACACCTTCAAGGCCGTGCTGGAGCCCACCACCGAAGGCCGCGAGATCAGCACCACCCAGGCGTTTGTGCGCTTCTTGACTCAGCTGCTGCGCGACAAGGCCTTTGGCCCGCGCGTGGTGCCCATCCTGGTGGATGAGGCGCGCACCTTCGGCATGGAAGGCCTGTTCCGCCAGATCGGCATCTACAACCCCAAAGGCCAGCAGTACACCCCGGTCGATAAAGACCAGGTGATGTACTACAAGGAGGCCAAGGACGGCCAGATCCTGCAGGAAGGCATCAACGAAGCCGGCGGCATGTGCAGCTGGATTTCCGCAGCCACCAGCTACAGCACGAACAACCGCATCATGATGCCGTTCTACGTGTTCTATTCGATGTTCGGTTTCCAGCGCGTGGGCGATCTGGCCTGGGCGGCGGGCGACATGCAGGCGCGCGGCTTCTTGCTGGGTGGCACCTCCGGGCGCACCACCCTGAACGGCGAAGGCCTGCAGCACGAAGACGGCCACAGCCAGATCCTGGCGGGCACCATTCCCAACTGCGTCAGCTACGACCCGACCTTCGCGCACGAAGTGGGCGTGATCATCCACCACGGCCTGGTTCGCATGGTCGAGAAGCAGGAAAACGTCTACTACTACCTGACGCTGCTGAACGAGAACTACCCCATGCCCGGCCTCAAGCCCGGCACCGAGGAAGAGATCATCAAGGGCATGTACCTGTGCCAGCCGGCCGCGCAAGTGGCCAGCAACGCGCCGCGCGTGCAGCTGCTGGGCTCGGGCACGATCCTGCGTGAGTCGCTGGCCGCGCAAGAGCTGCTGCTCAAAGACTGGGGCGTGGCCGCAGACGTCTGGAGCTGCCCCAGCTTCAACGAACTGGGCCGCGACGGCCAGGACGTGGCGCGCTGGAACCTGCTGCACCCGATGGAAACGCCCCGCAAGGCGTTTGTCACCTCGCAGCTGGAGCCGCATGTCGGCCCCGTGGTCGCTTCGACCGACTACATGAAGAGCTTCGTCGAGCAGATTCGCCCCTTCATCCCCGAAGGGCGCAGCTTCACCACGCTGGGCACCGACGGCTTTGGCCGCAGCGATTTCCGTTCGCGCCTGCGCGAGCACTTCGAGGTGGACCGCCACTACATCACCGTCGCCGCGCTGCATGCGCTGGCCGATGAAGGCAAGGTGCCCGTCGACCGCGTGGCCGCTGCCATCAAGCAGTACGGCATCCAGGCCGACAAGGTCAACCCGCTGAAGGCCTGAGACGGAGGACACGAACATGGCAATGGTTGAAGTGAAAGTCCCCGACATCGGCGACTTCGACGAAGTGGCGGTGATCGAGGTGCTGGTCAAGCCGGGCGACACCGTCAAGGTGGAGCAAAGCCTGGTCACGGTCGAATCCGACAAGGCTTCGATGGAAATCCCCTCCAGCACGGCTGGGGTGGTGAAGGAGCTCAAGGTCAAGCTGGGCGACAAGGTCAGCGAAGGCAGCGTGATCCTGGTGCTAGAAGCGGCCGGTGATTCCGCACAAAATGCGGCGCCAGCGCAGGCTGCACCTGCGCCAGCAGCTACGAAATCAGAAGCAACGGCGCCTGCCGCCCCCGCTGCTGCCCCGGCCGAAGCGCCCGCAGCAGCCCCGGCTGCCGCTGGCCCGATCGAGGTGCGCGTGCCCGACATCGGCGACTTCAAGGACGTCGCCGTGATCGAGGTGTTCGTTCAGCCGGGCGACACCGTCAAGCTGGAGCAAAGCCTGATCACCGTCGAATCCGACAAGGCTTCGATGGAGATTCCGTCCAGCGCGGCCGGCGTCATCAAAGAGATGAAGGTCAAGCTGGGCGACAAGGTGAACATTGGCGACCTGCTGGCCATCGTGGAAGGCACCAGCGCTGCGGCGCCGGCCGCCGCGGCGGCAGCACCTGCGCCCACGCCCGCACCAGCAGCCAGCGCTGCGCCCGCAGCTGCGGCACCCGCCGCCGCATCGGCCAGCGCCCCAGCTGCCATGCCCGCGCACGACCCCACGGTGGCGCCCACGGGCAAGCTGCCGTACGCCAGCCCCAGCGTGCGCAAGTTCGCGCGCGAACTGGGCGTGCCGCTGGAAGAGGTCAAAGGCACGGGCATCAACGGCCGCATCAGCGCCGAAGACGTGCAGGCTTTCACCCGTCAGGTGATGTCCGGCAGCGTGCAGACCAAGGCCCAGGCGGCGAACGCGCCCAAGGGCGGCTCGGGCGTCGGGCTGGATCTGCTGCCGTGGCCCAAGGTGGATTTCGCCAAGTTCGGCCCCATCGAAGCCAAGCCGCTGTCGCGCATCAAGAAGATCAGCGGCGCCAACCTGGCGCGCAACTGGGTGATGATTCCGCACGTCACCAATAACGACGAAGCCGACATCACCGAGCTGGAAGCCTTCCGCGTGCAGACCAACGCCGAGGCCGCCAAGGCCAAGAGCGACGTCAAGGTGACGATGCTGGCCTTCGTCATCAAGGCGGTGGTGGCTGCGCTGAAGAAATTCCCCGAGTTCAACACCAGCCTGGACGGCGACAACCTCGTCTACAAGCAGTACTACAACATCGGCTTTGCGGCAGACACGCCCAATGGCCTGGTGGTGCCGGTGCTGAAAGACGCCGACAAAAAGGGCATTCTGCAGATCAGCCAGGAAATGGGCGATCTGGCCAAGAAGGCCCGCGACGGCAAGATGGGCCCGGCCGACATGACGGGCGGGTGCTTCTCGATCAGCTCGCTGGGCGGCATTGGCGGCACCAGCTTCACGCCGATCATCAACGCGCCTGAGGTGGCGATTCTTGGCCTGTCCAAGAGTGCCATGAAGCCCGTCTGGGATGGCAAGCAGTTCGTGCCGCGTCTCACGCTGCCGCTGTCGCTCAGCTACGACCACCGCGTGATCGACGGCGCCGCCGCCGCGCGCTTCAATGCGTACCTGGCTCAGGTACTCGCCGACTTCCGACGCGTGCTGTTGTGAGCGCGGTGGCGGAGCGTTGCGCCCCAACGCCTGCCGACGCTGCGGCATTGGCCACGCCGCTGGCCGGGTTGCAGCGGCCGGTGGCCGTTTTCGATGCGGGCATCGGCAGCTATGCGATCGTGCAGCGCCTGCAGCAGCGCTTTCCGTGGCTTGATCTGATCTACTTTGCTGACCGCGCCAGCTTTCCGTACGGCGGAAAGTCGCGCGAGGTACTGGCGCCGTTGATCGAGGCCACGGTGGGGCGGCTGGGCACGTGGGGGGCCAGCGCCGTGGTGCTGGCGTCCAACGCGCCTTCGGTCATGGTGCTGGAAGGCCTGCAGGCCGCCGGCCTGCCGGTGCCCGTGCGCGGCGTTTTCCCGCCCGTGCGCGAGGCGCTGGCGGCCAGCCGCAGCGGCTTGGTGGTGGTGATGGGCGTGGCTTCGCTGGCGAGCAGCCCCCAGATCCAGGCATATATCCGCCGTGAAGCGGATGGGCGGCCGGTGGCGGTGGAAAACGCTTCTGCCATGGTCGACCTGGTCGAAAACGGCAGCTTCCTGAGCCAGCCGCAGGCCACGCAGACTGCGGTCGATGCCTTCATGGCCGAGCTGCTGCGCCGCCACCCCGGCGCCGACGTGTGCACGCTGTCTTCCACGCATTTGCCTTGGCTGCGGCCGTTTTTTGAACGCGCGGCCCCGCAGGTGCGCTTTCTGGATCCGGCTGACAGCGTGGTGGCTGAGTTGGAAGCTTTCATTGGCGCGGCAGGCCAGCGCGCACCCGGCCATGTGGGGCAGGTGCTGTGCGTGGCCACCGAATCGCCTGATCAACCCTTGTCCGGGCTGAGCGACATGCTTGGCCGCTTGGGCGTCGCACTGACGCCGATCCTGGTTCAACCGACGGTGGTGGGCCAGCCTCTAGGAGACAAATCATGAGCATCGTGGAAGTCAAAGTGCCGGACATCGGCGACTTCAAGGACGTCGCGGTTATCGAGCTGCTGGTCAAGCCCGGTGACACGGTTGCGGCAGAACAGTCGCTGATCACCGTCGAATCCGACAAGGCGTCGATGGAAATCCCTTCCAGCCACGCTGGCGTGGTCAAGGAGCTGAAGGTCAACATCGGCGACAAGGTGAACCAGGGTTCGCTCATCCTCACGCTGGATGCGGCAGAGCAGGGCGCCGCTGCGCCCGCGCCGGCACCCGCCACCGCAGCAGATTCCAAGCCAAATTCGGCTCCAGCGCCCGCGCCATCAGCGCCAGCAGCTCCTGTTCCTGTAGCATCCAGCTTTGGCGGCAGCGTCGATGTGGATTGCGACGTGCTGGTGCTGGGCGGTGGCCCGGGCGGTTATTCGGCGGCCTTCCGCGCGGCCGATCTGGGCCTGAAGGTGGTGATCGTCGAGCGCTATGCCACCCTGGGCGGCGTTTGCCTGAACGTGGGCTGCATCCCCTCGAAGGCGCTGCTGCACGTGGCGGCGGTGATGGATGAGGTCAGCCACCTGGCGGCGCTGGGCATCGACTACGGCGGCGCGCCCAAGCTGGATATTGACAAGCTGCGCGGCCACAAAGACAAGGTCATCGGCAAGCTGACCGGTGGCCTGGGCGCGATGGCCAAGATGCGCAAGGTAACCACGCTGCGCGGCTTCGGCAGCTTCGTCGGCGCCAATCACCTGGAGGTGGAAGAAACCACCGGCACCGGCCAGGAGAAGACCTGCAAGAAACAGGTGGTGCAGTTCAAGCGCGCCATCATCGCCGCAGGCAGCCAGGCCGTGCGCCTGCCCTTCATGCCCGATGACCCCCGCGTGGTGGACAGCACGGGCGCGCTCGCGCTGAAGGCCGTGCCCAAGAAAATGCTGATTCTGGGCGGCGGCATCATCGGGCTGGAGATGGGCACCGTCTACAGCACGTTGGGCGCCCGCCTGGACGTGGTCGAGATGATGGACGGCCTGATGCAGGGCGCCGACCGGGACCTGGTCAAGGTGTGGCAAAAGATGAACGCGCCGCGCTTTGACAGCATCATGCTCAAGACCAAGACGGTGGGCGCCAAGGCGACCGACGCAGGCATTGAAGTGAGCTTTGAAGGCGAGGGCGCGCCCGCGCCGCAAACCTACGACCTGGTGCTGCAAGCCGTGGGCCGCAGCCCCAACGGCAAGAAAATCGGCGCCGACAAGGCGGGCGTGGCCGTCACCGACCGTGGCTTCATCCCCGTGGACGTGCAGTTGCGCACCAATGTGCCGCACATCTTCGCCATTGGCGACATCGTCGGCCAGCCCATGCTGGCGCACAAGGCGGTGCACGAGGGGCACGTGGCGGCCCAAGTCATTGCCGGCGAACTGCTGGGTGACGAGAAGCTGGCCAAAGCCGCGTTCGACGCGCGCGTCATCCCCAGCGTGGCGTACACCGATCCCGAAGTGGCCTGGGTGGGCCTGACCGAAGACCAGGCCAAGGCGCAGGGCATCAAGGTCAAGAAAGGCCTGTTCCCCTGGACGGCATCGGGCCGTGCCATCGCCAACGGCCGAGACGAGGGCTTCACCAAGCTGCTGTTCGACGACGGCCCCGACGCGCACGGCCATGGCCGCATTCTGGGCGGCGGCATTGTCGGCACCCACGCGGGCGACATGATCGGCGAGATCGCCCTAGCGATCGAAATGGGCGCCAACGCAGTCGATATCGGCAGCACGATCCACCCGCACCCCACGCTGGGCGAAAGCATCGGCATGGCAGCGGAAGTGGCGCACGGCAGCTGCACGGATTTGCCGCCGCAGAAGCGGTAACTCAGCCGCCTCTGCAGCTTGACGCCGGCAACCCAATGGGTTGCCGGTTTCGTTTTGGGCGCATGCGCGTGCTGGCAAGCCCACCAATCTCTAGCTCAGTTCGGCTGAGCGCGTGCAGAACAATCCGTTTCGGCACTCTGGGGGTCGGCTGGAATGGAGCGATTCACGGCGGACATGGTTTCGTGCCGTGGGGCTGGTCGCCCGCCCATGGGGGACCATTCGATGAGCCGTCTAACACCTTCACTCAGTGCACCTCAATGGGGCACGCAGGCACCCTGTATACAGCTCGCGTACTAAAATACCCCTGCAGCTTTTCGCAAGCGCGGGCGCCTGTTCTGGCGCCCATCCGTGCAAGGGTTTTGCCTTGCCGGGTCGCTTGCATCGCTGTTTTTTTCACGCTAACGCATTTCACCGAGCTTTCTCAATGAGCACAGATGCCCCGGCGGAGCAATCGGGGCACGACAGTGCCGACGATCTCCAGCGCAATCTCAGCAATCGCCATATCCAGCTGATCGCCATTGGTGGTGCCATCGGCACGGGTTTGTTCATGGGCTCAGGCAAAACCATCAGCCTGGCGGGCCCGTCCATTGTTTTTGTGTACGCCATCATCGGCATCATGTTGTTCTTCGTGATGCGGGCGATGGGCGAGCTGTTGCTGTCCAACCTGCAGTACAAGAGCTTCATCGATTTTTCGGCCGATTTGCTGGGCCCCTGGGCCGGATTTTTCACCGGGTGGACGTACTGGTTCTGCTGGATCATCACCGGCATTGCCGATGTGATTGCGATATCGGCCTACGCCCAGTTTTGGTGGCCCGATTTGCCGCAATGGGCGCCCGCGATCGCCTGCGTAGCCGTGCTGCTGAGCCTGAACCTGCTGACAGTGAAGCTGTTTGGCGAGGTCGAGTTTTGGTTTGCGATGATCAAGATCGTCGCCATCGTTACCCTGGTTGGCACAGGCTTGTACATGGTGCTGACGGGTTTCAGCTCACCCGCAGGTCGCACGGCCAGCCTGGCCAATTTGTGGAACGACGGCGGCATGTTCCCGCACGGCGCCATGGGCTTTTTTGCGGGCTTTCAGATCGCGGTGTTCGCCTTTGTGGGGATTGAGCTTGTGGGTACCACGGCGGCCGAGGCCAAGGACCCGCACCGCACCCTGCCGCGCGCCATCAACTCCATCCCGGTGCGCATCATCATTTTTTATGTGTGCGCGCTGATCGCGATCATGGCGGTCACGCCCTGGCGCGACGTGGTGCCCAGCAAAAGCCCGTTCGTAGAGCTGTTTGTGCTGGCGGGCCTGCCCGCGGCCGCCAGCATCATCAACTTTGTGGTGCTCACGTCAGCGGCGTCGTCGGCCAACAGTGGCGTGTTTTCCACCAGCCGCATGCTCTATGGGCTGGCGCAAGAGGGCGACGCGCCCAAGGTCTTTGGCAAGCTGTCTGCCGCCAGCGTGCCTTCACGCGGACTCGTCTTTTCGTGCGTCTGCCTGTTGGGCGGCGCATTTTTGATGTGGGTGGTGCCGAATCTGGTGGAAGCCTTCACGCTGGTCACCACGGTGTCGGCCATTCTTTTCATGTTCGTCTGGTCGCTGATCCTGCTGTCGTACATCAGTTACCGCAAACACCGCGCAGAGCTGCATCAAGCGTCCCGCTACCGCATGCCTGGCGGCGTTGCCATGTGCTGGGCGTGCCTGGCGTTCTTCGCCGGCATCATCGTGCTGCTGACGTTCGAGGCTGACACACGCCAGGCGCTGCTCGCCACGCCCCTGTGGTTTGTGCTACTCGGTGTGGCCTACGTGTCGATGCGATCCAGAAAACCCCGCGGCTGATCCCCGCAACTTGATCGACACTCCATCCCCGTGATGCACCATCTCGCCCAGGCCATTGCGTCGATGCCTTTGTGCCATGAGGCCGTGCGCCTGTTTCACGGACGCGGCGGCTGCTTTGCGGGCGAAGAGCACCTGACGCTCGACGCCTTTCCGCCCGCGCTGGTGTTGACCAGCTTCAAGGCGATGACCGAAGCAGAGCTGGCCGAGGTGGGCGGCCTGCTTCAAGCGCGCTGGTCGGCATTGGCGGCGCCGGAGCCGCTGACCTGGGTGTACCAATGCCGCCAGCCCGGTGGCGTGATCGACACACGGTTGATGGCCGGCAGCGTCCCAGATCCCCATCAGGTGCGTGAGGCTGGTGCCGACTACCGCGTGCAGGTGCTGCGCGGCCAGAACCACGGCCTGTTTCTGGACATGTCGGCGGGTCGGCGCTGGGTACGTGATTTTTCCGCAGAGTTCAAGGCGCGGGAAGGGCGCGGCGCGCGGGTGCTGAACTTGTTTGCCTACACCTGCGCCTTCAGCGTGTCTGCGCTGCAGGGCGGGGCGGCGCAGGTGGTCAATATCGACATGGCGCGCGGCACATTGGCCACGGGGCAGCAGAACCATCAGCTGAACGGCCTGCAAGGGGCTCTGTTCTGGCCGCACGACGTGTTCACCACCTGGGGCAAGATCGCGCGCCATGGCCCGTATGACTTGGTGGTGGCCGACCCGCCCAGCTATCAAAAAGGCAGCTTTGTCGCCACCAAAGACTACCCACGCCTGATGCGCCGCTTGCCGGATCTTCTGCGGCCGGGCGGTCACGCGCTGCTGTGCCTCAACGCGCCGGAGCTGGGCATGGATTTCCTGGTAGACAACGCCCTCAAGGAAGCGCCGGAGATCCGCTTTGTCCAAAGGCTGGCCAATCCGCCAGTGTTTGCGGACGTCGATGCGGAGCGGGCGCTGAAAGTCGGCTGGTTCATGCGGCCTGTGTAGCTGCCCTGCCACGGGCACCGCGCCGAGCTATTGGGGCCGGAAGTCGTCCTTCACCGCTTCCATGGTTTTGCGCTCCACCCAGCCGGGCGCCAGCAGCTTCATCCACCGGCCAAAGCGCGCCTTGGCGGTCATGACGCATTCGCGCTGGCGCGCGTCCACCGCCTTGCGCATCAGGCGCACGCAGGTCTCTACAGGCATCATCCCTTCCTCACGAAGGCCGCTCACGCCGGCCTGTTGGCCTTGCGCGTTGAAGCCGTGCAGACGAATGGCTGTGTCCACCACGCCGGGGTAAACCACGGTGACGGACACTCCCAGCGGCTTGACTTCGGCGCGCAGCGCTTCCAGCATGCCCGCCACGGCGAACTTGCTGCCGCTGTACGCCGTGCGGCCCGGCACGCCGAACAGGCCTGCGTGCGATGACACGCCCACGATGCGGCCCTTGCTGGCGATCAGGTGTGGCAGCGCGGCATAGGTGCACCACAGGGTGCCCCAGTAGTTCACGCGCATCAGGTACTCGTACCAATCCAGCTTGTCGGGCGGCACCTCGCGCAACAGCGCGTGCGCTGAAAGCCCGGCGTTGTTGTAGAGCGTGTCGATTCGCCCGAAGCGTTGGGCGGCCACGGCGATGAGGCGGTCGCAGTCGGCGCGCACCGAAACATCCGCCATGACCCATTCGACGTGGGCGCCCAGCCGGGTGCACTCGTCTGCAACGGCCCGCAGTTTTTCTTCGCTGCGCGCGGCCAATATCAGCCCGGCGCGTTCGCGGCGGACGGTGGCGAGCTGGCGCGCCAATTCGGCGCCAATGCCGTCGGAGGCGCCGGTGATCACCGTGACGATCATGAATGAACCCCTTGAGCCACCTTGCGCCGCAAAACCGTCAGGCCGAAGAGGGTGGCCGTGATGTACATGACGATGGAATACAGGGCCGCCGGCAGTGCCATCTCGAAGTTGTTGAGCAGCGACAGCGCGATGTACAGCGCCAGCGTTGAGTTGTGGATGCCAATCTCATAGCAGATGGCGGTGGCCATCGACTTGTCCAGCCCGGCGGCGCGGCTCAGGAAATAGCCCGCGCCCAGGCTGACGAGGTTGAACACCACCACCGCCGGGCCGATGGTGGCCAGGCCCGCCGCCAGAGCGGACGATTCCTTGGCGATGGCGATCAGCGCAAACGCCAGCAGCACCAGGGCGCTGAACAGCTTGAACGGCTTTTCAGCGCGCAGCGCCAGCGCTGGCCTGCGGGCGCCCACCAGCATGCCCAGCGCCACGGGGACGATCACCACCGCCACCACTTCCACCACCTTCTGCCACTGCAGCGACACAGCGTTGCCCTGATCGCTCAAGAAGTAGGCCAGCGACAGATTGACGACCAGCGGCAGCGTGACGATCGACAACACCGTATTGATCGCCGTCAGCGAGATGTTCATCGCCACATTGCCGCCAAACAGGTGGCTGAAAAGGTTGGCCGATATGCCGCCCGGCGAAGCCGCCAGCAGCATCAGCCCCACCGCAAAGACCGGCGACAGCCCGAGCGCCCGGGCGATCGCAAAGCAGGCCAGCGGCAACAGCACGACCTGCAGACCCAGCGCGATAAACACCGCTTTCGGGTGGCGCGCCAAACGGCGGAAATCCTCCAGGCTGAGCGACAGGCCCAGCCCGAACATGACCAGGGCCAGCGCGCCCAAGAGCAGGCGGGGCAGAAGCTGCAGGAAGTCCATGGTGGGCTCGCGGCTCAGTCTGCGTAGCCAGGCAGCTCGCGGTCCAGCCGGCGCAGCAGCGCGGGCCAGGCGATCTGCGCGCCCTGGTCGGCCGTGACGTGCTTGAGCACCTGGGCCATGCCCACCAGGATGCGCGGATCAACGTGAATCAGCTCACTGCCGCCAGACTGCGCATCGATCTGGATTCGGCAGGCGTTCTCCAGCGTGTACATCGCCAGGAAGGCCTCTGCCACGCTGGCGCCGACGGTCAGCAGGCCGTGATTGCGCAGGATCAGAAAGCGCGCGTCGCCCAGGTCGGCGGCCAGGCGCGGCTTTTCATCGTCGCGCAGGGCCACGCCTTCGTAGCCGTGGTAGGCCAGCGAGGGCAGCACGAAGGTGCTTTGCTGGCTGATGGGCAGCAGGCCTTCCTTCTTGGCGCTGACCGCAATGCCGGCGCGGCTGTGGGTGTGCATCACGCAGCCCGCGTCTTCGCGCGCGGCGTGCACGCAACTGTGGATGGTGAAACCGGCTGGATTCACGGGGTAGGGGCTGTCGTGCAGCTTGTTGGCCTGCTGGTCGATGCGAATCAGGCTGGACGCGGTGATCTCTTCAAACAGCAGGCCGTAGGGGTTGATCAGAAACTGGTGCTCGGGCCCCGGGATGCGCGCGCTGATGTGGGTGAACACCAAATCGCTCCAGCCGTACAGCGACACAAGGCGGTAGGCGGCGGCAAGGTCTACACGCAGCTTCCATTCTTCGGGCGAAACCTGGTCTTTCATCGAGGGCATGGTGAGAGTCTCCTGAATATCTAAGGGGCGGCGCGGCCTGTGGTTGTCTTGCAGGCAGGGGCAACGCTGGCTGGGTCGAAGGGCACTGTAGGCATGCGCGGCCTGAATGAAATGTCAAAATCCAAACAATTAGGTGTTTGCCCCATGCCCGCCGCCACCCACCTGATGCCTTGCGCATCTGCGCCAGCAACCCCTGGTTTGCGAGCCTGCCCGCGCTGGAGCGCAGGCGACTGCTGGCTGCCGCCCGACCGTTGCGCTGCGCGCGCGGCGAGATGCTGTTCCGCTATGGCGATGCGGTGGACATGCGCAGCGACAGCCAGGGCGGCTTTTACGTGCTGCTGCATGGGGTGCTCAAGGCGTCCACCCTGAACGTGGAAGGGCGCGAGGCCATCTTCGTCGTGCTGCAGCCGGGCAACTGGTTTGGTGAACTCAGCGTGCTCGACGGCACCCCGCGCACTCACGACGTGACGGCGATGGAAGACAGCCATCTGCTGAACGTGCCGCCCACGGCCTTTGCCGGGCTGATGCAGCGCCCCACCTTTGCGCGCGCCATCACCATGCTGCTGGCTGGGCGCGTGCGGGCGCTCTATGGCCTGGTGCAGGCCAGCACGCTGCACAGCACGCAGGGGCGCATCGCCTACCGCCTGGGCCGGCTGGCGCACGGCGACGCCACCCAGGCGCAGGCCAGCCAGCGCAGCGTGACCGTGTCGCAAGAGGCCTTGTCCATGATGCTGGGCATCACACGCCAAACCCTCAGCCGGGAGCTGCATGCGCTGGCCGATGCGGGCCTGCTGCGCCTGCGCTACGGCCGCATCGACATCCTTCAGCCCGAGCACCCTCTGTTCGGCGAGTCGACCTAGGTCGACCGCCGCACCGATCCAGCCCCGCCTTCAGCGCTTATCGGCACGTATCGGCGCTTTTCAGCCGCCGCGCTGCTGCACCAATGGGCCGGGCAGCGCTGGCCCAGTCACCCCAAGGCGCGTTGCCGATGCGCAGGCGCGGCCCGATGGTGCCCACTGTCCAGTGCGCGCCGCCGGTCACGCGGGCCAGTTCGTCCCAGCCGATGGGCACCGATACGCCCATGCCGGGCCGGGCGCGGGCCGACCATGCAGCGGCGGTGGTCGCGCCCCGGCCGTTGCGCAGGTAGTCGGGGTAGATGCGGCCCACGCGGTTCTTGGGGCCGCTGATGGCGGTGAAGCGGTCGGGCATCAGGCGGGCCAGGTGTTCGGTCAGCGCGCGGCTGAAATCCTTCACCGCGTCCCAGTCGTAAAGGCGCTTGATGGGCACCACCACGTGCAGCCCCTTGCCGCCGCTGGTCTTGAGGAAAGGCACCAGCGCCAGCTCGGTCAGCAGGGTGCGGGTGAGCTGCGCGGCTTCCTGCACCTTGGCCCAGGGCACGCCTTCGCCGGGGTCCAGGTCGATCACCAGGCGGTCGGGCCGCTCGATCTTGTCGGCGGTGGCGTTCCAGGTGTGCAGCTCGACAGTGTTCATCTGCACCACGGCCAGCAGCGCCTGGGCGCTGTCGATGGCCATCAGCGGGGCATGGCCTGGGTCCAGCGCGGCGGGCAGCTGCGTCACCCCGGCCAGCGGCTGACCCTGCGCGTGCTTTTGAAAGAACAGCTCGCCCCCCAGCCCGTCCGGCGCGCGCAGCAAGGCCACCGGGCGGTGCAGCAGGTGCGGCTGGATGAGCGGCGCCACGGTGGCGTAGTAGCGCGCCAGATCCAGCTTGGTGGTGCCGCTGGCGGGGTCTATCACCCGCTCGGGGTGCGTCAGCTGCTGGCCGACCAGCACATTGTCAGAGTCCATGCTTGCTCCTGATTGAATAGCTGCTGGCGTAGGCTGCATCTGCGCCAGCGGCTGATTTGGTTTGTCAATTTGGGGTAGCACCACTTCGCTGGCGGCTTTGTCCTCGCGCAGGCCGCGGTACACCGCCTGCCGCACGTGACCTTGCGGAGTGATCCCTGCGTGGCGAACCTGTGCCACCAACTCGGGCTGCACCCACTGCACCCGCCCAGGCACCTGGTCGCCGGGCGCCAGTGGGCTGCTGCCTCGGTGAAGCGGTGCCAGGCGACGTTGCAGCGCGGCGAGCGCTGCGCCCGTGAAGCCGCTGCCAACGTTGCCAGCCCATCTCAACGGGCCTTGCGGGTGATCTGGGTCGTGTGCGGCCAGCACCAATGCGCCCAGATGGCCTTGGGCGGCGCGCGCGCCTTGGCCAGTGGTGAAGCCGGCGATGATGAATTCATCCTCTTGCCCGCATTTCAGCTTGATCCACGCGTCCGACCGGCCGTTGCGGTAGGGCGCGTCCAGGCGCTTGCCGATCACCCCTTCCAGCCCCATGCCGCAGGCGCTGGCCAGCAGGCTGCGCGGCTCGGGCGGCAGCACGGCGGACAGGCGCACCGTGCCGTTGCCGGCCAAGGCGGGCAGGGCAGCGACGAGGCGCGCGCGGCGTTCGGCCAGGGGCAAGTCGGTCAAATCGGTGCCGCGCAGCCACGGCGCGTCGAACAGGTAATAGACCAAATCGCCGGTTCGCCGCGCTTCAAACGCGCGCTGCAGCGCGGCAAAGTCGGGCATGCCGCTGGCGCCGGGCATCACGACTTCGCCGTCCAGCCAGCCGCCCGCCAAGCCCAGCGCAGCCAAGGCGCGCGCCACCTCGGGCATGCGCGCCGACCAGTCCAGCCCGTTGCGGGTGACCAGGCGCACGGCGCCAGTCGCGTCCACGCGGGCCAGCAGGCGATAGCCGTCGAACTTCATCTCCCACTGCCACGCGGCGGCGTCTTCAGGCGGTGCGCTGCGGGCTTGGGCGAGTTGCGGCGCTAAATCGGTGGGCAGGGCAGAAGCGCGTGCCGGGCGGGGTGCGGGGTTGGCCCGCGTCCGCTTTGCCTTGCCTGGTGCATCTGGCGTGGCGGAAGCCGTGTTTGCGGGCGTGTTTAAGGGCGGCGTCAAGGCGCCCGGCGGGCTTGCCGGTGCGGCGCGCGCGTCTTCATCTGACGGTCCCACCGAATCGGGCAGCGCATCGGTCACGCTGTAGGGCGGCGGGCGGGACTCACCGTCGCGGTCCTTGATCAGCAGCCAGGGCGGTTGCTTGGCGTTGGCGTCTTTCAGCCGCACCAGCGCCCAGCGGCCGCGCAGCTTGATGCCGTGCAGGTCAAACTTAAGGTGCCCTTTGGCCAGGCCCGCAACCGGGTCGCCCACCGGCGACCAGCTGCCGCGGTCCCACACGATGACGCGGCCCGCGCCGTACTGCCCGGCGGGAATCTGCCCCTCGAACCGGTTGTAGGCGATGGGGTGGTCTTCCACCTGCACGGCCAGGCGCTTGTCGGCCGGGTCCAGGCTGGGGCCCTTGGGCACGGCCCAGCTGTGCATGGTGCCGTCCAGCTCCAGCCGCAAGTCGTAGTGCAGGTGGCTGGCCCAGTGCTTTTGAATGACGTAGCGCAGCCCCTCTGCCGCTGGCGCAGCCACGGCGCCCTCGGGCTCTGGCGTGCGGCGGAAATCCCGCTTGGCGTGGTAGCGGGCCAGCGGGCTGGGTGGCGCGGATGCTTCAGATTTGGTAGCTCCTGGCGCAATCTGGACGGGCGCTGGCCGCGTTTTTTGTTGCGTAGACTTGGCCTTCGCACGGCGAGTAGCAGGCATCGCCGATGGGGCACCCGCCAGATCCGGCGTGCCCGACGCGGCCGGTGCCTCAGGCGCGCTTGCGCGCCGCGCGCGGCTTGGCTGCGGCTTTTTCAGCGGCTTTTTCTGCGGTCTTGGCGCTGGGCTTGGATCGGGTCGGCTGGCCATCGTCATCCTTCGCTGCGGCAGGCTCGGCGCCCTGCAGGCTGCGCTTGAGCAGTTCGGTCAGGTCGATGATCTCGGCGCCCGGCTTGGCGCTGCCGCCGCTGGCCGGTTCGACCTTTTCCACGCTTTGCACGTCGCCCGATTCGGCCTTTTGCCGCACCAGGCGCATGATTTCGTCCTTGAACGAGTCGCGAAAGCCGTCCGCGTCCCACGGTGCGGTCATCTCCTCGATCAGCTGCCGCGCCATCTTCAGCTCTGCTTCTTTCAGCCCCGCGGCTTTCACGCCGGCGGGCGGCAGCTTCAGCGCCTCGAACGAGCGGATTTCGCCGCCCCAGCGCAGCAGGTTCAGGATCAACGCCGGGCCGCTGGGCACCAGCACGGCCAGGTGCTGCTTGGTCTGGATGACCACGCGGGCGATGCCCACCCGGCCTGTCTCCAGCAGCGCCTCGCGCAGCAGCGCGTACACCTTTTCGCCCCGGTTGATGGGCGCCAGGTAGTACGGGCGTTCCAGGTAGACGAAGGGGATTTCGCTGGCGTGGATGAAGGTCTCGATCTCGATCGTCTGCGTGGTCTTGGGGAAAGCCGCCTTAATCTCGTCGTTGCTCAGCACCACGTAGCGGCCGTCTTCCACTTCGATGCCCTTGACGATGTCGGCCGACGCGATTTCCTTGCCGGTCTTCTTGTTGATGCGCTTGTAGCCCACCGGCTGCATGGTGCGGCGGTCTAGCCAGTCAAAGTCGACCCCGCCGCTGGTGGTGGCGGTGTACAGCGCCACCGGTATGTGCACCAGCCCAAAGCTGATGGCGCCTTTCCACACCACGCGGGCGGGCGGCGTGGCGGCGGTTTCGTCGGGGGGAGCAGCGTCGGCCATGGTGCGGGCGGGTTTGCGGTGCTGAAACCCTGCACGGTAGGCGCGAAAGCGCGCCCGGGTTGTAGGACGGTGCCGGTTGGTGGGCGCGGCGGCTCGCGCGTGCCGCAGCGCGAAGCGGCTGCCGCCGGATCGCACCCGGGCGATCAACTGGCCAGGCCGCCAGTCTGGCCGGGTTTAGAGCAGCGCCTGCACGGCCGCCCATTCCTCATCGCTCACCGGCGTGATCGACAGGCGGTTGCCGCGCTGCAGCACGCGCAGGCTGGCCAGGGCAGGCACGGCGCGCAGCTCGGCCAGCGGCAGTAAACGGGTTTTGCGCAGCGCCTGCACGTCCAGCAGAAGCCAGCGCGGCTGGGCGGGCGGTGATTTGGGGTCGAAATAGGGCGATTCGGGCTCGAACTGCGTGGGGTCGGCGCGCGTGGCCGACGCAATGCGCGCCAGCCCGGCAATACCCGGCTCGGCGCAGCTGGAGTGGTAGAACAGCACGCCGTCGCCCACCTGCATGTCGTCGCGCATGAAGTTGCGCGCCTGGTAGTTGCGCACGCCGGTCCAGGGCACGGTTTGGTGGGGCGCCGCCAGGGCGTCGTCGATGCTGCACTCATCCGGCTCGGACTTCATCAGCCAGTAGCGCGCCGCGCGCTGGGCGGCGGGTGGCGCGGGCGCGACCTGGGGCGTTCTGGCTTGGGGCATGGCGCGATTGTGGCGCCAATGCGGCTGGCGCGGGCAACGGCAGCGAGGCTGAAAGGGCTAAGAGCCTAATCGGCCGCTGGCGCAGGTGCAGAAAGCGCTGGCAGCTATGAAAAAAGAAGCGGATCAGATCGCCCGGCTGGCGCCATCAAAGGCGCGCCAGGCGCCCCAGCGCGGCGCGCAGGGTCTCGTCCTTCTTGGCGAAGCAAAAGCGCACCACTTTCTGGTCAAACCCGTTGCCGTAGAAGGCCGACAGCGGGATGGCGGCCACGCCGATTTCGCGCGTCAGCCATTGACAGAAGTCGGCCTCGCTCAAATCACGCTCGGGCACGCCCAGGCCGTCGATGGCCACGCACTGGAAGTACGTGCCTTCGCACGGCAGCAGGCGGAACTTGGTGTGGCCCAGCCCGGCGCGGAACAAATCGCGCTTGGCGGCGTAAAACGCGGGCAGTTGCACGTAGGGCGCCGGGTCTTGCATGTAGTTGGCCAGGCCGACCTGCATGGGCGTGTTGACGGTGAACACGCAGAACTGATGCACCTTGCGGAATTCGGCCGTCAGCGCGGCGGGCGCGGCCACGTAGCCCACCTTCCAGCCGGTGACGTGGTAGGTTTTGCCAAAGCTGCTGATGATGAAGCTGCGCGCGGCCAGGCCGGGGTAGCGCGCCACGCTTTCGTGCTGCAGCGGGGCGTAGACCATGTGCTCGTACACCTCGTCGCTGATGACCAGCACGTTGGTGGGGGCCAGCAGATCCTGCAGGCGCTGCATTTCGGCGGGTGTCCACACGGTGCCGCTGGGGTTGTGCGGGGTGTTGATGATGATGGCGCGCGTGCGTGGCGACAGCGCGGCGGCGATCTTGTCGAAATCGGGCCGGAAGGTGCCGGGCGTGAGCGGCACGCGCACCACGCTGGCGCCGGTCAGCTCGATGTTGGGCACGTAGCTGTCGTAGCAGGGCTCCAGCACGATCACCTCATCGCCCGGCCCCACGCAGCAGAGGATGGCCGTCAGGATGGCCTGCGTGGCGCCGGCCGTCACGGTGATTTCGGTGTTGGCGTCGTACGTGTGGCCGTACAGCGCCGCGATCTTGCCCGCAATCGCCTCGCGCAGCGCCGGCACGCCGGGCATGGGCGGGTACTGGTTGTGCGCGGCGCGCATCGCATCGGTCACACCGTCCACCAGCTTCGGATCGCAATCGAAATCGGGAAAGCCCTGGCCCAGATTCACCGCCTTGTGCTGCGCGGCCAGCGCCGACATCACGGTGAAGATGGTGGTGCCTACGTTGGGCAGGCGCGAGGGAAAAGCGGGGGGCGTGGGGGTGGTCATGGCAAGGGGATGGGCAAGACGGGAATCAGCTTCTTATGAAAGAAATGGCCTTCTGGCGCAGGCGCCACCAGCGCAAGCAGCTATGAAATCAGGAGTCTACGAATCAAACGACCGATCGGTGGAACAAAGCTCAGCAACCGTCGCACGCCACCGATCGAAAGGCCGCGGAGCAGGCCAACCCAGCGAACGCCGTTGCCGGACCTGCGCCGGCAACTGGCGTTGTCCCCCTGCCCGAAGCGCGCAGCGCGAAGAGAGCGGGGGCTGAGGCCCGCGGCTCCCTATCTGCCTGCGCAGATAGGGACGGGCCGAAGGGCCGTTGCCTCTGGCAACGAGCGCCGGGGCTCTCCAGCGCCTCAGGGGGGTGATCACAGCTCATAGTCCGCCACATGCCCATTCATTGCCTTGACGATCAAATCCTTGTCCAGGCGGTCGGACAGCAGGCTGGCGAACTGGTAGACGAAATCGCGCAAATACGCACTGCGCTTGAGCGCAATGCGCGCCACGTTCTGGCCGAAAAGCTGGCCCAGCGGGCGGGTGACCAGGTCGGGGTCGCTGCCGGGCGACACCGCCATCTCGGCCACGATGCCCACGCCCAGGCCCAGGCGCACGTAGGTCTTGATCACGTCGGAATCGATCGCCTCCAGCACGATGCGCGGCGTAAGGTGGCGCTGGGCGAAGGCGTTGTCGATGCGCGTGCGGCCCGTGTAAGACGGGTGGTAGGTGATCAGCGGCTCGGCGACGATGTCTTCCAGCGTCAGGCGCGTCTTTTGCGCCAGCGGGTGTTCACGCGGCAGCACCAGCACGTGCTGCCATTCGTAGCAGGGCAGGGTGACCAGTTCGGGGTAGTTGGACAGCGATTCGGTGGCCATGCCGATCTCGGCCACTTCTTCGATCACCATGCGGGCCACCTGGTCGGGCGAGCCCTGGTGCAGGCTGATGTTGACCTTGGGGTAGCGCTCGCGCAGCTTGGCCACGGACGGCGGCAGCACGTAGCGCGCCTGGGTGTGCGTGGTGGCAATCGATAGCGTGCCCGAATCCTGCGCGCTGTATTCCTCGCCGATGCGCTTCAAGTTGCCCACCTCGCGCTGGATGATGGCAATGCTCTCCAGCACCTTCTCGCCGGGCTCGGTGACGCGCTTGAGGCGCTTGCCGTGGCGGGTGAAGATCTCGATGCCAAGCTCTTCCTCCAGCTCGATGATGGCCTTGGACACGCCCGGCTGCGAGGTGTGGAGCGCCTTGGCCGCCTCGGTCAGGTTCAGGTTGCGGCGCACGGCCTCCTGAACAAAGCGAAACTGGTGCAGGTTCATAGTCGATGTAATAAAGAACCTGTTTATTATACCGTATTTGGTCTAACAGATCAGGGCGATGACCCGCTCAGCGCGGTGCGGGCCATGGTTTCAAGCACGGCTGGGTGCTCGCCCATGGCGGGTTGCAGGTGGATGGGCACATCGGGGTGGCGCAGGCGCAGCTCGGCCACCAGACGCGGCAGGTCTTCGCGCGCATGGCGCCCCACGCCCAGGAACATGGGCCAGACGGTGATCGCGCGGGCGCCTTCGTCGATCAGGGCTTGCACCACGGTGGGCAGATCGGGCGCGGTGAGCTCCAGGTAGGCACAGCGCACCAGCGTGCCGGGCGCCAGGCTGCGCATGCGGGCGGCCACGGCCTCGATGGGGGCAGCCCAGGCAGGGTCGCGCGAGCCGTGGGCGAACAGCACCGTGCCGTGGCGGGCATCGCGCGGCTGTGACATGGTCAACGCCTCAGCACCAGCCAGCTGAATGCGCCCAGCGACAGCAGCGAATACAGGATGCCAGGCAGCGCGGCGGCGACCCAGGGTTCCCAGTTGCGCAGGTTGCCGATGAAGCCAAATACGTTGTTCAGCAAGAAGAAGCTGATGCCGATCAGCACCCCGCCGAACACGTAGCCCGCGATGTTGCCCGAGCGGAAATGCAGGTAAGCAAAGGGCAGGGCCAGCACCATCATGACCAGGCAGCTCAAGGGGTAGAAGACCTTGCGCCAGAACTCGATTTCATAGCGCTGGGCGTTCTGGCCGTTGGTCTGCAGGTGGGTGATGTACTGGTACAGGTCCAGCGTCTGCATGCGGTCGGGGCTGAGCAGGGCAGCGCCCACCATGTCCAGGGTGATCGTGGTGGGCCAGCGCCATTCGGGCAGCTTTTCCACCTTCAGGACGGGTGCATCGGGCTGGCTGGCGTCGTACACGCGGCGCACCACATCCTGCAGCTGCCAGCCCGTGCCATCGGTGAAATGGCCCTTGGCCGCCTGGGTGGTCGAGCGCAGGCGCCCGTCTGCGTTGTCAAACTCGAAAATGCGGATCTGCGCCATGCCGCCGTCGGAGCCCAGCGAGCCGACGTTGACCGAGTAGTTCTGCTGCGCCTGGCGGTCTTTCATCCACGCGCCCGTACGGCCGATGGTGATGTCGCCCAGAAACCGCGCCTGCAACTGTTGCGCCGCGCGGTTGGCCGCCGGGGCCACGTAGTCGCCAAACACGAAAGTGAGCATGACGAAGCCCACGCCCAACGACAGCAACGTGGCCAGCGCGCGCTGCGGCCCCAGGCCACTGGTGCGCAGAATGGTGAATTCAGAGCTTTCGGCCAGCCGCGCCATGACGTAGATCGTGCCGATCAGCACCGTGATGGGAAGCAGCTCGTACAGGTGGCCAGGTATCTGCAGCGTGACATAGAGCAGGGCGTACGCCATGCTGTAGCCCGCCTCGGCCCCGCGGCGCACGTCGCCAAACTGGTCGACAAAGTCAAAGAAGAAGAACAGCGCCAGAAACGCCAGCGTGACAAAGCCGACCGAGCGCAGCACTTCGCCATAGATGTAGCGGCGGATGGTCTTCATACGGTACCCCCGCTGGCAGCTCGCCGGCGCGGGCGCAGGCGGCTGAACCAATCGCCGCTGCGCGCCAGCAGCCAGCCCATCGACAGCGCGAAGATGCCGCCGTGCAGCAGGATCAGGAACGGCACGATGCCGATGCGGCCGTTGCCTATCCAGCTTTGCCCCACGCTGAGCAGGTTGTAGTACGTGGCAAAGGCAAACAGCGAGAACACCAGGCCGCCGCTGCGCCCCACGCGCGGGTTGACGCGGGTGGCCGCCACGGCAATCAGCACGCAGTTGATGGCGGCCAGCATCAGCCCGAGGCGCCAGGACAGCTCGGCCAGGTTGGCGGCGTCGGGCTGGGTCAGCAGCACCAGCGTGGGCTTCATGGTGGGGGAATTGTTGTCGGTCGGGCCCTGCGGGCCGCTGTTGATCCGGTTGCCGTACTCGGCAAACTCGCTCACGCGCGTCTGGCCCGTGGCGGTCTCGGTCTCCATGCGGTTGCCTTTTTCAAGCACCAGGTAACGCTCGCCCTTGAGGGTGGCCAGGTGCCCGCTGGCGGCGGTGGTCACGGTTTCCTTGCCGCGCTCGTTGGACGCAATGAATATGTTGTTGCCCGACTGCGCATCGGCCGTGTCCTTGTCGATAAAGAACACGCGCTGCCCGCCGGACGATTCGATGAAGCGGCCCGGCGCCACGCGTTCTATGTCGTTGCGGCCCTGGAAACGGTCGCGTAGTTCGCGGATCTGGTGGTTGGACCATGGCCAGACAAAGATCGCCAGCACGGCGATGCCGAGCAGCACCGGCGCGGCAAAGCGCAGCACGGGGCGCAGGAAGCTCATGAGGCTTTGGCCGCACGAGAACCACACGACCATCTCGCTGCTGGCGTACATGCGTGTCAGCGTGGCGGTGATCGCCACGAACAGGCTCAGCGTGAGGATGGTGGGCAGATGGCCGAGCACGGTGTAGCCCATCACCAGCATCACTTCGGATGGGTTGACCCGGCCCACCGACGCCTGGCCCAGTGTGCGGATCAGCATCACGGTGACGACGATGGTCACCAGCACCACCAGGGTCGCGCCGAAGCTGCGGCCCAGCTCCTTGCGTAGGGAGGAATCGAATAACATCGGTCGAAAGGAAAACGCTGATTATGGACTTCGAACTGAAGACGCTGCGCCTGCCGGAAGCGGCAGCCTATTCATCCCCCGCGCTGGCCGTGCTGGTGGCCGACGGGTTCGAGCCGGGCGAGGACGCGCTGTCTGCCCTCATCCAGCGCGCGCTGGCCAGTGGCGACTTCAAGACCGAGGCGGGCGCGCTCTTGTCCAGCTTCGGCGCGCCGCGCGTGACCAGCGAGCGGTTGCTGCTGGTGGGCATCGGCAATGGCAGCGCCACCCAGGTGCGCAAGGCCGTCGCCGCCGCGGTCGGCCACTGCAAGCGGGGCCCCGCCAACGCGCTGACCATCTGCTTTGCTGCTGCCGCATCGCCTGACGCTGTGGCCGCTGCCGTGGGCGCCAGCTGTGACGCGCTGTACCAGTACACCACCACCAAGGGGCATACCAAGGCGTCGCCGGCGCCCAAGGTGTCGCTGAAGAACGTGGCGCTGGGCGTGCCAGACGCATCGGCCGTGCGCCAAGCCTTTGACAAAGCCCTGGGTGTCGCCCACGGCGTGGAATTCGCCCGCGAATGGGCGAACCGCCCGGCCAACTACGCAACGCCTACGCTGCTGGCGCAGGCGGCCCAGCAACTGGCCAAGCCTGCGCGGCGCATCAGCTGCGACGTGCTGGGCCCGAAAGAAGTGGCTAAGCTGGGCATGGGCGCCTTCCAGGCCGTGGCCCAGGGCTCGGCGCAAGAGTTGCGCTTCATCGTCCTGCGCTACCAGGGCGCTGCCAAGGCGGATGCACCGGTGGTGCTGGTGGGCAAGGGCATCACCTTCGACACCGGCGGCATTTCCATCAAGCCGGCCGGCGATATGGATGAGATGAAGTTCGATATGGGCGGCGCTGCCAGCGTGCTGGGCGTGTTCCGCGCGCTGGGCGAACTGCAGCCCGCTGTCAACGTGGTGGGCCTGATCCCCGCGTGCGAGAACATGCCCGATGGCGCGGCCGTGAAGCCGGGCGATGTGGTCACCAGCATGAGCGGGCAGACCATCGAAATCCTGAACACCGACGCCGAAGGCCGCCTGGTGCTGTGCGACGCGCTGACCTACGCAGAGCGCTTTCAGCCCAAGGCAGTGATCGACATCGCCACGCTCACCGGCGCCTGCGTGATCGCGCTGGGCGGCGTGCGCAGCGGTCTGTTTTCTACCGACGACAGCTTGGCGCTGGCGCTGCAGAGCGCCGGTCAGGACGCGTTGGACCTGTGCTGGCGCCTGCCCCTGGACGACGACTACGCCGAGGGCCTCAAAACCAACTTCGCCGACGTCGCCAACGTGGCGGGCCGCCAGGCGGGGGCCGTCACTGCGGCCAAGTTTCTGCAGCGCTTTACCAGCGCCTATCCCTGGGCGCACCTGGACATTGCCGGGACCGCGTGGAAGAGCGGGGCCGCCAAAGGTGCCACCGGCCGGCCTGTCGGTTTGCTGGTGCAGTACCTGCTCTCGCAAGCTGGCGACGCGCCATCGGTGGCCACGGTCAAGGCCAAGGAAAAGACCAAAACCAAATCTGGCAAGGCCAAGCGCAAGGCGGGCCAGGCGGATGGCGCCTCCGGTAAGCGCTGAACGCGGCAGCGGGGTGCCTGAGGCCCGATCGCCATGACCGAGGTGGCGTTCCATTTCAACGTGCCTGACCGGCTGGCGTACACCTGCCGCCTCGTGCGCAAGGCCTACGCCGCCGGCGGTCGCACCGTGGTCGTGGCGCCCGCCGCGCAGTTGCACGCGCTGGACGGCGCGCTCTGGACCTTTTCGGCGCTGGATTTCATTCCCCACTGCCTCGCCTCGGCCTCGGCCGACACCGTGGCGCGCACGCCGGTCGTTCTATCCACCGACGCGCTGACCGCGCTGCCCCCCGGCCAAGCCCCGGCGCAGATCCTGGTTCATCTGGGCGATGCGGTGCCGCAGGGTTTTGAGCAGTACCAGCGCCTGATCGAACTGGTGGGCACGGCAGAGGACGACCGTGCGCACGCCCGCCAGCGCTGGCGGCACTATGCCGAGCGGGGCTACCAGATCAAGCGGCACGACGTCGCCGCCAAGGAATAACCTGAGGATGCCGCCACCCACCATGGAACAACAGCCCACGCCCCCCACCGCGCCGGAGGCCGCGCCCGTCCACCGGCCGCCCCCGCGCAACGTGCCCACGCTGACCGAGATGGTCGCGGCAGACGCCGAGCGCCATAGCGCCCAGGCCGACGCGGCACCTGCTTCGCCCCCGGCCCCCGCCACGTTGCCGGACGCGAGCGACTTGCTCGCGCTGCTTGGGCCCGATCTAGATCGCCAGATCAGCGAGGCCATCGGCCGCGTGCTGCATGAGCAACTGCTGGGGCTGAACGGCCGCGTGCAAAAAGCCGTTGCCGAAGTGGTGCGCGAAGCCGTCGCTACGGCGCACACTCGTGGTGCGCACGTGTCGGATGTCGGTAAAAACCCCTAATTTGGTGCGCCGCCAACACTATCGTGTTCCCTGATGTCTTGGCACATGAATTGCGTTAACTTTCGTGCCCGTTGAGCCTACTCTCATACAACTCAACTCATTCCTTTTCAGGAGATTTCGATATGCAGATGAAAATGAAACTGACGGCTGCCGCAGCCCTGGCCATGGTGGCAGGCGCGGTGATGGCACAGGACACGCAAGTCATCAAGATCGGCCACGTTGGCCCGGTTTCCGGCCCTCAGGCTCACTACGGCAAAGACAACGAAAATGGCGCACGCATGGCCATTGATGAGTTGAACACCCAGAACATCGTCATCAACGGCAAGAAGATCAAGTGGGAAATCCAGGCTGAAGACGACGCCGCCGATCCCAAGCAAGGCACGGCCGCCGCCCAGAAACTGTGCGACGCCAAAGTTGCCGGCGTGGTCGGCCACCTGAACTCGGGCACCACCATTCCCGCCTCCAAGGTTTACAACGACTGCGGCATTCCCCACGTCACCGGCGCTGCGACGAACCCCGCACTGACCAAGCCCGGCTACAAAACCACGTTCCGCATCATCGCTAACGACAACGCCCTGGGCGCTGGCCTGGCGCACTATGCCGCTGACGCACTGAAGCTCAAGCGCATCGCCGTCATCGACGACCGCACGGCCTACGGCCAAGGCGTGGCCGACGTGTTCAAGAACACCGCCAAGAAAGCCGGCGTTCAGATCGTGGACGAGCAGTTCACGACCGACAAAGCCACCGACTTCATGGCCATCCTGACCGCCATCAAATCGAAGAACCCCGACGGCATCTTCTTCGGCGGTATGGATCCCCAAGCCGGCCCGATGTTGCGCCAGATGGAACAGCTGGGCATGGCCAACGTGAAGTACTTCGGCGGTGACGGCATCTGCACGACCGAGATCGCCAAGCTGGCCGGCGGCGCCAAGACGCTGGGCAACGTGGTTTGCGCCGAAGGCGGCGCCTCGATCCAGAAGATGCCTGGCGGCACCGCCTGGAAGGCCAAGTACGACGCCAAGTACCCCAACCAGTTCCAGGTTTACAGCCCGTATACCTACGACGCCACCATGCTGCTGGCCGACGCGATGAAGCGCGCCAACTCTTGGGATCCGAAGGTTTACATCCCCAAACTGAAGGAATCCAACTACAAGGGCGTGACTTCCAACATTCAGTTCGAGCCCAACGGCGAACTGAAAAACGCGGCCATCACTTTGTACGTCTACAAAGACGGCAAAAAAACGCCGCTGAACTGATGGCGCTTGAGACGACGGTGCCTTGCGCGCCGTCGTCAACGCTCCTGAAAAAAGCCACCCGCTTGGGTGGCTTTTTGTTTGGGGTGGTGAAATTGACAAAATCCCTCGACCCTAATTGACATCTTCACACTCAAAGAACACGAAAGCCCGACGCCGGCGTGAGGTCAATGATTGGCTCATCGGCATCGCTGCTCAACGCGCGAAGGTTTGCGATTTTGGGAAGTGATCCGACCGCGGGCGAAATAGATCGAATTCGTATGCGCCCGGAAAGGACAGCTTTTAATCAAGGACTTTCGTGTCTGCAACAGGTGCCCGACGAAATACAGGCCGGCTGCACATTCAAGTCGAGGGAATTCAAGTACCTTTTGTCTGAAAACCCGACTGGCCTGTCTTCAACCTCATACGAAATCGGTGCATTGCCCGTATTAAGTCCATGAAGCAACCGCGCGACGTGCCGAAGGCGCTCTTCGGCCAGCTGGCGTTGGCGCTTCACCGCTGGAGCAGCCGCGATAATCGACTCAATACCAAGCCCATCGCGCCACTGAATAAACCATTCTGCCAAGACGCGGGCATTGCGGGCGCCCAACCCAGCGCTACCTTCGTCAAAATTGACCGTGATTTGCCGGTCTGAAAGACTGCATGCGCCTGCCGCGTGAACGAATGCAAACAGAAGACAAGTTGCTATGGCGCTAAATGGTGCGTGCTTGCGCATTCAAAAAATCTTCTATTTGACTAATTTCCATGGCATTGGCCGCGAAAGTAGCGGCACTTGACTTGCCCAGCGGATTTTCCAGCTGCGGTGGTCGCGTTTCTGCGAGCGCGATACGACGGGGGCGATTCAGGCGGCATCGCTAATCACTACCCCCAAATCGCCCGGCGCGCAGCTTGCGCGCCAACGTGGCTTCAACCGGCAGCGGTTCATCGTGCAGCCACGCGGCGGCGATTTCGCCGCACAGCACCGCCAAGGTAAGGCCGCGCGCGCCCAGGCCTGTCAACACATGCACGGGCAGCAGACCTTGATTTGCTGCAGAAGTAATAGCTGCCGGCGCTGGTGGCTGCTGCGCTGGGGGCGGATTTGATTCGGTTTCCAGCGCAATGCCTGTCGCCCAGGCGCCGACTGCGGGCAGGCGATCCGGCAAGGTGGCGCGCACGCCTGCCCAAGGGCGCGCGCGGCCGTCGGCCCATTGGGTGTCCAACACTTTGGCAGCGTTGGGCAGCAGCTCGCCCAGGCGCGTGCGGTTGTGCGCGTGGTCTTCGTCACGCAGCACGGTTTGGGCTTGCCCGCGCTCGAACGTAGAGCCGGTGACCCACAACGGGGCGCACGTATCGGCGGGCACATGCGCGATCAGGCTGCCGTGGCCGTTGACCGGAAACGGTGGCAGCGCCGTTGCATCGACCAGGCCGGCCGCGCTGGTATGGCCCGAGCCGCCTAAGTCGCCCGCCGGCGGCATGGGGCCCCATGCGACCTGACCGCGCAGCGCGTGCAGGGGCAGGGGCGGGGGCAGGGCTTGGGCGGGCGCGACGGCCTCGGGGGCGCTGGCCCGTTCGCCCAGCACCTGCCAGCGTGGCCCCCCGGCGCGCAGGCCGGTGACTTTGGCGCGGCCTACCCAGCTGATGCCGGGCGCGCCCAACATGGCTCGCACCAGCGCGGCGGGCCGAATCCACCCCGCGTGCGCGTGCCACAGGGCGCGGTGCTCGTCGTCCAGCGGCACGCCTGCGGCCTGGGCGCGCTGTTGCGTGCGCGGGTCGGTGTCTGGCCAGGATTCGGGCGCTGTGGCTTGGGCTGGTGGCGTGGGCGCGGCGTTGGCCAGCGCCGCCAGCCAGTCGGCCGGCAGGCGGCGCTCGCCGGGTGCGTGGCGTTCCAGCACGCCGGTGGCGGCAAAGTCCACGCCGTCTTGCAGCAACGCGGCAGCGCGCGCCAGGGTGGCGCGGGCGCCGGCGCGGGTCAGGCGCGACACGGGGCGGTCGTCGGGCGATACGTGCGGCGCCACCACGCCGGCGGGCAGGCCGGATGCACCCGTGGCCGGCTCGTCGGCCTGGTCCAGCACCGTTACCTGCCAGCCACGCTGGGCCAGGCTGTACGCCACCGAGGCGCCCGCCAGGCCCGCGCCCACCACCACGCAGTGGCCGGGCGCGGCGGCTTGCACCGGTGCGTCGGGCGTGGGGCGCCGCTTGGGCGACCAGTGCGGCGCCAGGGTCGCGCGCAGCACGCTGCGCTTGGGGGGCGGGCCGGGGACGCGTTCGACCACCAAGCCGCAGGTGGTCAGGCCTTCGCGCACGCTGGCGGCCACGCTCCAGGTGGCGGCGCGCGCGCCGGGGCGCGCCAGGCGTGCAACGGCCTTGAGCACGGGCAGCCCCCACATGTCGGGGTTGCGGGCGGGGTCGAACCCGTCCAGGTAGATGCTGTCGAAGCGGCCACTCAGCTCAGCCAGCATGGCGCGCACGTCGCCCACCGCCAGGGTGAGTTGGACGCGGCCTTCGTCCAGGCGGATGCGGTGCAGGCCGGGCAGCAGACCGTGCCACTGCTCGGCCAGCGCTTTGGCCAGCGGGCGCAGCGCGGAGTAGGGGGCGGCGCTGCGCAACAGGTCGGCCGCGTCGGGCGGCCAGGCCTCTACGGCGCTGTAGAACAGGCGCTGGGGGCGCGCTGAGTCTTCGCGCCAGGCTTGCCACGTCGCCAGAAAGTTCAGGCCCAGGCCAAAACCCGTTTCCAGCACCGCCCAGCTGGCGGCGTGGGCCCAGGCGCTGGGGGATGGCGGCGCCGGATCGGCCGGTGGCGCTTCAGCGGGCGCCGTGGTGATGAGAACACCTGGGGCAGTCGATTCGGGTGCTTGCCGCGCTGCCGGCAGTGGCGGCACATCGCCCGCATTCGCCGTGCGTGCCACACGCGCTGGCTCGCCGGGCAGCAGCCCGCACCCGCGCAAGAACACCTCGCGCGCCTGCGTCAGGCCGCTCAGGCTGCGGTAGATATCGCCAAAGCGCGGGCTGACGGGCGTGCCGTCGTCGCGCCATTGCACCGTTGGCTGGGTCATTTTGCTATGAATAGATGAGCTGGCGGCGCAGGTCACACCAGCGCCAGAGGCCTATTTTGCTCCAAACGCCAGTTGCCGAGACGGCATGCATCAGGGGCGCGGCGCCGCCCGCCGTGCCTGCGCCTCAGTCGTAGGGCACCGCTGCCGGATCGACGCCCACATGGTCGGGCGGCGGGTCTTGCGCAAAGCGCACGGCGGCGATGTGCGTGCGCCCCTGGCGCAGCGCCTGCGCGATGCGGTGCATGCCGTCCATCACACGGCCGTCGGCGCTGAGGATGACCGGCCGGCGCAAATCGGCCGCGTCCATCAGGCGCACGTGATCGATGATGGCGCGGGGCTTGGGCATTTCGTCGGCGTGTTCAAACCACCCGTTCTTGTTCAGCTCGGCGATGTCGCCCAATGGCACGCCCTGCACGGCCTGCACGGGCAGGCCGTGCGACAGGCGAATCTGCCGGTGCACATCCCAGGCGCGCACGCCGTTGGGGCCGGGGCGAAAGTGGCATGGGCGGCGCAAGCCGCGCAGCGCCGCACCGCGTTCACTGGGCGCGGGCACCGCGCTCATGGTGACTGGGCGCAGGGCGGTGGGGCTCAAGCAGCTGGCGGCACGTAGCCGGCGGCGGCATCGGCACCGCCGCCGAAGAAGTGGTTTTCCATCTGGCGCTTGAGGTACTCGCGTGCGCGCTGGTCGGCCAGGTTCAGGCGGTTTTCATTGACCAGCATGGTCTGGTGCTTGAGCCAGTCCTGCCAGGCTTGCTTGCTCACGTTTTCCCAGATGCGCCGGCCCAGATCGCCGGGGTAGGGCGGCAGGTCCAGCCCTTCGGCTTCATGACCCAGTTTGATGCAGTTGACTATGCGTGCCATGGGATGTCCTTTTTTTATCCAGAATTCGTGGGCCGGGCTGTACCTCCACATGCCGTGGCGCCGCCCGTTCAAGGCCTGACTTTAGCAAGACTGCCAAAGCCGCTGGCAAGTCGGGCTATGCCACACTGGTGCGAAATCCTTCGTGCGCCCCACCATGCCCGCTGCCCAAGATTTGCTCATCCTGCGCCCCATGTTGGTGCTGGCCTGCTGGACGCTGCTGGTCTTGCTGCTGGTGCCCTGGGTCCGCTGGCGCGCCATGCGGCGCCATGGCCTGGATTGGGACGACTTTCGCCACGGCGAATCGCTCCGCGTGCCGCCCGAGGCGCGCGTGCCCAACCGCGCGGTGATGAACCTGCTGGAAATCCCGGTGCTGTTTTACGTGGTCTGCCTTGGCGTGGCGCTGGCGGGCCGCACCGACGCGTGGGCGCTGCGCCTGGCGTGGGCTTACGTGGCGCTGCGCCTGCTGCACAGCCTGATCCATCTGGGCTACAACCGCGTGACGCACCGGCTGGCGGTGTTTGCTGCCAGCAATGTCGTGCTGGGCGCTATGCTGGTGCGGCTGCTCTGGCAGCTGCGCTGACCCCGCTGGCGCCCATGCGCCCTCCATACCCATTCGACGAGACAAGCCCGCTGGCCATGAACCTGCCTTTCCAAGCCCTGAACCCCGACCTGTTCACCCGCGCCCAGGCCCTGCTGGACGACGAATGGCTGACCAAGGATGCCGATCTGGCGCCCGTGCTGCCCACCGTGCTCGCGCGTGGCGTCGGGCAGGACTGGCACAAGGCCGGCACCTTCCGGCACCACCTGGTGGGCGTGGCGCGCAGCCTGGCGCTGTGGCAGCAGCCGCGCCACGTGCGCTTGCTGGGCCTGCTGCACAGCGTGTACGGCAACGCCTTTGTCGATCTGGTGAAGTTTGACGCGGCCACCGAGCGCAGCCGCCTGCAGGCGCTGGTCGGGCAGGCCGAGGAAGAGCTGGTCTACCTGTTTTGCACCGCCTCGCGCCGCGAATTCGTGCAGAAAGTGCTGGCCGGGCAGATCCAGGCCGACGGCAGCCTGCCGCTGCACACCAACCAGGGCGAGGCCATCACCCTGGCGCCCGATGTGGTGGCCGCCTTCATCATCGTCAGCATGGCCGACACCATCGAGCAGTGGTTCAGCTGGCAGGACGACATTTATTCGCGCTTTCCTGACACCGACACCACCCGCCAGCAGCCCGTGCACTGGATGGCCTCGCTCTGGCCCGGCCCCATGCGCCCCAGCGGCCGCATGCTGCACCAGATCAACCGCCTGGGCCTGGCGCTGCAGCACCCGGCGCTGAAAGATCGCCTGCCCATGCCGCCGGTGTTCAACGCCTGCACCGCGCCGCTGGGCGCCAGCGACGACGCGGCCGCCGCGTCGCTGTACTGGTCGGTCATCCAGCAAGACCAGCCGCTGGTCGACCTCGACGTGGCCACCGGCGTGCTGGAACAGGCCGTGCGCCTGAACCCCTGGGTGGGCGAGCCGCAGATGGTGCTGGCCCAGCTGTACCTGAGCGCCGGTCGCCGCGAAGACGCCGCCCGCGCCGCCACCAGCGCCCTGCAAGCCTTTTGCAGCTGGGGCAACGCCTGGGACAAGCGCGTGCAGTGGGACGCCTGGGTCGCCTGGACGCGCATCCTGCTTCAGGGCGCCACTGCCGATGGCCCCGGCGCCTGGCCCGAGCGGCTGGACAAGTTGAACAACCTGGCCTTGCGCGAGGCGGCCTGAGACGGCGGCGGGCCCTGGTCGGCGCGCAAGGCCTGAATTTGATTCATACGAATCCGCCCTCAAAAATATAAGAACCGTTCTGGCTGAGCCTGTCGAAGCCCTGCGCGGTGCATGCACTTCGACAGGCTCAGTGCGAACGGTTTCTGACGGATTGAACGCAATTTGGTATCAAATCGGCCGTCAGCGCTGGTACAGAAAGCGCTGGCAGCTATCAAGTTTGAAGCGTAACCGTTGTTCAGGTTGCGCTGACCTTGTCAGCCCAGGTGGCGCCAGGCCACGGCCACCAGCCGGCCCAGCGCCAGCAAAACCAGCGCGATCACCACCACGGCCGTGACCCGCCCCTTCCACCCGCCGTGGCGCAGCATGTGCCGCAGCCAGCCGAAATCGAACGGGCCGTCCAGCACGTTCAGCTGCGGCAGGCGCCCCAGGATGTCGCGGCGAAACGCCGCCTCGTCAAACAACGGGCTGCCGTTGATGCGCAGCGGCACCGTGTGCGCGCCGATCAGCAGGTGCTGGCGCGTGCACGTCACTTGCTCGGCGGGCGCCTTGGCCACCTTGCCACCCGCCCATTGCACGGCCACGCGCCGCCCGTCGGTGGCGATGCGCAGCGATTCGCAGCGGCGCAGCATGTTCCAAGCCGTGGCGTACACGATCACGATGAAGACCGTGGTGATGCCCGCCAGCCAGCGCACGATGCGGGGCAGGTTGCAAGGCAGATCGGGGCCGCAGTCGCCTTGGAAGTAGCCGGGCCAGAAGCCGACCATCAACGCCACCAGCAAACCCACGAACAGCACGCCCAGGCCCACCAGCCAGCGGCGGCGCGTGGCGGTGGCGCCGGGCAGGGCGCGCACTTTGGTCACGCTGCCGGGTTGCGGCGCGCGCAGGCCTGCGGCACGGGGTGCTACCTGGGCGCGCAAACGGGTTTTGGCGACCGGGGCGGTCGGCTGCACTTCGGCCTGCGGCTGGCCCGCGCGGCCGCTGGCGTCGCCCGCTGATTCGCCAGTCGCCTTGCCTTTGGCGGCGACTTTTCTATCGCCTTTTTCATCGCCGGGTGCGCGCCAGCGCGTGCCAGTCAGGCGCTTGAATTCGCCAGCCTTCCAGCCCAGAAACACCGCCAGCAGCATCAGCGCGGCAATGGCGCCCATCAGCAGCGAGGGCAGGCGCTGGCCCCAGACATAGGCAGACCGGCCCGCCTGCAGCTCAGCCTGGAAAACGGCGTCGCCAAAGGGCTGCAGCACCTTGCCGTCGGCCGTCACCTGGTGCACCTGGAACTGCGTGGCGTCGGTCACCAACAGGCGCCCGCCCGTCCACAGCAAGCCGTTCGGGTCTTGGTCGGGCGACAGCGCCACCACCTGGCGGGGCTTGAATTCGCCATCCATGCGCAGCAGATCGGCGTTGCGCATCGCCGGGTCGGCCACCAGCACCCAGCGGCCCTGGTCGCCATCGCGCTGCATGGCGAACGGATACCGGCGCCCCGGCCGCAGGCCGGAAAAATCCACCGCCCGGTGCACCACCGGCGTGGGGCTGGCGCCCGTGGCGTCCAGCGCAGCCACCTCATGGCGGTTGGTGTTGGCCACCCACAGGCGCCCCTCGCCCGGCAAGGTCTGGTTGGGAAAGCGCAGGCCCTGGTCGTAGGTGCGCGCCAGCGCGTAGGGCGCCCCAGCCGCAGGGCGGCGGTACACCAGGATGCGGTGCGCCGCAGTGTCGGACACGACGATTTCGCCCTCGTCCGCCGCCACGCGCACCCAGCGAAAGCCGGGCGTGGCCTGCAGGCCGGGCAGGGCCAGCGTGGTGCATGTCTTCTGGCTGATCAGGCAGCGGCGCACGCCTTGCGCGTCGTGCACAAAGGCGACGTCGGGCGCGGTGAACTGCAGGCTGCTGACGGTGCTGCCAATGCCCAGCTCGCGCAGCGGCAGCGATTGCAGGCGCTGGCCCTGGGCGTCGAACTGCTGCAGCGCGTCCTGGCTGACCAGCCAGATGTGCTGGTCAAACGCGGCGGGCAGGCGCGGGCCCAGCTGGTGGGGCCACAGCGTGCCGCGCAGCACAAAGGCCAGCACCAGCGCGGCCATCACGCCGATCACGGCTTTCAGCGCCGCTCGATACCCCACCTCACTCATTGTTTGACTTCCCTCAGTTCTGGGGCGAAGTGTAAGTGGCGGTCTGCGGGCATAAGCTCATCGCCAAAGAGTCGAAGGCGCGGCGCCAAGCCGCGGCGCCCGGCGGCTAGACTGCAGCGTAGCCACGCTCGCTGCGCCATAGCGCGCGCCGGGCTTCAAGCCAAAACAGGCTCTGGCGCTCGTGCGACAAGCGCTGGCAGCTATCAAATCAATACTGAAAACGAAGGAGAAGACGCCGATGTCCGACGCATGGAAGTTTGAAACCCAGGCCGTACACGCCGGTTACAGCCCAGACCCCACCACCAAGGCCGTGGCGGTGCCGCTGTACCAGACGGTGGCCTACGCGTTCGACAGCGCGCAGCACGGCGCCGACCTGTTCGATCTGAAGGTGCCCGGCAACATCTACAGCCGCATCATGAACCCCACCAATGACGTGCTGGAAAAGCGCGTGGCCGCGCTGGAGGGGGGCATCGCCGCGCTGGCCGTGGCGTCGGGCCAGTCGGCCATCACCTATGCCATTCAGACGATTGCCGAAAGCGGCGACAACATCGTCAGCAGCACGGCGCTGTACGGCGGCACGTACAACCTGTTTGCCCACACGCTGCCGCAGTACGGCATTGCCACGCGCTTTGCCGACCACAACGATCCCGAGAGTTATGAGAAGCTGATCGACGCGCGCACCAAGGCGGTGTATGTCGAATCCATCGGCAACCCGGCAGGCAACGTGACCGACATCGCCAAGGTGGCCGCCATCGCCCACCGGCACGGCGTGCCGGTGATCGTGGACAACACGGTGGCCACGCCCTACCTGCTGCGCCCGTTCGAGCACGGCGCCGACATCGTGGTGCATTCGCTGACCAAGTACATGGGCGGGCACGGCACCACCATCGGCGGGGTGATCGTGGACAGTGGCAAGTTCCCTTGGGCTGAGCACAAGGCGCGCTTTCCGCGCCTGAACGAGCCGGACGTCAGCTACCACGGCGTGATCTACACCGAGGCGCTGGGCCCTGCCGCCTACATCGGCCGCGCGCGCGTGGTGCCGCTGCGCAACATGGGTGCGGCGCTGTCGCCTTTCAACGCCTGGCAGATCCTGCAAGGCATTGAAACCCTGGCGCTGCGCATGGACCGCATCGGCGAAAACACGCTGAAGGTGGCGCAGTGGCTGCAAAAGCACCCCAAGGTGGCCTGGGTCAGCTACGCCGGGCTGCCAGACCACCGCGACCACGCGCTGGTGGCAAAGTACCTGCGCGGCAACGCCTCTGGCCTGTTCACCTTCGGCGTGAAATCCGCAGCGGGTGACGATGCCCGAGCGGCGGGCGCGCGCTTTCTGGACGCGCTGCAGCTGTTCACCCGCCTGGTCAACATCGGCGACACCAAATCCCTGGCCACGCACCCGGCCAGCACCACGCACCGCCAGCTGTCGCCTGAAGAGCTGGCCAAGACCGGCGTGAAGGAAGAAACCGTGCGCCTGTGCATCGGCATCGAGCACATCGACGACCTGCTGGCCGACCTGGATCAAGCGCTGGCGAAGGTGTGACGGCGGCCGCGACATTGCAAGCCAAAACGGGTGCTGGCGCTTTGTGCATAAGCGCCGGCAGCTATAAAAAAAGCGGCAACCAGAGGCTTGCCGCTTTGCCACGATGGGACGGGTGGCTCAGGACTTGCCAGCCGACGCCTTGAACTGCGCGAAATACTCATCCACCAGCTTGCGCAGCGCACTTCCGATCGCCGCGTACTGGTATTCGTTGAGGTTGGCCAGCGAGGCGCGCGCCGAGGGGTGCAGCACACCGAAGCCCTTGCCCGGCAGCAACACCACGCCGGTTTCGTCGGCGATGCGGAACAGCAGCTCGATGGGGTTCTGCGTCTTGAGTACCCAGGCCGCAAACGCGTCGCCATGCAGCGCGCGGCAGGTTTGCTGCAGATCGATGAGGGTGTAGTAGTCCACACTGTTTTCATCGTCGCGGTGCTGCTCACCCAGTTGGCGGTACAGCGCGGCGTCGCGCCGGCGGATGATCGACTTGAGGGCCGACTTGTAGCTGCCGCCCGCGTCCATCATGTTGAAGAGCGCGAACAGCACCATCTGCACCTGCTGCGGTGTCGACAGGCCGGCGGTGTGGTTGAGCGCCACCGCCCGGCTGTCGGCCACCAGGCGATCGATGAACTTCATCTTGGCCGGCTCGGTGGTGAGCGAGGCGTAGCGCTTGTCGAGCGCCGCGCGGGTGTCGGCCGGCAGGGCGGCGATCTGCCGGTCCACGGCCGAGTCGCGCGTAGTGGCGATCACGCCCAGGCGCCAGCCGGTGGCGCCGAAGTACTTCGAGAACGAATACACCAGGATGGTGTTGGCCGGGCAGATGGCGAACAGCGATCGGAAGTCGTCGGCAAAGGTGCCGTACACGTCGTCGGTCAGCAAAATCAGGTCGGGCCGCTTGGCCACGATGTCGGCAATGGTGCGCAGGCCGGCGTCGTTGATCTTGACCGAAGGCGGGTTGGAGGGATTGACCACGAAGAAGGCGCGCACCGCCGGGTCTTCGAGTTTGCGCAGTTCAGCCTCGGGGTACTGCCAGCCCAGATCGGGATCGGCTTCGATCAGCACCTCGACCAGCTCGTAGTCGTTGAGGTGGGGAATTTCGAGGTAAGGCGTGAAGGTGGGCGAGCCAATGGCGATCTTGTCGCCTGGCGCGATCAGACCGTTTTCGCGCAGCGAGTTGAAGATGTAGGCCATCGCCGCGGTGCCGCCCTCCACCGCGAACAGGTCCAGCCCGTCGCGGTCCAGGGTGCTCGCGCCCATCTCGCGCAGCACGTATTCCTTCACGATGGCTTCGCTGGTGAGCAGCATGCGATCGGGGACGGGGTAGTTGCAGCCCAGAACGCCCTCGACCATTTCACGCACGAAAGTGTCGGCGTCCAGCCCCAGCTGATCGCGCACGTAGGAAAGCGCCCGGGCCAGAAAGGCCACGCCCGGGGACTGGGCGTGGCGGCGCAGGAAGCCCTGAAAGCGCTCCGTCAGTCCGTCTTGCAGCGGAAAGCCACCCACCCCTTCGGACAGGAAGGAGAAGGACATCTCCGACTCCTCGGCCGCGAACAGCCCCAGCTGGAACAAGGCCCGGCGCGGCACCGTGGCCATGAAGTTGGGATTGCCCCGCCCGGCATTGAGCATGGTGCGGTCGGCGTGCGACTGCGCCAGCGCGATGAGGTTGTCCTTGAGCTCGAACGGACTCAGCTGGGTGTATTGCGAATAATCGGTCTTGGCCATGTCGGAGGATCCTTGAAGCGAAGTGAAAACAATGGGAGAGAGCGTGCGCTCAGAAGGTGCGAATGAATCCGGCGTGTCCGAGCGGGTCGCCAAAACGTGCGCCATCCAGGCGCAAAGCGCAGCCATAGCTCGGGCTATGGCGAGCATTTGCAACGCCGAGGGCGTGCGTTTTGGCGGGACGAGCGGGCATGTCGGGTCCTCGTTCACACCTTCTCAGGCGAAGGCCACCACCAGCGGCCCCAGCAGGGTGAGAAACACGTTGGCCAGCGCGTAGGTGATGGCGAACGGCACCGTGGGCACCGAGTTGCCGGCCTTGTCGAGCACGCCGCCGAAGGCCGGGTTGGCGCTGCGCGCCCCGGACAGCGCGCCGGCGAACACGGCCGTGTTGTCGTAGCGCAGCACGTAGCGCCCGAACAGCATCGACAGCACCAGCGGCACCAGGGTGACGACCACGCCGATCATGAACAGCGACAGGCCGCTGCTGCGCACGGTGTCGATCGCCTGCAGGCCCGACTGCAGGCCCACCGCGGCCACGAAGCCGGCCAGGCCCAGGTCCTTGAGCAGCTGCACCGCCGCGGTGGGCATGTTGCCCACGCTCTGGTGGCGCGTGCGCAGCCAGCCGAACAGCAGGCCCGAGAGCAGGGCTCCGCCGCCCGCGCCCAGCGTGAGCGGAATGCCGCCCACGCGCAGCACCAGCAGGCCGATCAGCAGGCCCAGCACCAGGCCGAAGCCGTGGAACACCCAGTCGGTCTTGTTGCTGACGGCCATCACGCCGCCCACGCGCGCGGCCACGCGGCGCAGGTCGCTATCGGCGCCGTAGCTCGTCACCACGTCACCTGACTGCAGCACGGTTTGGCCGTTCAGCGCCACTGGCTCGCCCAGGCGATGGATGGCCAGTACGTAGATGCCGTGGCGCAGCGTGTCGTTGGCACGAGCCAGATCGGACAGCGGCTTGCCGGTGAATTCGGGGTTGCGCACCACCACGTCCAGCGTGTCCATCACCAGTTCCATGCCGGGCTCGCTTTCGATCTCGTCGCCCAGTGCGGCAGCGGCGGGCACCACGGCGTCGCGCCGGCCCACCACCAGCACGATGTCGCCGGCCGCTAGCGCCGTACTTGGTGCTGTGTCGAGCAGCTTTCCGCTGCGCTTGAGGCGCTCGAACGTGATTCCCGGGTAGGTAGCTTCCTGCGCTGCCAATGTGGTGCCGGCCGCTGCCGAACCAATGCGGTAAAGCCGCCCGACGATCTCGGGCGTGGCAGTGCTCTCACCGGGCCCGAGCACCAGCGCGCCTTTTAGGCGCGCCGCTTCGGCCTTCAGCGCATCGTCGCGGATATCCCGGCCCATGAAGCGCGGCAGGAGGTTGACGCACACGATGATCGCGCCCAGCGAGCCAAAGATATACGTGACGGCATAGCCGATCGCGACGTTGGACTGCAACTTCTGCAGCTCCGCCGGCGCCAGACCGAGGCGGGACAGCGCGTCGCCCGCTGTCCCGATGATGGCCGACTGGGTCAGCCCGCCCGCCGCTAAGCCTGCAGCCAAGCCCTTGTCGAGGTGAAACAGCTTGGCCATGACCAGCACCGTGGCCAGCCCCGACAGCGCCATGAATGCCGCCAGAATGATCTCGCGGATGGAAGATCGCCCCAGCGACTTGAAGAACTGCGGTCCGCTTTCAAAGCCAACGGCGTAGATAAACAGCGCGAACAGGATCGACTTGACACCATTGTCGATCGGCACCCCCAGCAGGCTGAGCAGCACCGCCACCAGCAGCGATCCGGCGACGCCGCCGAGCTGGAATTTGCCCAGATGGATCTGGCCGATCCAGTACCCGATGGCCAGCGAGAGAAATATCAGAATCTCAGGTGAATGCCTGAGGCCATCCTGCAGCCATTGCAACATCGTGCACTTCCTCCAAGGGGTTCGGGCCGCAGCGGATTATTCTTTCCGACCGATCCGAACGTGAAAAATATTCGACGGCCTTTGACTCTACACCCCCTCAAATGGGGGGATGTGAGATTCCTGTAGGACAATGTCCCGCGATGCAGCCGCAATCACTGCGCTGTTGCTGAGGCGGTGGTGCCGGGCATGCTGCGCGCCGACCACCCGCCCCCCTTTGCAGCATGTTCATCGCCATCCCGCTGGAAACCAGGCCGTCCTGGCGCTCGCCACCGTGGGTGACGCTGCTGCTCATCGCCATCAATTGCTGGGTGTACATCGGCTGGCAGATGCCGGAAGAGCGCGCCGTGGGGCGCATGGCGGATGCCTACGTGCAGAGCACGCTGCCCGCTCTGGAGCTGCCGGTTTACGTGAAGGACGTGCAGGCGCGTGCCGGCCAGAGCCGCCGCCGGCGCGACCGCGACCGTGCCGATCTGCTGGCCCAGGCGCTGAAAGCCAAGGCGTATTCGGCCATCTACCAGGCGATGTGGCACGACAACGACTTCCGCAGCCGCTTGCTGGCCGACGAAGTGATTCGCCCAGGCAGCCCGCAGTACGCCGCATGGCGCGCCGAGCGCGACCGTTTCACCCCGCGCGAGCCCGACCGTTTCACCGAGCGCTGGTCGCAAGACCATGACGCCGACGCCCCTTTTCGGCCCATCACCTGGCTCACCAACACCTTCCTGCACGGCAGCCTGGGTCACCTGGTGGGCAACATGGTGTTCCTGTTCCTCTTCGGCTTCACGCTGGAGATGGCGCTGGGCCGCAGCCTGTACCTGGTGTGCTACCTGCTGGGCGGCATCGGCGCGTCGGCCTTCGCGGCGTGGATGTACGCCGGCATGGGCGGGCTGGGCCTGGGCGCGTCAGGCGCGGTGTCGGCGCTGATGGGCATGTACGTGGTGCTGTACCGGCTGCGGCGCATCCCGTTTTTCTACATGTTCTTCTTTTACTTCAACTACGCGCGCTGGCCGGCGCTGATCATGCTGCCGGTATGGATGGCGTTCGAGCTGATTCAGCACCTGCTGGGGGGCGCGCAAGTGGCCTACATGGCGCACTTGGGCGGGCTGGCCACCGGCGCGGTGTTGATGGCACTGGTCATGCAGATCAGGCGCGTTGAGGCACCCACCGCCGCCGCCCCGAGCCCGGCCGATGCGCAGCAGGCCGAGCGCCAGGGCGAGCTTAAGCAGCTGGCCGACAAGGCCCGCGCGCTGACGCGCAGCCTGCGCTTTGGCGATGCCGCGCAGGTCTGGCAACGCGCCGCAAGATTGGCGCCGACGGACTTGACCGTGCTGCGCGCCTGGTTCGACAGCGCCCGCCACGACCCGGCCAGCGACAGCTTTCACGCCGCCGCGCGGCAGATCTTCAAGCTGTCGACCCGGCACGCGGCGCACCGGCAGCTGCAGGTGGAAAGCTACCGCGTGTACCTGGACCGCGCCAAGCCGGCCATCCGCATCAGCCCCGCCACGCTGCAGCAGCTGGTGCGCAGCTTCGTGCTGGAAGGTGAATTCAAGGACGCCGAGCAACTGGCGCGCGCGCTGGCCGCCAGCAGCACCTTGCCCGAAGGCTGGGTGGACACGATGGACTTGCTGATCAACGCCTTGCTCAAATCCGGCCGCGCGCAGGACGCGCAGGCCTGGCTGCCGGTGCTGGAGCAGCGCGCGCCGCACGACGCGCTGACGCGGCGCCTGGCGGCGCACACTTCGGCATAAACCTTTGAACGTCTGAACGGCCTCCAGCGCCCGCTGGACAAGCGCTGGCAGCTATCTAATCCATAGTATTTGGCGCCAGTCGGCGCGCGGCCGCGCTGGCGCTGGGCCGTCACGCAGCTGGCGCGTTCACTTCATCGCGCATCACCCAGGCCGCTTCCTGCGTGGAGGGGTGATCGGGGTACCGGCGCTGCATCGCCTGCAGCACCGGCATGGCCTTGTAGCCCTTGCCCTGGCCTTGCTTGAGGGCGCGGATGATCAGCTCATATGCGCGCGGAATTTCCACCACGCCGGGGTAGCGCCTGTCAAACGCGCGCAGCAGCATGAGGGTGTGCTTGGCGTCCATGCGCTTCCAGGCCTGCTCGGCCAGGGCCAGGGTCACGTCGGGCTTGCCAGCGTCGAATTCGGGCAGCACCTTGAGCACCGCGGTGTGCGCGTCCAGCGCCTCGGGCCCCAATTTGCGCAACAGCAGCAGCGGCAGATAGGTCTGGCTGTGAAGCTGCAGGCGGCCGGAGGTGGGCACGTCCAGCAGCAGCACGCGGTGGTAGCGGCGCTGGTCGGCCACGTTGTCGTGTCCGGTGCGCGCCCATTCGCGCGCCTGCGCAATCGCGCCTTGCAGATCGCCTTTTTGCACCAGCTCGGCGATCTCGCTGTCGCGCAGCTGCGCCTGCGTTTTGACGGGGCGCTGGGCAGTCACCTCGGGCTCGTCCTCGGGCTCGCGCAGCAGGTCGATGTCCAGCGCGCCGTGGTGCTGGTACATCACGTAGCCGATCAGCGCGGCCATCACCCACAGGAAGTAGACGGCGCAAAACACCAGCATGGGCAGCAGCATCCAGCTGGGCGTGATGGGCAGCAGCAGCTGCACGGCTTTGGGAAAACCTGCCTGCAGCAAAAACAGGAACAGGCACAGCAATAGGTACTGCGCGCCGATGTCGGCCATGGTGCCCAGCAGCTCGAACGGGTTCAGCGCGGCGCGCAGGCTGGACGACTGGATCAGCACCATCAGCGTGGCTGGCATGGCCAGCGACGACGCCAGCATGCCCAGCAGGCCCAGCCATTCGTTGCGGCTGGCCAGAAAGCCGACGACCAGGGTGTGGATCACCAGCACCACGAAGAACTTCCAGGGCAGCACCTTCCAGTCGGGATCGGTCAGCGCATTGGTGTAGTCGCGGCTGTGCAGCACACCGCGCGATGCCAGCGCCGCTACCTTGAAGGCATACCGGCTGGCGCCCAGGGCCAGACCGAACACCGCAAAGATCCGCCCGATGATGGGCAAAAACAGCAGATAGCTGCCCGCCGACAGCAGCAGCAGGAAGATCAGCGGCTCCATCTGCAGGGGAAAGAGGAAGAAGCTGTTCAGCCGCCGCCAGAAAGGCGCGATGGCGCCCGGGCGATCACCGTCGTCGTCTTGCAAAGAGGTGGGAGCGGTCAGCGGAGCGGCCATGGCAGTGCGGGTGTTACAGCGTTACAGCGGGGTCGGCAAGAAGCTGAGACGGGGCAGGCCGCACAGCGCCCCGTGCCCCTTCTCATGGTTGCGCCCAATTGTGTCAGAACGAAACGCCTTGGAGTACCGCCTGTCTGGGCTTGATTACCTGGCGTCGGCTCTTTGGCGTTGGCGGTACTGGGGCGGGGCATGCCGCCCGGCCGCGCATGGCTTTCACGCGCTGTGCGCCGGTGTGATTGCAGAAGAAATCGCGTCTTAGCGCAGGTGGATTGTGCGCTGGCAGCTATCAAATAGATAGTAAACGATGCACCCTTGCGCCCTGCCGGGGTGGCGCCCGCAGGGCACCACCCGCTGGGTGCCCGCGGCTTGGCTGGCGCGCGCCAGCCGAACGCCCGATCAAGCGCCGTCGCGCGCGGCCTGCAGCGCTTCGCGCAGCACGGCGATGTCACCGATGTGGTTGGCCAGCAGCAGGATCAGGCGGGCGTTAAGCTGGGCGCTTTGCGCGTCGGTCAGGTCGCGGTGGGTGTCGATCAGCAGCTCGTAGAAATCGTCGCCTGGCGAGTAGGCCTGGAAGTAGCGGCGCCCGGCTTCGTGAAAGTTCGGCTCGGTGTTCAGGGGCATGGCGGTTTCCTTCAGGCGGCCAAGGCGCTGGCTGCGCCCTGTTCGGTCTGCGCGGCCAGGGCGCGGCCGGTGGCGCGGGCGAGGGCGGCTTGCACCTTGGCCACGTCCAGGCTGCGCCAGCGCGCGGCCACGTGCTGGTCGGGGCGGATCAGGTAAGCGCTGCCAGGGCGCAGGTCGCAGCGCTCGGCCACGGTGCCGGCTGTGTCGTGCAAGGTGGTCAGCCCCGCCGGCGCCTGCCCGGTGGCGGCAATGACGATGGGGGTGATGGCGATGGGCGCGGCGGAGTCACTCGTGGCCAGGGCGTTAAGGGCGGCCAGGGCGGTAAGGGCGCGCACCGTGGCATCGTCCAACGCGCTGGCGTCGGGCGCGGCGTACAACAGGTGAAAACCGTTGCCCAGCCGGTGCAGCAGCCAGCCTTCGGCGCCGGCCGCCGTGCGCACGGGCGCGTCGGCCAGCGGGGCGCCGGGCATCATCTGGCCAGAGAACGCGTGCGCGCCTTCATCGCTGTCGGGCGTGTTCAGTGGCGAGTCGACCAGCCAGGTGGGCACCGACAGGCGGCCCGAATTGACCAGCGCGCGGGCAAACGGGTAGCGCCCGGCCAGCTGCAGCACGGCATTGCGAAACAGCTTGCTGGTGGCGCTTTTGGGGGTGATGAAGTCGGTGGAGCGGGTGGAATTCAGCAGGTTTTCATCCGCCGCGAAGGCGCGCTCGTGGTGGTAGGTGTCCAGCAACGTGGCGGGGGCCTGGCCCGTCATGACCAGCTTGAGCTTCCAGCCCAGGTTGTCTGCGTCCTGAATGCCGCTGTTGGCGCCGCGCGCGCCGAAGGGCGACACCTGATGCGCCGCATCACCCACGAACAGCACGCGCCCGTGGGTGAAGCGGTTCATGCGCCGGCACTGGAAGGTGTAGACGCTGACCCATTCCAGCTCGAATTCACGGTCATCGCCCAACATGGCGCGGATGCGCGGGATCACGTTCTCGGGCTTTTTCTCTTCCACCGGGTCGGCGTCCCAGCCCAGCTGGAAGTCGATGCGCCACACGTTGTCGGCCTGCTTGTGCAGCAGCACGCTCTGGTTGGGGTGAAAAGGCGGGTCGAACCAGAACCAGCGCTCGGCCGGAAAGTCGGCCTTCATCACCACGTCGGCGATCAGGAAGCGGTCTTTGAACACCTGACCCTCGATGTCCAGGCCCAGCAGGGTGCGGATGGGGCTGCGCGCGCCGTCGGCCACCACCAGCCAGTCGGTGGTGAGGGCGTAGGGGCCGTCGGGCGTATCCACCTGCAGCGTGACGCGGTCGGCGCCGGGCGTCACGGCGGTCACCTTGTTCTTGAAGCGTTTTTGCAGCGCGGGCAGCTCATCGCTGCGCTGGATGAGGAACTCTTCCAGGTAGTACTGCTGCAGGTTGATCATGCCGGGGCGCAGGTGCCCAGCCTGCGGGCGCAGGTTGAAGTTGAACACCTCACCCTCGCCAAAGAAGGTGCGGCCCACGTCCCAGCTGACGCCCTTGTCCACGAAGCGGTTGTCGCAGCCGATGCGGTCCAGCACCTCCAGCGTGCGCTTGGCGTAGCACACCCCGCGCGAGCCGATGGACACCGTGTCGTCATCGTCCAGCAGCAGCACCGGCTGCCCCTGCTGCGCCAGATCGATCGCCGTGGCCAAGCCCACCGGGCCCGCGCCGACCACGACCACCGGGTAATGCCCCGGCGCCGCGCCCGCGCCCGCCAGCTCTGGCGGCGTGACGTACTCAAACTTGGGGTAGGTGAACGTTTTTTGCACCTGCTTGTCTCCTGCGACCGGTCAATGCCGTCGCTTTTTTTATAAGTGTTTTGGGCCTCTGGCGCCCATGCACAGTGCGGTAGCAGCTATCAAATCAGTAGTTACCACCGGCTTGAACCGCGCCGTAGATCACCGCCCGACCGCCACCGCCCCATCGCTGTGCGAAGCGCGCGCCGTCACCAGTGAGCGCCGTTCCCGGACCTGCGCCGGGAACTGGCGTTGTCCCCCTAGCGAAGCAAAAGGGGGAAGGCGCGTCAGCGCCTCAGGGGGTTTCCTTCTGCAGTTCATGCCACATCTGCGTATCCCGCTCGGCCGTCCAGATGCGTGGGTCGCGGATGCCGCTGGCCTCGTCGTGCGCGCGGGTCACGTCAAAGGGCAGGCAGTGCTCGTAGATAAAGACCTGCGCGAACTTCGGGTCCATCGCCTTGCGCGTGTGCTTCATGCAGGCGTTCAGGTCCAGCCCCAAGGCGACCGCCTCTTGCGCGCTGGTGTACAGGGTGCTGACAAAGTCGCGCGTGTAGGCCAGGCCTTTTTGTACGGCGGCGGGCGTGGTCAGCGCCGGGCCGCGGCCCGGCACCAGCTTATCGAAGCCGAAGGCGGCCAGTTTGTCCAGCGTTTGCGGCCAGTCGGCCAGATACGCATCGCCCGTGTAGCAGGCGGCGTCGGCCTCGACCAGATCGCCCGAGAAGCAGATGTTCTGGCTGGGCAGGTAGACGATGGTGTCGCCCTTGGTGTGGCCGCGGCCAATCTGCTGGATCTTCACTTCCAGCTGGCCCAGCCAGAGCGTCATCTCGCCCTGGAAGGTCAGCGTGGGCCAGGTCAGGCCGGGCACGCTTTCCACGGCCTGGAACAGGCGCGGGAAGCGGCCAATCTCGGAGTCCATGTCTTGCTGGCCGCGCTCGACGATCAAGTCGCGCGTGTCCTGGCTGGCAATGATCTGCTGCAGCCCCTCGCCCTGGTAGCCGCTGGCGCCCAGCACGCGCACGGCGTGGTAGTGCGTCAGCACCACGTATTTGATCGGCTTGTCGGTGATCTCGCGCACCTTCTGGATCACGCCTTGCGCCGCCACGGGCGTGGCGGTGGCGTCGATGATCATCACCGCGTCGTCGCCAATGATGACGCCGGTGTTCGGGTCGCCCTCGGCCGTGTAGGCGTAGGCGTTGTCACTCAGGCGTTCCCAGCTGATCTTCTTGGCTTCCAGGTCGGCCTGGGAGGCGAATTTCTTTTCGGCCATGCGCTTTGTCTCCGTGGGTGATTCTTGGGCAATGTGGCCGGATTGTGGGTTCAAATTAAATAACAGTCAACGAATTCGCAAATAACTAATTTTGTGGGCCGCCGTTTAAGCCGCGCGCTGGCGCCGCTTGCCGCACCAGCGCCCACACGCGCTGCGCCAGGGGCGAGGGTGCGCGGTTGCGGCGGTGTACCAGCACGATGTCGCGCTCAACCGTGGGCGTCAGCGGGCTGATGGCCAGGTGGCCCAGCTCCTGCGGGGGCAGCGCCAGCGCGGGCATCACGCTGATGCCGATGCCCGCCTCAACCATGCGGAACACCGTCGTCGGGTGGCCCACTTCTTGCGCGACGGTGCAGTGCGCGCCGTGCCGCGCCAGCGCGGCATCGATCAGGCGGCGGCTGCCCGAGGCGTGGTCCAGCAGCACCAACGCCTGCCCGTCCAGCGCCTGCCACGGCACCGCGCCGCTGAGGGTCAGCGGGTGGCCGACCGGCGCCACCAGCACGAAAGGGTCGCGCATGATGCTTTCGCAGTGCAGGTCGTCGGTGGCGGAAGGCTCGATCACCACGCCGAAGTCCACCTCGCCCGCGTGCACGCTGCCCAGCACATCCTGCTGGATGCGGTCGAGCAGCACCAGCTGGATGTCGGGCTCGGCCTGCGCCAGCGCGGCGATGCACGCGGGCATCAGGTTGGCCGACAGAGTGGGGCTGCTGGCCACGCGCACCTTGCCGCGCCGCGCCTGCGCCATGCCGCCCACGTCCTGCAGGGTTTGATCGAGCTCGTCCAGCAGGCGGTCGAGCCGGGCGGCCAGCGAATGGCCAGCCTCGGTCAAGGCCACTTCGCGCGTGGTGCGGTCGAGCAGCTTCAGGCCCAGCTGCGATTCCAGCTCGCCCACCGAGCGGCTGACGGCCGGCTGCGTCAGGCCGACGCTGTCACCGGCGCGGCTGAAGTTGCGCTCCAGCGCGACGGCGCGGAACACGCGCAGCTGGCGCAGGGTGACGTTCATCGGGCGCGGTGCGGGCATGGGGTGGGTGGTGGTGGGCAAGCGCTGGGGCGCGCGTGGGGCAGGGCTCCGCGCCTGCCGCGCAGCCCGGCGTCATCGCGTGAATCTGGGTACATCATGATTCTGATGAATATATCTATCAGATAAATACATTTTACTTTTCAATGCCAAACGGGCCCAATTGCGCCCATGGCACGTTCCCGCTTTCTTCCCGACAACTTCACCCTGGCGCTGCTCACCACCGTGTTGCTGGCCACGCTGTTGCCCGCCAGCGGGCGCGCGGCGCAGTTTTTCGATGGGCTGACCACGCTGGCCATCGCGCTGCTGTTTTTTCTGCACGGCGCCAAGCTGTCGCGCGAGGCGATCCTCAACGGCATCACCCACTGGCGCCTGCACCTGCTGGTGTTTTGCGCCACGTTTGTGCTGTTTCCGCTGCTGGGACTGGCGCTCAAGCCGGTGCTGGCGCCGCTGGTCACGCCGGCGCTGTACGTGGGCGTGCTTTATCTGTGCGTGCTGCCGGCCACCGTGCAGTCGGCCATCGCCTTCACGTCTTTGGCCAGGGGCAATGTGCCGGCCGCCGTGTGCAGTGCGTCGGCTTCTACCTTGCTGGGCGTGTTTGTCACGCCGCTCTTGGTCAATACCGTGGTGCTGCCGCACGGCGGGGCGGGCGTGTCGCTGGATTCGGTGGGGCGCATCCTGCTGCAGCTGATGCTGCCGTTTGTCGCCGGGCACCTGCTGCGCCCGTGGATTGGCGACTTCGTGCGCCGCAACGCCGCGGTGCTGAAGTTTGTCGACCAGGGCTCGATCCTGCTGGTGGTCTACACCGCCTTCAGCGCGGCGGTGATTGAAGGGCTGTGGAAGCAGGTGCCGCTAGAAGCGCTGGGCGGGCTGCTGGTGGTTTGCGCCGTGCTGCTGGCGCTGGCGCTGACGCTGACCACCCTGGCTGCGCGCAAGCTGGGCTTTGACAAGGCGGACGAGATCACCATCGTCTTCTGCGGCTCCAAGAAGAGCCTGGCCAGCGGCGTGCCCATGGCCAAGGTGCTGTTTCCGGCATCGCAGGTGGGGGCGATCGTGCTGCCGCTGATGCTGTTTCACCAGATTCAGCTGATGGTCTGCGCCGTGCTGGCCCAGCGTTACGCACGCCGACCCGCCACGGAGGATGACGCGGCCGATGCGCAGCCAGCGCGCGGCTGACGCCCCGCCTGCGCCAGATTCAATCAAAAATGATAGCTGCCGGCGCTGGTGCAGCCTGCGCCAGAGGCCTTTTTTTCTTGCCACCGGCGCGCCAGCTAGGCCAGATCAACCCAGCGCCGTGTCCAGCAGCATCATCATCACGAAGCCGATCATGAGTCCGCTGGTGGCGAAGGCCTCATGGCCCTTGCGGTGCGATTCGGGAATGATCTCGTGGCTGATCACGAACAGCATCGCGCCGCCCGCAAAGCCCAGGCCCCAGGGCAGCAGGCTGGCCGACCAGCCCACCACGGCCGCGCCCAGCACGGCGCCCAAGGGCTCCACCAGGCCCGACGCCATGCCTAGCCCCACCGCCAGGCTGCGGCGGTAGCCCGCGGCCAGCAACGCCACGGCGACGACCAGGCCCTCGGGCACGTCCTGAATGGCGATGCCGGTGGCCAGCGCGTTGCCCCGCAGACCGTCGTTGCCCGCGTAGCCCACGCCAATGGCCAGCCCCTCGGGCAGGTTGTGCAGGGCGATGGCGAAGACGAACAGCCAGGTGCGGCGCAGCTTGCGGGCGGTTTCGCCGTCCATCCCTTCGCGGCCTTTGATGAAATGCTCGTGCGGCAGCAGCTTGTCCATCAGCATCAGCGCTGCGCCGCCCAGCAAGATGGACGCGCCCACCACACCACCGGCCGCCCAGCCGCTGCCTCCGCCAATGCCCAGGGCGCGCGCCGCATCCAGCCCAGGCAGGATCAGCGAAAACGCGCAAGCCGCCAGCATGACGCCCGCGCCAAAGCCAAACAGCGTGTCTTGCACGCGCTCTGACAGGGTTTGCGAAAACACCACCGGCAGCGTGCCCAGCGCAGTGGCCAGTGCGGCTACGGAGCCGCCCACGAACGCATTCCACACCACGGGCCGCGCCGTCACGTACTGCCAAAACTCGGCGCCCAGCACCAGTGCGCCCGCCACGACGATGGCCAGGCCCAGCCATTCGCGGGCTTTCAGTTGGAGGCGAGGGGGTACGCGGTCAGAGATGCGGTGGGTGTTCATACAAGGCCTCCAGAAACTGGGGACGGCAGGCAATGGATCGGGTGCGGCGCCTTACTTGGTGGGTTGCGCCAGGGCCGCTTGGTGGCGACGGGCCACTTCGGGCCAATTCACCACGTTGTAGAACGCGGCGATGTATTCGGGGCGGCGGTTCTGGTACTTCAGGTAGTACGCGTGCTCCCACACGTCCAGGCCCAGGATGGGCGTGGCGCCGGAGCCAATGCCGCGCATCAGCGGGCTGTCTTGATTGCCACTGCTTTCGACAGCCAGCTGGCCTTGCGCGTTCACCACCAGCCACGCCCAGCCACTGCCGAAGCGCGAGATGGCGGCCTTGGTGAAGGCGTCCTTGAACGCGTCGAACCCGCCCAGATCGGCATCGATGGCTGCGGCCAACGCGCCCGTCGGCACGCCACCGCCCTGGCCGGCGGGTGCCATCACCGTCCAGAACAGGCTGTGGTTGGCGTGGCCGCCGCCGTTGTTGCGCACCGCGATGCGGGTGGCTTCGGGCAGGCGGTCCAGCTTGGCGATCAGCGCCTCGACGGGCTCGTCGGCGAACGGAGTGCCTTCCACCGCCGCGTTCAGGTTGTTGACATAGGCCTGATGGTGCTTGGTGTAATGGATCTCCATCGTGCGTGCGTCGATGTCCGGCTCCAGCGCGTCGTAGGCGTACGGCAGCGGGGGTAGGGTATAGGCCATGCTTGCTCCTTTAATACAAACGCAAATGCGTATGATTCGCAATAGTATTGCGAGAGGTCAAAACATGGCGACGTGGCCCAAGATGGGCACACGGGCCGTGGTGGCTTTGCCGGGGCGATTGAAGGGCTAGAAAAACGGTGGCAATCACACGTTGAGAATGGCGCTGCCCGCCCCGCTGTGCTCCGCCGCCCGCTTCTTCACGATTGACAGGGCATCAACGCGCGCAGGGCGATCGGCCTGCAACGGCGCGCCTGACACGGGGCTGAGCTGCCCGGTTGCCGGCGCGCACGCCAATCAACCCGTCTTCGATCACACCGCGAACCGAAAGCCTACGCCGGATCGCGCTGCGGCGGATGTTGCGCGTGCCATCAGCGCCACCCTAGGCAATCTCAGGCCGAGCCCGCGCCCACCTGATACCCCAAGCGCCGCGACACATTCCCCGCGTGTTCGCGCAGCAGGGCCGCTGCAGGGCCGTGCACATCGGCGTCAAAGATGCCTTGGGGGCCGATCATGGTCATGACCAGCGCGAGCTGCCCGCCAGCATCGAACACCGGCGCACACAAAGTGTTGACCCCAGGCTGCGGCATGGATACGCCGCGGCCCATGCCAGTGGCGCGAATGTCGGCCAGCAGTTGCTGCACTTCGGGCGCATCGAATGAGGCCGAACCGCCGCCCACCACGCGGCGGTGCTCGTCCTCCAGCATGGTGCGCACCATTTTTTCGGGCAGGTAGGCGGCAAACACGCGGCCGGTGATGGTGTTGAAAAGCGACATCACGGCACCCACGCGCAGGTTCACGTGCAGCGGGTAGCGCGGCTCGTCCAGTCGCACCACGGTGGGGCCCAGGTGCCCCCACACGGCCAGGGCCACGCTGAGATCGGCGCGCGCGGCGAGCAGCGCAGCCTCCTGGCTGGCTTCAGTCAGCGGGTCCAGCTGCTGCAGCGCGGCCAGGCCCATCTGCAGCGCCATCGGTCCCAGCTCGTAGTGGCCCGTGAGCGGGCTTTGCTTGACCATGCCGGCGGCCATGAAGCTGACCAAGTAGGGGTGCGCCTTGCCGGGCGGCATACCCGCCAGTTGCGCCAGCGCTTTCAGCGGCAGCGGGCGGCGCTGTTCCGTCAGCGCCTGCAGCACGCGCATGCCCACGTCAATCGACTGGATGCGGCGCTGGCGCTTGGGCGAGCCCGGGCCATCGGCCTCAGCCCCGTCCGCAGGGACGCCAGCCGCCAACGGCACCATGCCTTCGTCCGGTGCGTCGGGGTGGGAAAGGCGTGCGGAAGGCGCAGAAGTGACCATCAACCCATTATGAGCATGCGCCCGCGCGCTACACCAATTGAGGGTTTACCCGCATCGGCGGGGCTTTTGAAAAGGGCGCAAGATGCGCGGCGATAGCGGTGGCACCCGGGTTTCAGCCCCTTGGGGCCGCCGCAGTATGCTTTTTGCCTGTTCCCTTTCTTTCATTCACAGAGGAGTTTTACTCATGAGCCAGATTCAGATCGCCGTTGTGGTTGGCAGCATCCGCAAAGAATCGTTCAACCGCCAGTTCGCCGAAGCCTTCGTCAAGCTGGCGCCCCAGGATGTGAAGTTCAACTTCATCCGCATTGACGATCTGCCTCTGTACGACCAGGACAGCGACGCGGCCGCCCCCGTGCCCGCCGTGGCGCGCCTGCGCGATGAGATCAAGGCCGCCGACGCCGTGCTGTTCTTCACCCCGGAATACAACCGCTCGGTGCCCGGCGTGCTGAAAAACGCCATCGACCAAGGTTCGCGCCCTTGGGGCAAGAGCGTGTGGTCGGGCAAATCCGCCGCCGTGCTGGGCGTGTCGGTCGGCGCCATCGGCACCGCCATGGCGCAGCAGCACCTGCACAACGTGCTGGCCTACCTGAACATGCCCACGCTGCCGGGCAATGAGGCGTTCATCCAGTGGAAAGACGGCCTGGTGGTGAACGGCGAAGTCGGCCCCGCCAGCAAGGAGTTCGCGCAGAACATCATGAACAACTTCATCGCCTGGGTGAAGCAGACCGCGAAGAAGTAAGCGGCAGGCAATCAGGCCCGCGCCAGCGGCGGGCCAGCTCCGGTCAGGCGCTTCGGCGCCTGCAGTGCTTTGTGGGCTTTGCCGCGTGGCGCTGCACTGCGGGGTGCGGTTTACGGCCATGCGCTGCCGTATCGCATAGAATAGGGCTCCAGCGCCCGTCCAGTCTGCGCTGAAAGCTAGCTTTTAGATAGCAAATGGCCCGCCTGATAAATGGCCCGTCCATTGCAACCGCCGCTCATCCGTGTGCAAAACACCGCGCGTCGGCAGGCGGGAACCGCCGGGCAGCGCCCACTGTCCAGTGGGGGCCGCGCAGACCGCGCTTATCCGCTTCCAGGGGAATCTCTTGATCAACACCATCTTGTCTCACCCGCGCCGCGTGTTCGGCAGCATCGCCGTGCTGTGCGCCGCCATGCTGGCCTTCGGCATCTTCTATCTGCAGAACGTGGTGGGGCTTGAGCCTTGCCCGATGTGCATCGTGCAGCGTTACGCGCTGATCATCGTCGGCGTGTTCTGCGCCATCGCGGCGTTCACCGGCAAACCGTCGGCCTGGCGCTTTTGGGGGCTGCTGTCTGTCGGCGTGGCGGGCTTTGGTGCCTTCACCGCTGCACGCCAGAGCTGGCTGCAGTGGAACCCGCCTGAATTCGCCACCTGCGGGCGCGACCTTTACGGGATGATCGAATCCTTCCCCCTGCAGCGCGCCATTCCGATGATCTTCAAGGGCAGCGGCGACTGCAGCGCCATCGACTGGACATTCCTGGGCGGCACCATCGCCAACTGGTCGTTCGTGTGGTTCGTGATCTTCATCGTGGTGATCATCGCCACGCTGCTGAAACTGCCGCGCCAGCGCAACGGCGCCATGCCGGCCTGAGCGCGGCTCGCACACCCTAGGCACCTGGAGACCGCATTGAACCCGCAGCCGACATCGGGCGACCGAAGCGCTGATTCCGCCGAAATCGTCCGGCTGCTGACGGAAATCCGCGACCTTCAAAGCGAGCGCCTGCGCCTTCAGCGCCAGGCGCTGGACGATCGGGCGCAGGCCAAGGTGGCGGTGGATCAATCCTTGGCCTTGCAGCGCAGAGCGGGCAAGGTCCAGCGGGTGGCCATCGCTGCGCTGCTCGTTTTCATGGTGCTATGGCTCTGGCTCATCTGGCGCTGATCGCCGTCGTCAGCAGCGTGCCGACCTGATTCAGCGGCGGCGCCCGCCTAGGCGGCTCACACCCGCTTGATCACCCGCAGCAGGATGATCAGGGTCACGGCGCCCACCGTGGCCACCAGAATGCTGCCCAGCAAGCCGCCATCCACAGCGAAACCCAAGGTGCCGAACAGGAAGCCGCCGAGAAACGCGCCCAGCACGCCCACGACCATGTCGCCCAGCAGGCCATAGCCGCCACCCTTGACCAGCATGCTGGCCAGCCAGCCGGCGATCAGGCCGACGATCAAGAACCAAACGATTTCCATCTTGCGACTCCCTTGAGCCAGAGATTTCGCCCGGACCTGTCAGCGCGGGTGCCTGCCCGGGCACGATGGAAGCTACTTTAGGCAGACTGGCCGCGCTGCACCGTAGGAGAAGGGGCCGCCCCCATGACAGAAGTCCATGTCAGGGGCGGCGAGCTGGCGTCAGGGTACGCCAGCGGGTGCCGCCTGACGCAGCGGCCGCCTGAAAAACACGCTCGGCGCAGCAGCGCGCCCGAGACCGCTGCTCAGCCAACAGCCCGCGTCAAAGCTTCTTGACCAGCACCTGGCTCTTGCGATCCCAGTTGTACTTGCGCTTGCGGGCTTCGGGCAGCCATTCCGGGTCCACGGGCTGAAAGCCGCGCTTGATGAACCAGTGCATGGTGCGGGTGGTGAGCACGAAGATGCTCTGCAGGCCGATGGCGCGCGCGCGCTGCTCGATGCGCTTGAGGATCTTCTCGCCGTCGCCCTGGCCCTGGCTTTGCGGGGACACCGTCAGCGCCGCCATCTCGGCCGTCTTGGCCTCGGGGTAGGGGTACAGCGCGGCACAGGCAAAGATCACGCCGTCGTGCTCGACGATGGTGTAGTTCTCGATGTCGCGCTCGATCTCGGTGCGGCTGCGCTTGACCAGCGTGCCGTCCTTCTCGAAAGGCTCGATCAGCTGCAGGATGCCGCCCACATCGTCGTGCGTGGCTTCGCGCAGGCTTTCCAGCTTTTCATCGACCACCATCGTGCCGATGCCGTCGTGCACGTACACCTCCAGCAGCAGCGAACCGTCCACCGCGAAGGGCAGGATGTGGCTGCGTTCCACGCCGTGCAGGCAGGCGCTGACGCAGTGGCGCAGGTAAAAGCCCACGTCGTTCGGCAACTCGGGCGGCGGCAGGCGCGACAGCAGGGCTTGCGCTTCAGCCAGGGGGATTTCGGTGTCGATCGGGTTGTCGTCCGACTCTGGCTCGGTCGGGTGCACGCGGATGCCCGGCTTTTCGGTTAGAAAAATCAGCTTGTCCGCCTGCAGCGCGATAGCGACCGACGTGGCCACTTCTTCCATCGCCAGGTTGAACGCCTCGCCCGTGGGCGAAAAGCCGAAGGGTGAGATCAGCACCAGCGCACCCGTGTCCAGCGAATGGCTGATGCCCGCCGTATCCACCTTGCGCACCACGCCGGTGTGCTTGAAATCCACCCCGTCGATGATGCCCATGGGCCGCGCGGTGATGAAGTTGCCCGAAATCACCCGCACCTTGCTGCCCGCCATGGGCGTGTTGGGCAGGCCCTGGCTGAAGGCGGCTTCGATCTCGTAGCGCAGCTGGCCCGCGGCCTCTTGCGCGGCGTCCAGCGCCGCCTCGTCGGTGATGCGGTGGCCCTGGGCATAGCGCGGCTCATACCCTTTGACACGCAGCTGCTCGTTGACCTGCGGACGAAAGCCGTGCACCAGCACGATTTTCACGCCCATGCTCTGGATCAGCGCCAGATCGGTGGCGATGTTGGCCAGCTTGCCCGCCGCAATCGCCTCGCCCGTCAGGCCCACCACGAAGGTCTTGCCACGGTGCATGTGGATGTACGGCGCGACGGCGCGAAACCAGGGCACGAAGGTGAAGTTGAAAACAGCGGACATCGGCGTGGGTTGGGGGATTCAGGGTGGGCGAGAGGGCGGCCCGGCCAGCAGGGCGCGGCGCAGCGCAGTGGCGCGGGGTTGGCGCGGGGTTGGCGCGATTCTAACGACGCCCACCACGCAAGGCGGGCCGCGCCGCCATACCCGCACACTCTGTTATTGATAGCTGCCGGCGCACTACCGGCCAGCGCTGGAAGCCAAAATGACCGCCATTCTTGGCGCGGCGAAGACGGGCCACCACCGTGACCTGGCCAGCGTTGCACTTCACTTCAGCGCGTGTGGGCTGGCCACGCCCATCCGCGCCGCCGCCTCGCGTTAGCGGATCCAACCCGTGTCGCCTGCGTGCTGGCCCCCATCAAGGCTTTGGCCACAATGCGCGCGAAGTGTCTCAACCCGTTGGCAACCCAAGGAACCCCATGCGCACACGCATCACCGAACTGCTTGGCATCCGCTACCCCATCGTGCAGGGCGGCATGCACTTCGTCGGCCTGGCCGAGCTGGCCTCGGCCGTGTCCAACGCGGGCGGTCTGGGCATCTTGACGGCGCTGACGCAGCCTTCGCCCGCTGCGCTGGCCGAGGAAATCGCCCGCTGCCGCAGCATGACGGATCAGCCTTTTGGCGTGAACCTCACTTTTTTGCCGGCGCGCACCCCGCCTGACTACCCCGGCTACGTGCGCAGCATCATCGAAGGCGGCATCAAGGTGGTGGAAACGGCGGGCAACAACCCGCAGCAATGGATGCCGATGCTGAAAGAAGCGGGCATCAAGGTGGTGCACAAATGCACCTCGGTGCGCCACGCGCTGAAGGCCGAGGCGATTGGCTGCGACGCGGTGAGCGTGGACGGCTTTGAATGCGGCGGCCACCCCGGCGAGGATGACGTGCCCAACTTCATCCTGCTGCCGCGCGCGGCCGAGCAGTTGACGATCCCCTTCATCGCATCGGGCGGCATGGCCGATGGCCGCTCGCTGGTGGCAGCCATGGCGCTGGGCGCCGAGGGCATGAACATGGGCACGCGCTTCATCGCCACCCAAGAGGCGCCGGTGCACGACAACGTGAAGCAGGCCATCCTGGCCGCCAGCGAGCTGGACACGCGCCTGGTGATGCGCCCGCTGCGCAACACCGAACGCGTGCTGAACAACGCGGGCGTAGAGCGCCTTCTGGCCAAGGAAAAGGCGCTGGGCGACCAAATCAGCTTTGCCGACATCATCGACGAGGTGGGCGGCGTGTACCCCAAGGTGATGAAGCACGGCGAGATGGATGCGGGCGCCTGGTCGTGCGGCATGGTGGCCGGGCTGATCCACGACATCCCCACGGTGAAAGAGCTGATCGACCGCATCATGGCCGAGGCGCAGCAGATCGTGCGGCAGCGCCTGGCGGGCATGGTGTGAGCCCGCCGGGCGTGAAGCGCGTCATTGGGCGTTGAGGGTCAAATCAGGCTCTGGCGCCCGCCCATCCTGCGCTGGCAGCTAGCTTTACGATAGCGACCAGCTCGTCTGGATGGGCGAGGGCGGCGCTGCGGCGTCACGCCATCGCGCTGCGCTGAGTGTCGCCGCCGCGTACAGAACGCCGCCACGGATAGCCCGCGCTCGGCCAGTGGTGCGTTCAGCGCTTCCCGCGGCAGCTGGCGGGTGTCAGTCCAATCCACGTCAATCACCCCAGTTCTGACGCATGGCCTTTTGCAGGGCCACGCGGTCCGCGCGGCGCTGGGCACCTTGGCTGCGGATGTGGCGGCCAGCGGCGCTGCTGGCGCTGCGTGCGGCCAGGGCTTGCGCCACGTGGTTGCGGGGCGGCGGCGGTGGCAGTTGCAGCGCCAATGGCGCGCGCATGCGGCCGAGTTGTTTCAGATTGGCCCGCGCGACACCGCTGGCGGCGCGCGAGAAGGTTTTGGCACTCATGTGCACTCCAAAAGCAAAAAAACCCCGGCGTCGATCAGGCTGCCGAGGGCTTTTGCTAGGCCAGCGGCTGGGGGGCGAAGACGCTCACTCCCAGCCGGGGCTGAAATGGGAGTGCGTCAGGTGTGCGAGAAATGAATCAAGGTCATCTTTCAAAACCTCCTGGAGGGTTGCGTTGCCCGCAAGGTCGTTCGTTGCGGGCGGCTGGACTGGCCAGGAAAAGGAAGGGGCGGATTGTGCGCACGCAGGCGCGGTTTGCCAAGATGGTTGTGGCGCGCCCGCCACGCCTTCACGAGTGAAAATGGCCGCCAGCGCACGATGCACCAGCGCTGGCAGCTATTTTGTTCATAGCACGGCTGCACTCAAGCCGTGCGCGCCGTCACTTCTTCTTGGGCACGATGTCCACCGCCCACAGCTCGGCAGGTTCGGTCTGGCTGGGGTTGCGGAACCAGTGCGTGGTGTCGGCGTTTTCCATCCAGAAATCGCCCGCCTTCAACACGCGCTGGGCGCTGCCACGGCCTTCGACGATGGTGCCTTTGATCACGCGCACGATGCCGGGCTGCCCGGCGTGCGGGTGCGCCGCGGCACCGCCATCCGGCGCGATGGTCAGCAGGCGGGCGCGCAACTCGTAGTCGCCCGGCGCGCCAGCCAGCTTGTGCGCCGCCAAGTCCACCGTGCCGGCGGGGGTGTTGCCGCCAATGCCAGCGTTCTTTTCAGGCGCGGTGACCTGGCGCACGTCGGGCGCGCTGGCGCAGCCGCCCAGCAAGGCGGCCGCAGCGGCCAGGGAAATCAGGGAGCGAAAGTGCATGGTGTCTCCTCACAAAACGAAAGCGGGTTGAAGTGCCGCAGCCAGATCGACGGGCCTGGCGCGCGGCGTTCAGGATGCTAGCGGCTGAGCGCGCCGTGGCGGCCGCGTGCGGCTTGGGACATTCCCGCAGTCACGCAGAGACAGCAAAGGCTGCAAAGGCCGCCTTCGGCCCGAAGGCCGAATCGTCTGACGTGGCTGCTTGACCTACGCGGCGCGCGCCGCAAAGCGCTGCGGGCTGAACGGGGCCAGGTCGATGTCTGGCGTGGCGCCTTGCAGCAGCTGTGCCACCAGCCGGCCCGTGCGCGCCGAACTGCCCAGGCCGACGTGCCCGTGCCCATAGGCGTGCACCACGCCCTGGCAGCCGCTGGCCAGGCCGATGCAGGGCAGGCCGTCGGGCGTGGAGGGGCGCCGGCCCATCCAGACGCGCCCGCCATTCAGCTGCTCGTCACTGATCGCGGGGAACAGCGCGCCCAGGTGCTGGCGCAGCACTTCTGCGCGGCGCCAGTCGGGCGGGGCGTCGTTGCCTGCAATCTCGACCTGCCCGGCCACGCGCAGGCCGCAATCCATGCGGTGCACGATCAGCTTGCGGTCCATCACCATCATGGGGGTGCGCGGGGCGGGCTGGGCGGCCGCATCGTCCACGGGCGCCAGCGTCACGTGGTAGCCGCGCTCGGCATCCAGGCTGACGCGGTCGCCCGCCGCCTGTGCCAGCGGCAGCGAATAGGCGCCGGCGGCGATCACCAGCGCATCGGCGGCGATGTCGCCCTGGTCGGTCTGCACCGCCTGCAGGCGACCGCCCGAGGCGCGCAGCCCGGTGGCGCGCGCGGTGATGCGCCGCACGCCGATCGCCTGCGCGTGCGCGGCCAGCGCCGCGGCGTACGCGCCAGGGTTGCGGCAGTGCCCGGCCTCGGCCACGTGCACGGCAAAGCCGTAGTCGGGCGCCAGATCGGGCTCGCGCGTGCGCAGCGTGTCGGCGTCCCATTCGGTCCAGGTTATGCCTTCCTGGCGGCGCACGTCCCAGGCGAAGGCGTCGGCGACGAAATCGGCGCGGCTGCGGTAGACGTGCAAAACGCCCTGGTGCGCCAGCAAATGGCTGGCCCCGGCGCGCTGCGCCAGATCCTGGTGCAGCAGCGCCGCGCCTTGCAGCAGGCTGCGCAGCGCGTGGGCGGTGCGCCGCACCTTGGCCTGCGTGCTGGCCGACTCCAGATAGCGCCACAGCCAGGGCAGGGCGCGCGGCAGGTACGACCAGCGCAGCGCCAGCGGCCCCAGTGGGTCCATCAGCCAGCCCGGCACCTGGCGCCATACACCCGGGCTGGCGGGCGGCAGGATGGAGTGCGAAGACAGCCAGCCGGCGTTGCCGTAGCTGGCGGCCTGTTCGCCGCCGGACGGGCCTGGGTCCACCAGCGTCACATCCCAACCAGCGCCGCGCAGCTCGATCGCGCTGGCCAGGCCGATGAAGCCCGCGCCTGCCACCACCACGTGGCGCGGTGCGCCGGGGCTGGCGGCTGGCGTGGCACCCGTGGGGGTCGATAAGGGTGCAGCAGCATTCATGGGCGCGGACATGCAGCGATTTTGCCAAGCGGCGGTGCGCAGCCCGCACCCACAGCAGCCCGCGACCGGCCATGACCAGCGCGCCATCGCTTGTGAATGCGCCGCCTGGCCGCACCTTGGATAATCACGCCCCCATGCCGTTACGGATCGACTTTCCCGACAACCTGCCCGTTTCCGCTCGCAAGGACGAGATCATGGCCGCGCTCGACGCGCACCAGGTCATCATCGTCTGCGGCGAAACCGGCTCAGGCAAGACCACGCAGCTGCCCAAGATCGCCTTGGCGATGGGCCGTGGGCGCCTGAACGCCAAGCCCGGCGAGCGCGGCCGCCTGATCGGCCACACCCAGCCGCGCCGCATCGCCGCGACCAGCGTGGCCAAGCGCATCGCCGAAGAGCTGAATACGCCGCTGGGCGATGTGGTGGGCTACAAGGTGCGCTTCAACGACCGGTTGGGCAAGGACGCCTCGGTCAAGCTGATGACGGACGGCATCTTGCTGGCCGAAACGCAGACCGACCCGCTGCTCAAGGCCTACGACACGATCATCATCGACGAGGCGCACGAGCGCAGCCTGAACATCGACTTTCTGCTGGGCTACCTCAAGCAGATATTGCCGCGCCGGCCCGACCTCAAGGTGATCGTCACCTCGGCCACCATCGACGCCGACCGGTTCGCCAAGCACTTTGGAAGCTATTGCCCGGCGCCGGGCCGCCCCCAGCCGGGCGCGGCCCCCTCGGGGGGCAGCGCACCACACGAAGTGGGGGAGCGTGGGGGCGAGTTTCGGCCTGCGCCGGTGCTGATGGTGTCGGGGCGCACCTACCCGGTCGAAATTCGCTACACGCCGTTCGAGGAAAGCCGCGAGCGCGACCTGAACGACGCCATTGGCGATGCGGTGGATCAACTGTGGGTGGGGCGCCCCGGCGGCGACATCCTCGTCTTCCTGCCGGGCGAGCGCGAAATCCGCGAAGCCGCCGACCACCTGCGCAAGCACCTGGCGCAGGGCGCGCTGACGCGCGGCGCCGAGGTGCTGCCGCTGTTCGCCCGCCTCAGCCAGGCCGAGCAAGACCGCGTGTTCGACACGCACGGCGCGCCGCGCATCGTGCTGGCCACCAACGTGGCCGAAACCTCGCTCACGGTGCCGGGCATCAAATACGTGATTGACGCAGGCACGGCGCGCGTCAAGCGCTACAGTTATCGCAGCAAGGTGGAGCAGCTGCTGGTCGAACCCGTCAGCCAGGCCGCCGCCAACCAGCGCGCCGGGCGCTGCGGGCGCGTGTCCGAAGGCATTGCGATCCGGCTGTACGACGAGAAAGACTTCAACGGCCGCCCGCGCTTTACCGACCCGGAAATCCTGCGCTCATCGCTGGCCAGCGTCATCCTGCGCATGAAAAGCCTGCACCTGGGCGGCGAAGGCGGGCGCGTGGAGGACTTTCCCTTCATCGACGCGCCCTCGGGCCGCGCCATTGCCGACGGCTACCAGCTGCTGAACGAGCTGGGTGCGGTGGACGACGCGCAGCAGATCACCCCGCTGGGCGGCGAGCTGGCCCGCCTGCCGCTGGACCCGCGCGTGGGCCGCATGATTCTGGAAGCGCGCGAACGCGGCGCGCTGCGCGAAGTGCTGGTGATCGCCGCCGCGCTGAGCGTGCAAGACGTGCGCGACCGCCCGCTGGAGCAGCAAGCCCAGGCCGACCAGGCGCACGCCAAGTTCGACGACGAGAAAAGCGAGTTCAGCGGCTACCTGCGCCTGTGGAAATGGCTGCACGACGCTCGTGGCGGAACGGGCCCCCACGCTCCGCGCTTCGCTGCTGCGCTGCCCCCCGAGGGGGCCCCGGCCGCCTTGGGGCGGCCCGGCGCCGGCCGGATATCGGTGCCGATGACGCGCCGTGAAATGGCGGCTCAAGAAGCCGCGCAAGGGCAGGGCCCCCGCCGCCAGCCGGTCAACGTGGCCGCGCTGCCGGTGGCACAGCGCGCGGCGCTGGCCTTGGCGCAGGCACGCCAGGCGCTATCGAATGAGAAGCTGCCCGCGCAGTCTGGGCGGGCGCTGGAAGCTGTTCAGGCCCATCACCCTGACGAATCTGCCAGCCACAAGCTCAGCAACCGCCAGTGGGAAAGCCTGCTGCGCCAGAACTTCATCAACATCCGCCGCGTGCGCGAATGGCGCGACATCCACACGCAGCTGCACACCGTGGTGGCCGAGCAAGGATGGTTGGAAAGCACCCACCGGCCGTCGCCGGGCCGCCCCAAGGCGGCCGGAGCCCCCTCGGGGGGCAGCGCAGACGCGCAGCGCGGAGCGTGGGGGCCAGTTGCTCCTGCAGGGTATGAGGCCGTTCACAAATCGCTGCTGGCCGGCCTGCTAGGCAACATCGGCAGCAAGCTGGAAGGCGACGACGCGCAAAGCGGCGAATACCTGGGCGCGCGCGGCATCAAGTTCTTTCGCCACCCCGGCGCGCACCTCAGCAAGAAGCCCGGCAAGTGGATCGTGTGCGCCGAGCTGGTGGAAACCACGCGCCTGTTTGGCCGCGGCATTGCCGCCATCGAGCCGCAGTGGCTGGAAGAGCTGGGCGGCCACCTGCTCAAGAAGCAGCTGCTCGACCCGCATTGGGAGAAAAAAGCGCAGGACGTGGTGGCGCTGGAGCGCGCCACGCTGTACGGCCTGGTGGTGTACAGCGGGCGCCGCAAGAGCTTTGGCGCAGTGGACGCCCATGCCGCGCGCGAGATCTTCATCCGCGAAGCGCTGGTCGGCGGTGAGTGGCCCGAGGAATGGGCGCGCCGCCTGCCTTTCCTGGCCGCCAATGAAAAAACCATCGCCAAAGTCGAAGAGCTGGAGCACAAAAGCCGCCGCCAGGACGTGCTGGTGGACGACGAGCTGATCTACGCCTTCTACGACCAGCAGATTCCGCAAGACATCACCAACGGGCGCGACTTTGAAAAGTGGTGGCGCGAATCGAGCCAGGGCAACCCGAACCTGCTGCGCCTGTCGCGCGAAGAGCTGATGCGCCACGAAGCGGCAGGCATCACCACCGACGCCTTCCCCAAGGTGATTCGCCTGGGCGGCGTGGACTGCGCCGCCACCTACCTGCACCAGCCGGGCGACGCCAAGGACGGCCTGACGGTGACGGTGCCGCTGTTCGTGCTGAACCAGGTGAGCGAGGCGCGCGCCGAATGGCTGGTGCCCGGCATGCTGAAGGACAAGATCCAGGCGCTGCTCAAAAGCCTGCCGCAAAAGCCGCGCAGCCGCTTCGTGCCGCTGCCTGAAAGCGCCGCGCGCCTGACCGCGCTGCTGGGCAGCTCGCAAGCCTTTGGCCACGGCAGCCTGACCGACGCGCTGCTCAAGCAAGTGCGCGACGCGACCAGCCTGGACGTGAAGCGCACCGATTTCAAGCTGGACATGCTGCCCGCGCACCTGTTCATGAACTTCCGCGTGGCCGATGAGAACGGCCGTCAGCGCGGCATAGGGCGCAACCTGCCCGCGCTGAAGGCCGAGCTGGGCGGCGCGGCGCGCGGCGCCTTCCAGGCGCTGGCCGGGCTGAAGGCGGCCAAGGCCGAGCTGGTGGGCGGCGGTGAAAGCGATTCAGAGCAAAAACAGCCTTCAGCGCAGGCTGCACCAGCGCCGTCAGCTACTAAAAAAGAAGCAAAATCCGCTGCGGCATCCGACGCCCGCCACACGCAATGGGACTTTGGCGAGCTGCCCGAGCTGATGGAAATCCGCCGCAAGGGGCAGGTGCTGGTGGGCTTCCCGGCGCTGATCGACGCGGGCGACGCTGTCACGATCGAGGTGTTTGACGAACCCGAAGTGGCCGCCGCCCGCCACCGCACGGGCCTGCGCCGCCTGTTCGCGCTGCAGGTGAAAGACGCGCTGAAGTACCTCGAGAAGAACATCCCCGACCTGCAAAAGATGTCGGTGGCGTACATGGCGCTGGGCACGTCCGAAGAGCTGCGCCAGCAGATCATCGACGTGGCGTTGGACCGCGCCTTCCTGATCGAGCCCTTGCCCGCCAGCGAGGCGGACTTTGCCCGCCGCGTGGACGAGGGCAGGGCGCGCCTGACGCTGATCGCCAACGAGGTGGCGCGCATGGCGGGCGTCATCCTGACCGAATACGCCGCCGCGGCGCGCAAGATCAAGGACAACACCAAGGCCGCGCCAGACGCCGCCAAAGACGCGGGCGAACAGCTGCAGCGCCTCATGCCCAAGCGCTTTCTGGTCGACACGCCGTGGCCCGCGCTGCAGCACTTTGCGCGCTACCTGAAGGCCATCACGCTGCGGCTGGACAAATACCGTGCCGACCCCGCCCGAGACGCCCAGCGCATGGCCGAGGTGCGCGCGCAAGACCAGCGCTTTGCCCGCCTGCTGGCCGAGCGCAAGGGCCAGCAGGACGCGCGCCTGCAAGAGCTGCGCTGGCTGCTGGAAGAACTGCGCGTGAGCCTGTTCGCGCAAGAGCTGCGCACGCCGCAGCCCGTGAGCGTGAAGCGGCTGGAGAAGGTGTGGGCGCAACTGGCCCACTGACCGAGGCCAAGGCGGCCGCCGAAGCGGCTCGCCGGGGCGCTTAGAACGGTGCGTCGATGTCGACGACGTTGATCAGCTTGTGGTTGACGAACTCGTTGATGCCCAGGTTGATCAACTCGCGCCCGTAGCCGGACCGGCGCACGCCGCCAAACGGCATGTCGGCCTTCACGCGGGTGGGCTGGTTGATGAACACCATGCCGGTGGAGATCTTGCGCGCCACGGCTTCGCCACGCTTTTCATCCCGCGTGAACACCGATCCGCCCAGGCCATAGGGCGAATCGTTGGCGATGCGAACGGCATCTGCCTCGTCCTTGGCGCGCCAGATCATCGAGACGGGGCCAAAGAATTCCTGGTGGTAGGCCGGGTTGTCCGGCGTGACGTTGGTCAGGATGGTGGGCTGAACGAAAGCGCCTTGCTCAGGCACCTTGGGCCCGACTTCGGTGGCGGTGGCGCCGTGGGCCACCGCCTGGCGGATCTTTTCCTTGACCTCGTCCGCCGCGCCTTGCGAGGACAGCGGCGCCAGCGTGGTGGCCGGGTCCATCGGGTCGCCCGCCTTGAGGCCGGCCACGCCTTCGGTGTACAGGCGCAGGTATTCGTCGAAGACGGCGTCCACAACGATCATGCGTTTGGACGACACGCAGACCTGGCCCGCGTTCCAGTGGCGGCCAAACACGCCCCACTTGGCCGTCTTGGGCAGATCGGCGTCTTCCAGCACCACGAAGGCGTCGGCGCCGCCCAGCTCCAGCGTCGATTTTTTCAGCGCCTTGCCGGCAGCGGCGGCCACCACGGCGCCCGCGCCTTCCGAGCCCGTCAGCGCCACGCCGTGCACCCGCGTGTCGTTCAGGATGGTCTCGATCTGCGTGTGGTTGACGAACAGGTTGATGAACGCGCCGTCGATCAGGCCCGCGTCGCGCATCAGCTTTTCAAACGCCAGCGCACTTTGCGGCACGTTGGACGCGTGCTTGAGCAGCAGCGTGTTGCCGGCCATCAACTGCGGCGCCAGGATGCGCGCCACCTGGTAGTAAGGGAAGTTCCAGGGCTCGACGGCCAGCAGCACGCCCAGCGGCTCGCGCGCGACGATGGCGCGGCCGTTGGCCTTGGACACGGGCAGCGTATCGGGCTGCATGAAGGCCTCGCCGTGCGCGGCAAAGTAATCCAGGATTTCGGCGGACAGCTCCACCTCGGCTTGTGCTTCGGCCAGCAGCTTGCCCATCTCCAGCGTCAGGATCTTGGCGAAATCCAGCTTGCTGGCGCGCAGCAGCTGCGCGGCCTTGGTCAGCACGGCGGCGCGCTGCGAGAAGGGCGTGTCGCGCCAGCTCAAGAAGGCAGTGTGGGCGCTTTCAATCGCCTGCTGGACTTGCGCGTCGGTCGTGTTGGGAAAGGTTTTGAGTGTTTCGCCCGTATAGGGGTTGGTGGTTTGGTAAGCCATGGTGCTTCTGGGTGTGACAGGGGTGAATCGGACGCCGTCTATCGCGGTCGCGATGAGGCGCTGCAGCGGCGAGCCGCACCGTTGCACCAATGGCGTGCATTCGGGGCCAGCCCGCCGGGTGGCAACGCAAGAGCTTACGCCGACCAGCGATGCCTGTGGCAAGCCCGCGCGGGCCAGTCGGGCAAAGCGATGGCGTGCTGCCACCCGCACGGCAAAGGGTGTAGCGATCTGCGGCCGATCCCGACTGTTCGCCTCGGCCTCTGCGGCGTGCGCATCAGCCGTTGCCACGCGGCGCTAAATTGCGGGCGTCCCTGCGAAAGTTTCATAACAACCTGACCCACGAAGAGGGAACCCCGATGAGCAAGGAAATCGTCTCGGATGCCGAAGTCACCATCGTGTTCGACGGCACCCGCTGCATTCATTCGCGCAATTGCGTGCTGGACCGGCCCGACGTGTTCGTGCCGAACGTGCAGGGCGCCTGGATTCACCCCGAACGCGTCAGCGCCGACGAGGTGCTGGAGATTGCGCACAACTGCCCGTCAGGCGCCATCCAGGTGCAAAAGCCCGACGGCACAGCCATGGAGAAGGCGCCCATAGTCAATACCGTGCGCGTACGGGAAAACGGCCCGCTGGCGTTTCACGCGCCGCTGACCATCGGCGACACGCCAGACGGCTACCGCGCCACGCTGTGCCGCTGCGGCGCATCCAAGAACAAGCCTTACTGCGACGGCAGCCACGCCACCAGCGGCTTCGTGGCCACGGGCGAGCCGGCCACCACACCATCTGAACCGCTGGCACAGCGCAACGGCCCCCTTCAGGTCGAGCCTACCCACAACGGCCCGCTGCACGTGACGGGCGATATGGAGCTGGTGTCTGGCACCGGCCGGACTTTGAACCGCATGACGGACGCGTGGCTGTGCCGCTGCGGCCACTCGGCCAACAAGCCGTATTGCGACGGCACGCACGCCAAGATCGGGTTCGTGGCCGATTGAGTGGCGGCAGCGGGCGACGGGGCGCAGGCGCACGTTGGGTGGGCGGCGCATGCCGGGCCCCTACGCTGCTACCCGCTCCGTGTCGTCGGGTCGATTGCTGCAAATTTGATAGCTGCTGGCGCTAGTGCCTACAGCGCCGGGCTTGAAAATCACTAAAATAGCGCTTTGCCTCGGCCTGTGTGCCGGGGCGTTTGCGTTTTATGCCCGTCACTGCCATGGCCCACGACAAAATCCTCATCCTCGATTTCGGCTCTCAGGTTACGCAGCTCATCGCCCGCCGCGTGCGCGAGGCGCATGTCTACAGCGAAGTACACCCCTGCGACGTGACCGACGAATGGGTGCGCGAGTACGCCAAAGATGGGCATCTCAAGGGCGTGATCCTCTCGGGCAGCCACGCCAGCGTGTACGAGGTGGACGACCGCGCCCCGCAGGCGGTGTTTGAGCTGGGCATCCCCGTGCTGGGCATCTGCTACGGCATGCAGACCATGGCGCAGCAACTGGGCGGCAAGGTAGAAGGCGGCAGCCACCGCGAGTTTGGCTACGCCGAAGTGCGCGCGCGCGGGCACACCGAGCTGCTCAAGGGCATTGAAGACTTTCACACCCCCGAAGGCCACGGCATGCTGAAGGTGTGGATGAGCCACGGCGACAAGGTGACCGAGCTGCCGCCCGGCTTCAAGCTGATGGCCTCTACGCCCAGCTGCCCCATCGCCGGCATGGCGGACGAAGCGCGCCATTTCTACGGCGTGCAGTTCCACCCCGAGGTGACGCACACCATCCAGGGCGCGGCCATGCTGCAGCGCTTCGTGCGCGAGATCTGCGGCGCCACGCCCGACTGGATCATGAAAGACCACATCGACGAAGCCGTGGCGCGCATCCGCGAGCAAGTGGGTGATGAGGAAGTGATCCTGGGCTTGTCTGGCGGCGTCGACTCGTCCGTCGCTGCGGCGCTGATCCACCGCGCCATTGGCGACCAGCTGACCTGCGTTTTTGTGGACCACGGCCTGCTGCGCCTGAACGAAGGCCAGATGGTGATGGACATGTTCGCCGGCAAGCTGCACGCCAAGGTGGTGCACGTCGACGCCAGCGATCAGTTCCTGGGGCACCTGAAGGGCGTGAGCGACCCTGAGCAAAAGCGCAAGATCATCGGGCGCGAGTTTGTTGAAGTGTTTAAGGCCGAAGCCGCCAAACTGACGGCGTCGGGCGCTTCTAAAAACGGAGCAAAGTGGCTGGCCCAAGGCACCATCTATCCCGACGTGATCGAGAGCGGAGGCGCCAAGAGCAAGAAGGCCGTGGTCATCAAGAGCCACCACAATGTCGGCGGTTTGCCTGAGCAGCTGGGCCTGAAGCTGCTGGAGCCGCTGCGCGACCTGTTCAAGGACGAAGTGCGCGAACTCGGCGTGGCCCTGGGCCTGCCGCACGACATGGTTTACCGCCACCCGTTCCCCGGCCCCGGCCTGGGCGTGCGCATTCTGGGCGAGGTCAAGAAGGAATACGCCGACCTGTTGCGCGCGGCCGACGCCATCTTCATCGAAGAGCTGCGCTCCACCGTTGAGCCGCACAGCGGCAAAACCTGGTACGACCTGACCAGCCAGACCTTCACCGTCTTCCTGCCCGTCAAAAGCGTGGGCGTGATGGGCGACGGCCGCACCTACGACTACGTGGTGGCCCTGCGCGCGGTGCAGACCAGCGATTTCATGACCGCCGACTGGGCCGAGTTGCCCTACAGCCTGCTCAAGAAAGTCAGCAGCCGAATCATCAACGAAGTGCGCGGCATCAACCGCGTGACGTACGACGTGAGCAGCAAGCCGCCAGCGACGATCGAGTGGGAGTGAATTGACGTCCTTCGAGGACTATCGCCAGCTATCGAAAAACTGACGTAACGTGTTGATTTAGAAGAAAATACGTCGCACCAGCTATCGGTAGCTATCGCCGGCCAGCAGAAAAAGTTGACGGTAGAGCTGACGGTAAAAATCGAGGCCGGATTAAGACACTCTCGTTCACTATTCAGACTTTTACCGTCTTTGACGGTAAAAGCCTTCTCGGGAAAGCTTGTTTTATGGGGCTTTCCGGGCATCAGCAGGTCTCCAAGTCCCTGACGGTAAAACCTGACGGTAAATCCGTCACATGCCGGAGGAAACCTCGATGCTGACCGACGCTGCACTACGCAATTTCAAACCTAAGTCCAAGATTTATAAGGCTTCTGACCGAGACGGGATGTACGTGACGGTATCGCCTGGCGGAACGATCACGTTCCGCTACGACTACCGGCTCCACGGCCGCCGCGAGACGCTGACCCTCGGACGCTATGGCCCTGGTGGCATCTCGCTGGCAATGGCGCGCGAACTGCTGCTGGACGCGCGCAAAGCCGTTCTCAAGGGTGTCTCGCCCGCGCTGGAGAAGCAGCGTGAGAAACGCCGGGTGGTCGCCATCAAGACCTTCGGCGCGGCGATGGAGACGTGGCTGGCCAACGCAAGGCTGGCCGACAGCACCCGCGCCATGCGCAAGCACATCATCGACAGGGACATCCTGCCGGTCTTCCAGAATCGCCTACTGACCGAAATCCAGGCCGAAGACCTCCGGATCTTGTGCAACAAGGTCAAGGAGCGCGGAGCGCCAGCCACTGCGGTTCAGATCCGGGACATCGTGAAGCAGGTCTACGTCTACGCCATCGCCCACGGCGAAAAGGTGGTCAACCCGGCCGACGGCGTGGGACCGTCCTCGATCGCCACCTTCGTGCCGAAGGATCGCGCCCTGTCGCCGCTGGAAATCCGGCTGATGGTACAGCAGTTGGAAACGGTGGCGACCTATCCGACCATCAAGCTGGCGTTGCGCCTGATCCTACTGACGCTGGTGCGCAAGAGCGAACTGATCCAGGCCACTTGGGATGAGGTCAATTTCGAGAACGCGACGTGGACGATTCCGAAGCAGCGGATGAAGGGACGCAATCCGCATGTGGTGTATCTGTCGCGTCAGGCGCTCGACATCTTCGTCACGCTGCACGCCTGCGCGGCAGGTTCAAGGTTCGTCTTTCCTTCTCGCTACGATCCGGATCGGTGCATGTCCAATGCGACCTTGAATCGGATCACGCAGCTCATCGTGGAGGGCGCCAAGGTCAAAGGACTACCGCTGCAGTCGTTCACCGTCCACGACCTGCGCCGCACCGGCTCAACTCTGCTGAACGAGATCGGCTTCAATCGCGACTGGATCGAGAAATGCTTGGCGCACGAGGAGGGGCGTTCCTCGCGCTCGGTCTACAACAAGGCCGAATACGCCGAGCAGCGGCGCCACATGCTGCAAGAGTGGGCGCATTTGGTCGATGCCTGGGGCGGTGGACAGACCTACATGCCGAAGCTGATACCGGAGAACGTGGTCGTGCCGGCGTTGAGCGCGATTGCGTAGGAGGGCCGCATCATGGCTTGCTTTGGATCGGTCTTTGCTGGGTTGCGTCAGGTTCATTTTTTCGAGGAAACGATCACTCTGAGTGATCGAAAACATGGAAATCTGAAGTTTCTAATCGTCGAGTCGCGCGATATGCGGGTCAATTCTGCGGAGGCAAGGTTGTCACTTGACAACCCTGTGGCTTGTGCGGATACTGGAGGCTACTGATGGCTCGCCACTCGCATCCCAAGAAAGAGGTCGAGGAAGCTCTCAGGTATGCCGAAGGGCAGGGTTGGCGCATCGAAGTCGGCGGCAGCCATGCCTGGGGGCGAATTTACTGCCCATACAACGATGAGGCATGCCGCTGCGGCGAGTTCTGCATCACCAGTGTCTGGAGCACGCCGAAGAACCCCGGCAACCACGCCCGCGCCTTGCGGCGCGTCGTGGACAACTGCACCACGCACCGCCAGCAACACGAGGCTGACGACGGTGCCAAGGAGTAGCGCGATGGAATACACCTTCACCCTGAAATATCAGCTCGCCGATGATGACTGCGACCCTGATGTACTGGTCGAGCGGCTGGGCGAAGCTGGCTGTGATGATGCTTTGGTCGGCCTTGGTCAGCCTGGGCGACTGGCGCTGGAGTTCACCCGCGAGGCGGCTGATGCGGACGAGGCCGTGCGTAGTGCGCTGGCCGATGTGAATCGCGCCACACCTTCGGCCAAGCTGATCGAGGTGGCGCCGGATCTGGTCGGGCTCACCGATGTGGCCGACATCGTGGGCGTGTCGCGACAGAATATGCGCAAGCTGATGCTGGCCCATCCGGGCAGCTTTCCTGCACCGGTGCATGAGGGCAGTGCGTCGCTCTGGCACTTGGCAGACGTGCTGGCCTGGTTGCAGGCCAAGGGCAGCTATGCATTGGCCAAGGACGTATTTGACGTGGCGCGGGTAGCCTTGCAGGTCAACGTAGCGAAGGAGGGGCGGCGCTTGCCGCGCTCGGCGTCCAAGGCACTGAAAGCCTTAGTTGGATAACGCAGGTACGACAAGCCGACCATGAGTGATGACGATACTGGCACAACGCCGATAGAAATCGACAAAGTTCGAGCATCAAAGGCAGGCCATGCCTTTCATGAAGCTTGGGCCGCGCGCACCGCTCTTGAACTCCTGCCGCCGTCTACTGACCTTACAGCGATCACGCTTGAGGGATTCGACGAACAGGACGAGCAGAATTTGGGAACTGGCGCGGTCGAGATTGCCGATCTTGTTCGGTATCACGGCGCCACCGATGTTGCCCGAGCGCATCGAGTCACGGTCGTTCAGTTCAAATACTCGATTGCAAGCGCCGACACGGCAGTTCGAGCTGCTGACCTGGCATCAACTCTTGCCAAGTTTGCAGCGACCGATGCCGAGCTTCGGGCGACTCATGGCGACGATCATGTTCTCGCCGTGGTCCGCTATGAATTTGCGACGAACAGGCCCATCCACGAGAAACTAGGGAAGGCGATCTCAGCGGTTGTCGCGGGCACGCAAGAAACCGGTGATGTTGCCCGCCAAGCAGGCCAGATCGCGCAAGCCCTGAAAGACTATCCTCATCCCTCTGCTGACCTGCTGCGGCGATTGGAGTTGGTCGGCAGCAAGGGAAGCTTGACCGAGGCTGAGCGTGCGATATCGACGACGCTCGCCGCATGGAGTGAGCCAGGCGATCCGGATGCGGAGAAGCGCCTGCTCAAGTTGCGAAATCTCATCAGGATCAAGGCCGGTCCCGGTAGCGAAACGGACAAACGCGTTGATCGGATAGCGATTCTGGCTGAATTAGAAGTGGAGCACGAAGATCGACTGTATCCCACGCCTGACGCGTTTCCCGAGGTTGAGGTCGTCATTCAGCGCGACGTTCTTGGCGGCATTGCAACCCTCGCCCGTGAAGTTGGCTTTCCTCTCGTTGTTCATGCTGCAGGTGGGATGGGCAAGACGGTCTTGATGCAAGGCCTCGCGGATCGATTGCGAGCCGATGGACCTGTGGTGCTCTTCGATGGCTTCGGTGCCGGTCGCTGGCGTGATCCGGCCGACGGTCGGCATCTCCCGGAAAGGACGCTTGTGCACCTTGCCAATCTTATGGCTGGGCAGGGCCTGTGTGACATCCTGTTGCCACTGGCGGACGTAACGGGCTTGGTGAGGGCATTCCGCCGACGGCTTGCCCAATCGGTGGAGACGGCTCGGCGAACTCGCAGCGATGCATGTGTTTCACTGGTGCTCGATGCAATCGATCACGCCGGCCTTGCCGCGCAGGACACCGCGACATCATCGTTCGCACATCTTCTCATGCGTAGCATTAGCGTCGATCCAATCGACGGCGTTCGCATCGTCGCATCGTGCCGAACCGAACGGCTCGCGCTGGCGACGGGCGGTGCCTCGCACCGTTCCTTCACGGTTCCGCTGTTCACTGACGCGGAAGTACGTGCCCTCATCGAGCGGCGCGTGCCTGATGCTTCGGCCGACGAGATCGCTGCTCTGCTGACTCGGTCAGGTCGCAACCCACGCTGTCTCGACAACTTGATTACGACAGGACGGCCGTTTGATCCCGTGTCTTTCCCTGACGCCCCGGGGGAGCCGCAAGATCTGCTCGACGTGCTGCTTCGCAAGCGTCTATCCGAAGCGCGCGAAACCGCACGCGCTCGTGGTGCAAGCGATGCGGACATTGACCTCCTGCTCACCGGCATCGCCTTGCTGGCGCCCCCAGTTCCCATTGAAGAGCTTGCTGCGGCTCATGGCTTGATCGCGGAGCAGGTTGAAAGCTTCGCGGCCGATCTCGCCCCCTTGCTTGAGCGAACGCCACACGGCCTGATGTTCCGCGATGAGCCGACCGAGACCCTGATTCGATCGAGCTACGGCGCAAGCCAGGCTGGTCGAGATCGCGTTATCGCCGCTCTCCAAGAACGCCAACTGACCTCTAACTATGCAGCCCGGGCACTGCCAGCGTTACTCACTTCGCTACGCGATGCTGATCAGCTTATCCAACTGGCCTTCGACCTGCGTGTTCCCCGAGGCGCTTCACAGGTAAGCGTACGCGATATCCGCCTATCGCGGATTACTGCCGCAATAGCACTGGTCGGAGAGCTGAATCGGCGCGACGATCTTTTGCGTCTGCTGTTGGAAGCATCGCTCGTCGCCGCGGGACATGAACGATCCGACCGCTTCCTGTACGAGCATCCCGATCTCGTCGCAGTGTCAGGCGACCCCGAAGCTTTGCGACGGCTTTCCGCGACCAATGTTGGCTGGCCTGGGGGGAAACACGCTGCGCTTGCACTTGCGAACGCTTTCGCTGGCGACCGAGACGAGGCCCGTCGCCACGCCCGGCGATCAATCGATTGGCACAATTGGGCCGCACATACCAAACGCAGCGCACGCTTTAGCGAATCGAGCATCTCAAGGCAGTGGGACGATATTGGCTTCGCCTATGTCGAGATGTTGGCGGGCAACGACGTGCGCGTTGCGGAGTTCTTCGCCCGTCGAGACGATGGCGTGGCCTTCGCCAAATTTCGGGACTTGTTCGAACTTCTAGATCGACACCAGCAATCAGCGCATCCGCCCAAGACGCGCATTGCAACGAGGCTGTTGCGTTGCCGACTGCCTTCTCGCGCACTCTACGCCGCCGCGCTTCCATTCGTCGGTCGTGACCCATTCCACGCCAGAAGACTCATCACGGCGCTTGCTGTCGCATCTTCTGCGAATGGTAAAAGCGAAGGCTTGGCGATGGGCTGCGTGCTGGCATCGGCTCTGGCGATAGAGCTCGGCATGGACAGAGAGGCAGCAAGCATCCTCGCTGGAGCGGCACTTACACCGCCAAGCGTTTATGACTATTCCAGTGACTACCCGAGCGACCGCGCGATCCACGTGACCGTACTGGCCGCCGGTGTTCGAGCCGCCTTGAACCGGAAGCGCGCAGCCTTGATTGACATGGCACCGGCGGAATTCATCGGATTGGTCCCCGTAGGTGCTCGATCGCGGGGCGCAGCGAGCTTCAGTCGGGTACTCAACCAGAAACTGGCCGCTCCGAAATTCGATGGCACTCGGCACCGGCGGAAGAGGCGTGGCGGACTCGATAAGGAGAAGCGATCGGACTATTCGCGCGTGCTTAGCAGCCGGATCTTGCCGCTGTTGAACTATGCGCAGGATGTCGCCGACATCATTCGTCCGCCGCGTGGAAAGGCACGGGACGAAATGGTGGCCGCGTCGTTTGACCGACTTGTCCGTGATGTCGAGCAGTCATCCAACTATCCGTATCGGGACGGGAAGGCGTATCTCGCACGGAACGGTTTCCGAGTCATTTTCGACCTTGCAGACGCGTTAGGTGCGCTCAATGCCGCGATGGCGAAGCGCATGGTCGAGTGGGCAGCGAGCGCGCCGGGCCTATTCACGCCGGAACTTACCCAGGCGGTTGCTCGACTATCGTGCCTCCCACAGTGCCATGATGCTGCGCTACTCCTTGCTGGCCACGTCGAGCGCAAGATCCAACTCGATACCGATGTCGGATCCCGAATTTCATCCTATGGTGACCTTGCTCGCGCAGCCTGGCGAGTGAGCACCGACGAGGCTGCGGCCTATTTTCGACGTGCGCTCGATCTTGCCGAGGCCATTGGATCGGATGACTTCGATCGTACCAATTACTTGCTGGAGCTGACCGCCCACTATTCGGGCCCCGAACTTTCGCCGGCGGCGGCACATACCCTGGCGCGTATCCTCGAACTGAATCAGAACGAGGATGGCAAATTCCCTTGGACTGAATACGCGAAATCGATGGTGCCGATTGCTGGGCGGTCGACGTTGGCTACGTTGGCACGGCTGGACGACCGTGACGCTGCTCGACTCGGACTGTCGCTCGGCCCGGCGTTAACTGTTCTCGTTCGTGAATCGAAGCTCTCAGTTGAAGCCGCCGTCGCTCTGTTTGGCTTGGTTGCTCCAATCGAAACCTGGACGTGGCACATTTCGGACTTCGTGTCAGAGGTCATTGGCCGTCTGCCTCAAGAGCGACGGGAATGGTTCTTCGATCTCATTCTGGTCGAGATCGATCGCGAAGATCAACTGTCTCCGGCACGGGAGACGATCGAACGGCTACATGACCTTGCTGAGCGCAGTCTTCCCTCCGCTTCTCATGCTCGAACACGAATAGAGGGCCTGCTTGCTCGCCTTGGACCTCAAGCCGAATCGGGAATGGTCATGCCCGCGTCGACCGCGTCGGAAATGCACGTCTTCCCAGTGGACCTCACGGACTCAGACGACATTGACCGTCAAATACTCAGCCAGGAGCTTGACCGGTCGGGGCGGCGCTGGCCGGTGCGAACATTGACCGATTTGGCCAAGCAAGCAAACTCTCCAGCCGAGCGCCTCGGGTTCGTCCGCGCGGTTGTTGAAGCAACAGCTCCCACGCTTGCCGACAAGATCCACGCTCTCGACGACTACCTGGAAGAGTGGGGAAAGTCGTCGGCGGCTATGCGTGATGCGTTGCCTGACTTGGGACTGCGCCTGGCGACCAAGTACGCCTCCGAACTCGCCAGTTCAAGCACGGGCGCGTGGGGCTACTGGCGGGGGCTGGAGGAGCACTTTCATGCTGATCGCGCAACCCTTGTCGAGCGCGTAGTCGCGGCGCTCCGGAGCGCCGCGGACAGTCTTGGTGGTAATGCGTGGCTCGCACTCGCCGCGAGACTGGCATCTGACGTCAGTGCCAACGCTATTGCAGAAGGCCTCGAACGGTTTCTGGCGAGCACAGATGAAAAGCTGCCGTCCGAAGTTGGGGACGGGCCGTGGGACACTCGTTTTGCGGTTCCCTCCGATGAAGCGACATTCGTGGCGGGGCTCGTGTGGGCGAGGCTCGGCCATCCCATCGCCGCAATGCGTTGGCGCGCAGCCCATGCGTTGCGGCGCTTGGTGGTGGCCGGACGCTGCGATGTCGTTGAACGACTGATTGAGCGTTTTGGGTCTGCTCAGAATTTGCCTTTCGGCGATGCGAAGCTGCCTTTCTATGTAATGCACGCGCAGCTATGGTTGTTGATAGCGCTCGCTCGGGCAGCGAAAGACGCTGCTCCTGCATTTTCCTCCCATCGCGCGTTCTTCGAGCGGATCGCCTTTTCTGCCGAGTTTCCGCACGTCGTCATGCGCGCGGTCTCGATAGACATACTTCGCGAGCTTGCATATGCACTGGCACCCGAAGAGCGAGAGGCTCTTATCGACAAGCTCGACCTCGCAAATCAGTCACCCTTCCCCTCGGCCCCCAGAAGCGACTATCACGAGTTCCGGCATGCCCCTAGGCCAGATGCCTCGCCGCGACAGGAGGATGGCTTTCACCTCGACTACGACTTCAACAAATATCAGGTCGAGCGCTTATGCCACGTCTTCGCTTGTCCTGGCTGGGAAGTGAAAGACCGCATCAGCGCATGGGTGCGCCGCTGGGATACAACCGTCCGAGGAATGCACGATTGCCCACGTAGCAGCAGTTATGACGAATCGTGGTCGTCGGGATATGTTCCGAACCGAGATCGGTATGGGGGATATCTCGGATGGCATGCGCTCATGCTTGTTGCCGGTGAGCTGTTGGCGACACGGGCGGTTGTCGGCGAGGACTGGAATGGTGACGCCTGGGCCGGGTTTCTTAAGGAATACACGCTGTCAAGAAGCGATGGTCTCTGGCTTGCCGATCTCACCGATCCGTTTCCGCTCGACCTTACCAAGGAGGCGGACATGCCTATGCCGGAGAGCGGTGAGAGAGGCACTGTCCGCGAAGACCGCAATTTGCTGGCGCCGTTGCTCGGATTATTGGACGGCAAGGTGGCGGCGGATTGGCTCCCCGTCGCAGGACGTTGGTCGATCGGGCGAGACACAACGGTCACGCTTCAAAGCGTGCTGGCAAATGCTGGAGATGCGCGATCGGTGGTCATGGCCGTGCTGTCAGAGGAAGCTTTCTTTAGATGGTTACCTGACGATGAAGATGAGATTGCCCGTCACTGCGGCGGAGATGGTCACACGATTCAGCCGTGGGTCGCAAAGACCCCGAACACTGAGCGTCAGCTCGATCGGCATGATCCATATGGTGCCGCCACTGCACTCGACAGGCCTTTCCCATCGGATTGGACGCGAGACCCGTTGGGGACTATTGCGGATGATGAGGTGGTCCGCCACTGGTCAGTTGACGGGACAACTGAACCGCCCCGTATTTTGAGGAGGCTCCAACACTTGAGAAGATGGAGCCATGAACAAGTCACCGAAGTTCTCCCCGGAAGTGCGCGAGCGCGCCGTGCGCATGGTGCAGGAGCACCGAGCCGACTACCCGTCGCTGTGGGCAGCCATTGAATCGATTGCTCCCAAGATTGGCTGCGCGCCGCAGACCTTGAACGACTGGGTCAAGAAGGCCGATGTCGACAGCGGCCAGCGCCCCGGCACCACCACTGCAGACGCCCTGCGCATCAAGGAGCTGGAGCGTGAGGTCAAGGAATTGCGCCGGGCCAACGACATCCTGAAGACGGCCAGCGCGTTTTTCGCGCAGGCGGAGCTCGACCGCCGATTGAAGTCGTGAAGGCCTACATCGACCGCCACCGTGATGACTACGGGGTCGAGCCCATCTGCCGGGTGCTGCAGATGGCCCCGTCGTGTTACTGGCGCCACGCAGCCCGACAACGCAACCCGCAACTGCGCAGTCAACGCGCCCAGCGTGACGAGGGCTTGAAGGCCGACATCCAGCGCGTGTGGCACGCCAACTGGCAGGTCTACGGGGCCGACAAGGTCTGGCTGCAGATGAACCGCGAGGGCATCGTGGTGGCGCGCTGCACGGTCGAGCGTCTGATGCGTGCCATGGGCTTGCAAGGGGCACGCCGTGGCAGGGCGGTGCGCACCACCACGCCGGATACCTCGGCCCCGTGCCCGCTGGACCACGTCAACCGGCACTTCAAGGCCAGCCGTCCCAACGAGCTATGGGTGTCGGACTTCACCTATGTCTCCACCTGGCAGGGCTGGCTGTATGTGGCCTTTGTTGTGGACGTGTATGCCCGGCGCATCGTGGGCTGGCGAGTCAGCCGCAGCATGCAAACGGACTTCGTGCTGGATGCGCTGGAGCAGGCGCTGTATGACCGCCAGCCAGCAGCCCATGCCTTGACGCACCATTCCGACAGGGGCAGTCAATACGTCAGCATCCGCTACACCGAACGGTTGGACCAGGCGGGCATACAGCCCTCAGTGGGCAGCAGGGGAGACAGCTATGACAACGCGCTGGCCGAGACCATCAACGGTCTGTACAAGGCCGAGTTGATTCACCGCCGGGGACCTTGGAAGACCAGGGAATCCGTGGAACTGGCCACCTTGCAATGGGTGCACTGGTTCAACCATGTCCGATTGCTCACGCCGATTGGGGGCATCCCTCCGGCAGAAGCTGAGGCAAACTACTGGAGGCAACTAGCCGTCAGCGACACCTCGGCAGAGGTGTCAACTTAAACCAAGCGGCCTCCTCGAAAGTCGGGGCGGTTCAAACAGCCTATCGCGCCGAAGCTTGGGGGGCGGAGGGCGGACGGGGTGAGCATGCCTGGAGCGAGACTGGATACCGCTTGCTCGTCGGCCGTGGCGCATTGCTTTCCCTGCTTAAGGTGTCCGAGCGCAGTCTTGTCGTCGTACTCAAGCTCCAGAAGTACCATAAAAGGAAGCCGATCGGACGTGCAGGGGATACCAGCGCCTTTACCCATCGGTCGCTGATAGTCGTCATAGACGAGCGCGGCCAAATTTGGTCGCCGCGAGGCCTCTCTCGGCAAGCCAAGGGGACTCTTGCGACGCTCGAAGCCGATCGGCGGCGCGATTTCTATCCACGGTTCCGCGCGATCGCTGGCCTGCCCGATGAATGGCTATCTCGGCGTAATGATCCACCGATTAGCGAGGAGCAGTACCGAATAATCATCGAGCGTCTATCATCCGAATAAGGGGACGGCTCCGCCCCTCACTCGAACCCTCCCGCACAGGGCGGGTTTTTCGTTGGTGGACATCCGGCTTCGAGATGCTGGCGCGAGGGGCTTGTTTGCGTGCTTCGACCCACGCTTCCACTTCGGCCAAGTCCCATACGACGCAGCGTGGCGTCAGGTTGAAGCGGCGGGGGAACTCGCCGCGGCGCTCCATTTCGTAGATCGTCGTTTCGGCCAGTGGGACGATCTGCCGCAGTTCCTGGCGGCGGATGGTGCGTCGGAAGGGAAGGGCGCTGCGCTTCGGAAATTGCGGCAGTGCCTCATAGCCTTCCGTACCCGGCAAGGGGAGGGGCTGGCTGGCATCGATGCCGGCGGTGTTGGGGGCTTGCGATAGCTGTTCCACCTCGGGCTCCATGTATTTTCTGTATGGAGACATGGTGAGGTTCAGCGCCTATCGGGACAACTTGTTGTGGCGTAGAAGAGAGAACTTGACACACTGTTGTAAGGTTGCCTGGATTCACTCAGCGCTTGCAGCGTGCCAATGGCGCTCTTCTTCAATGACGAGTTCTTGCATCGCATCCAATTTAATAGCCTGCGCTGACATGCGGCGAGCCTCGATTTTTTCAGGTGTCATCTCAGACTGAAATTCGGTCTGCGTGCATTCTCCCAGCACGCGCTGGAATTCCAGCTCATTGGTGCGGGCGAAGATCACGCGGCGATGCGCGTCGTCAATCACCATCAGTCGCACTGGATTTAGACGCAGCAAGTGGCGCCAGCGGCGATCCATCGACACGAAATAGGGAATGAAGAAGGAGCCGACTTGGCTGGCTGTGGCGATCTGCTCCATGACGCGGAGCAGTGTCATGTCCCAGGCCATGCCGCGAATCTTCTGCACCATGTCAGGGGACCGACCCATGATGGGGCCGAAGAACGGTGAGCCCTGGTTAGAGGTCATGCCGCTCCAGATCAACCGTATTTCGGTGAGCGGAATTGCCCGTAGCTTATGAATACTGAAACGGATGAGTTCACGCAGGATGCGATTTCTGTTCGGTTTGCGCTCCTCATGCCAAAGTCGCGCGAACCTCAGTAGCAGCGCCTGCGTTCCAGCGCTCTTGGCTTCTTGATGGCTGATCTCTGCGCTGGCTTGGAGTTCAGCCAGGAAGGCTTTGGCATCAGGGCGGAGTTGTGCCTTCAGGTCCTCGGATGAAGCACTGAAGACGAAGCGGCCAGGGTCGTTCTGGAAGGTATCCCAATCCAGGTGGTCGAGCATACGGAAGGCGATCAACGTATTCAGAGGGCGTTCGTTGGAAGGCTCCTTGCGAGCCAGCCGCGTGTTCTCGATGAGAAATGGCATCACGTCGAATTGCACGTGCCGGTTTCGAGCCTTGAGCATGAGAATTTCGAGAACCCTATCTCGATCCGCCTGCTGAATGTTCTCGCCGGCGATTGCTGCGCGTAGCTTCTCAGCGAAATTTGAGTCGAAGCTCAGAGAGAAGTCGATCAGCACGTTCGATCTGCCACCCGTCAGGCGGGCCTGGACGCTTGCTCCTGCTGACATGAAAAACGCGCGAGGCCCCTCAAAAAATGAGGTCATATAGTCGCTGGAGGACACACTGAGTCCGAGATCCAGGTCGACTGCCCCCGAAGCGTCAGTACAAATGATAGTACGAATGGATGCGCATTCTGCGGCGCGGTGTGTTTGAATGGCGTCGAGTGCGGCCTTATCACCGTTGAGAAGGGCGGACAACAGGGCGTCAGTAATCGGGGCATCGAGCATGAACTTCTCTTAGGGTGAATCTGTGAGATCGAGTTGATTGAAATGAGCGCGAAGCTGTGAGTGCCAGTCCGCGCTGCCTGTCGGCTGACGCCTCCGGAACGGACTCCGGCCTGCCGCTTCGCTTGCCTAAATGCTGGAGGCCTGAGGTAGCGGGTAGGCGGCTTGCTGCTCTCCTCATCGTGCCACGGCGTTCTCGTCGTCAAGGACTGCGCGCCACTGGCGCTTGCGTCCTGGCGGCCGTCGTGGACCCCTGACTGCTTGCGCTGCGCCGTGCCCCGGAGGGGCTGGGTAATTCCGCTCGGCATCCTTGCAGGAGTTCATCATGAACTGCGCATTCATCAACCGCCTAGCAGCCAGCCCGAATTGTCGTGCCGCTGTCACGACAATTCGGACCCTTGCCGTATATATCTGAACGGATATAATTATGGAGCAGAAACGAAAGCTGCTGTACTGGGAGGGCTCCTCGAAAAAGGACTTCAAGAAGTTCCCCATCGACGTACAGAAGGATATGGGCGTAGCGCTGTTCGTCGTCCAGTTGGGCCGTACGCCGGATTCGGCCAAGCCCTGGAAGGGGCTGGGCTCTGGCGTGTACGAACTGGTGGAAGACCACCGGGGCGATACCTTCCGGGCGGTTTATACCGTGAAGGTGGGCGACGCGGTGCATGTGCTGCATGCGTTTCAGAAGAAATCCAAGTCCGGCATCGCCACTCCGCAGCCGGGCGTGGAGTTAATCGAGAAGTGGCTGAAAGCAGTGCTGGCCCGTCACGGGGCGAGCGGGAGAAAGTGATGATTCGCAATGAGCATCCCCAAGGCACCGACAACGTGCTGATGGATCTGGGCTTTGACGATGCCGAGGAACTGACGGCCAAGGCCGCGCTCGCGCTCAAGCTCAATACCCTGATCGACCAGCGCGGCCTGAGCCAGACCGAGGCGGCGGCAATCACGGGCATGACCCAACCCAAGGTGTCGCAGGTGCGCCGCTACAAGCTCCAGAACATTTCGCTGGAGCGGCTGATGCAGGCGCTGGTGTCGCTGGATCAACAGGTCAAGATCGTGGTGCAGCCCGCGCGGCGCGCGCATGGGCCGGGCATCCTGGTGGCCGTTTGACCACTATGAACACCCCAGCCATCGCCGCCTGCGCGCCGATCCTGTCGCAGAACATGCGCCCTCGCTCGGCCTGCGCCGAAACCAAGCCATTGAACCGCCCCGACTTTCGAGGAGGCCGCTTGGTTTAAGTTGACACCTCTGCCGAGGTGTCGCTGACGGCTAGTTGCCTCCAGTAGTTTGCCTCAGCTTCTGCCGGAGGGATGCCCCCAATCGGCGTGAGCAATCGGACATGGTTGAACCAGTGCACCCATTGCAAGGTGGCCAGTTCCACGGATTCCCTGGTCTTCCAAGGTCCCCGGCGGTGAATCAACTCGGCCTTGTACAGACCGTTGATGGTCTCGGCCAGCGCGTTGTCATAGCTGTCTCCCCTGCTGCCCACTGAGGGCTGTATGCCCGCCTGGTCCAACCGTTCGGTGTAGCGGATGCTGACGTATTGACTGCCCCTGTCGGAATGGTGCGTCAAGGCATGGGCTGCTGGCTGGCGGTCATACAGCGCCTGCTCCAGCGCATCCAGCACGAAGTCCGTTTGCATGCTGCGGCTGACTCGCCAGCCCACGATGCGCCGGGCATACACGTCCACAACAAAGGCCACATACAGCCAGCCCTGCCAGGTGGAGACATAGGTGAAGTCCGACACCCATAGCTCGTTGGGACGGCTGGCCTTGAAGTGCCGGTTGACGTGGTCCAGCGGGCACGGGGCCGAGGTATCCGGCGTGGTGGTGCGCACCGCCCTGCCACGGCGTGCCCCTTGCAAGCCCATGGCACGCATCAGACGCTCGACCGTGCAGCGCGCCACCACGATGCCCTCGCGGTTCATCTGCAGCCAGACCTTGTCGGCCCCGTAGACCTGCCAGTTGGCGTGCCACACGCGCTGGATGTCGGCCTTCAAGCCCTCGTCACGCTGGGCGCGTTGACTGCGCAGTTGCGGGTTGCGTTGTCGGGCTGCGTGGCGCCAGTAACACGACGGGGCCATCTGCAGCACCCGGCAGATGGGCTCGACCCCGTAGTCATCACGGTGGCGGTCGATGTAGGCCTTCACGACTTCAATCGGCGGTCGAGCTCCGCCTGCGCGAAAAACGCGCTGGCCGTCTTCAGGATGTCGTTGGCCCGGCGCAATTCCTTGACCTCACGCTCCAGCTCCTTGATGCGCAGGGCGTCTGCAGTGGTGGTGCCGGGGCGCTGGCCGCTGTCGACATCGGCCTTCTTGACCCAGTCGTTCAAGGTCTGCGGCGCGCAGCCAATCTTGGGAGCAATCGATTCAATGGCTGCCCACAGCGACGGGTAGTCGGCTCGGTGCTCCTGCACCATGCGCACGGCGCGCTCGCGCACTTCCGGGGAGAACTTCGGTGACTTGTTCATGGCTCCATCTTCTCAAGTGTTGGAGCCTCCTCAAAATACGGGGCGGTTCAGTTCTCGATGGTGATGACCTCAGTGACCAAGCTGAGTGCCCCCAGAATGGCTGCCGCCGGTAGTCCCATGTAGGGCGCGTCAATCAAGCTGGTCGAGCGATCCCGCGCAATGTGCACGTGCCCGGCCAACAGAACGGGATGCTCTTCCCGGAATAGCCCCAGCTCCTGCCAAACCTGGGCCGCAGCCCTTGGGCTGTCCTCAATGCTGCCACTCAGCAGAATGTCGAGTTGAGGTGTGAGTGCTTCAATCCGCTTACTGTCAAGAAACAGTCGCGCACTGAATTCACGCACCGGGGCAGCAATCGCCTCTTGGCTGCGCGCAGCACAGGCCCGGATGATTTTGGCTGCATCGATCCAGGTATCCGAATCTTGAGGGTCCAGTTTCCGCACTTTGGCCATGCTGCTCCAGCGCGCAATTACTTCCAGGATCACTGGGAACTCTGCTTTCAGCTGCTCCAGTTGCCCAATGGTCTGGGCCAACTGGTCCGCATAGGTGCTATGCCCCAGGAATCGAGCCAGTGCCTGTACGTCCACTAGATCAATGCGCTCAATCAATCCATCCTTCGGATTCAGCTTGTCACGCTGCAAAGTGACGGCGCCTACGTCTTGAGCGGCCAGAAACGCCTCGTCGCATTCCTGCTTTTGCTGCCAGCTCCTGAGGTCGCTATAGGGTTTCAAGTGCCTGGCTGTCAGTGCAGGCGAGCGCGCACGCGCACCCGCAGCGTGCTTGTTGCCTGCATGCAGCAGCTTGGTCAGCAAGTCATTTGCGATGGTACTTGCGCTCATGGTGCTGGGGCCGCAGCAGATTGCGCGATGGGCTCCTGGCGGACGGCCAACAGCTCAGCTTCCAGAAGCTCTGGGTGGTACTCCCACATATCCTCCCGAAACTGTTCCCTCATGGCTTCGGCCGTGAGTCGCCGTTGAGTCGGGTGGATGAGGATGGCGCGGCTAGCACAGCGTAGCAGTCGTTTAGTTGTATTCCGGATATTTGACGTATATCTGTTTTTCAGCTATCTTGCGTTTATCTGAATCCCGAGTAGCTGCTATGCCGCCGTCATCACATCCACTGGTTACTCCTGGTCAATTGGGGGCGATGCTGCAAGCAGCACGCAAGACGCAGGGGCTGACTCAGTCGGCGCTGGCTGCTCGCATCGGCTTGAGCCAGTCGCGGGTCTCCCATTTGGAACTCAATGCCCACGAACTGAGCGTGGAGCAACTTCTGGCATGGTGCGCCGCACTGGGCCTGGAGTTGGCCGTCGGGATCCGGGACAGCGCTGCGGTGTCCATGACGCCGACCACGGATTGGTGATATGGGACGTCGATCGCACAGCCGCAGCCTGTCCGTCTGGACCAACGGTGTCCGCGTGGGGCGGTGGACCACTCCTGCCCGCGGCGAGATGGAGTTGCAGTACGACGTGGATTGGCTTGCTTCCGATATGGGTCGGCCGCTGTCTTTGTCGCTGCCGTTCAATCTGCAGAACTTGCCGGTCAAGGGCGAGAAGGTTGCCAACTACTTTGACAACCTGCTTCCAGACAGTGACGCAATCCGACGCCGTGTCGCCGGGCGCTTCCGGACGGGTTCTACTGAGCCGTTTGACTTGCTGAAGGCTATCGGGCGCGATTGCGTGGGCGCCGTCCAGATACTGGATGAGGACGAGGTGCCCACCGACTTCGATCGCATCGAGGGCGTACCCCTGTCCGAGGAGGATATCGAGCGGCACCTGATCGAAACCGTTTCGCCGCAGGCCTTCGCTGCGGGCCGAGACCCGGATGCAGACTTTCGCATCTCGCTGGCCGGCGCTCAAGAGAAGACGGCCTTCCTGTGGTGGGGCGGGCAATGGCTTGCTCCGCGTGGCGCCACGCCGACGAGCCACATCTTCAAGCTCCCGCTTGGCCTGATGGGGGGGCGGCAGGCGGACTTCAGCACGTCCGTCGACAATGAATGGCTGTGCCTGCGGCTGCTGAAAGCCTACGGATTGCCCGTGGCTGACGCCCGCATCGCGACCTTCGGCCGGCAGCGCGTGCTGGTGGTAGAGCGTTTCGACCGACGCGTCGCGCCCAATGGGCAGTGGCTCATGCGTCTGCCGCAGGAGGATTTTTGCCAGATCGAGGGCTGCTCACCATGGCGCAAATACGAGAGCGAAGGCGGTCCAGGGCTCAAGGCGTTGTTCGGCACGCTGCGGCAATCGGTGAACGCCGAGGCCGACATGAAGACGTTGATGGCGACCCAGGTGCTGTTTTGGATGCTGCGAGCGCCTGATGGCCATGCCAAGAACTTTAGCATCCAGCTTTTGCCACGCGGGCGTTTCCAATTGACCCCGCTATATGACGTGATGTCGGTCTATCCCGTGTTGGGTAACGGTCCCAACCAGTGGTCGCCGTATGAAATCAAGTTGGCGATGGCCTTGCTGGGCAAGAACCGGCACTACGAGATACAAGGTATCCAGCGCAGGCACTTCAACAGCACGGCGCAGAAGGTCGGCTATGCCCCGACCGCCGAGCCGATCATCGAAGAAATCCTTGCTCGGACTCCAGCGGCCATTGCCGAAGTGCAAGCCGAGTTACCGCAAGATTTCTCACCGCGTGTCGCTGATGCCGTCATGGGTGGGCTCGAGCAGGCAGCAAGGGCACTTGGTGGGATGGTGCCGTAAGCGAGAGAAAATTCTATCGTTCCAAGGCTGGATTAAGCGCGCTAAGATGTATCGCGATTGACAATAGGGCCGAAAGTGTCGATGCGCTGCCAATCGTGCCATCTCCCGCGCCAGCAAAAGGTGTCCAATGCAGACGGTAAAAGCGACGGAAAGGCCACATTTCGATCACTGAAAATCCCTTTAGCCACACGGACTTGCGAGTCTCATTGATGACCGAGTGGGAGTGAGTTGACGGCATTCGTGGCGATCAACTGTCATTTGGCTTCAACGTCGCGCATTTACCATCTGTTTAGCGGGGCGCTTCTCGCTGCCTTCATGCCTGTCCGGTCCCGAAGGGTGCGCGCGACCTGATACGCCCGTTGTCAAGCCAAGCCATTGCGCTTGGGCTCATCAATTAAGGATCAAATACATGGCCAAGACCACCATCGCCGACCTGATCGCCGGCACGTTGAACGAAGTCGGCGTACAGCGCATCTGGGGGGTGACCGGCGACAGCCTGAATGGCTTTGGCGACAGCCTGCGCCGCCTGGGCAGCATTGCCTGGATGCCGGTGCGGCACGAGGAGGTGGCCGCGTTTGCCGCGGGCGCCGAGGCGGCCGCCACGGGGCAGCTGGCCGTCTGCGCGGGCAGTTGCGGCCCTGGTAATCTGCATCTGATCAACGGGCTTTTTGATTGCCACCGCAACCATGTGCCGGTGCTGGCGATTGCGGCACATATTCCATCGTCCGAGATCGGGCTGGGCTACTTCCAAGAGACGCACCCGCAAGAGCTGTTTCGCGAATGCAGCCATTACGTGGAGCTGGTGAGCAACGCCGAACAGCTGCCGCGCGTGCTGGAAACGGCTATCCGCACCGCCATCGGCAAACGCGGCGTTGCGGTGATCGTGTTGCCCGGCGACGTCGCGCTGCAGCCAGCGCCCGCCCATGCCGAAATCCGCTGGGCGCCCACATCGCCGCCCAGCGTGGTGCCTGCGGCGGCGGATATCGACCGCGTCGTCGAGCTGCTGGATGCCTCCAAGGCGGTGACGCTGCTGTGCGGCAGTGGCTGCGCGGGCGCCCATGATGAGGTGGTGGCTTTGGCCGATGCCCTGGGCGCGCCGGTGGTGCATGCGCTGCGCGGCAAGGAGCATGTCGAGTGGGACAACCCCTATGACGTCGGCATGACGGGGCTGATCGGCTTCTCGTCGGGTTACCACGCAATGCGCAACGCCGACGCGCTGGTGATGCTGGGCACCGACTTTCCGTACCGCAATTTCTATCCCACCGAAGCCAAGGTGGTGCAAATCGACATCCGCCCCGAAGCGATAGGCAAGCGCACGCCGGTCGATGTGGGCCTGGTGGGCGATGTGAAGTCGACCATTGGCGCATTGCTGCCACGGCTTCAGCGGCGCACCGATCGCAGCTTCATCGAGCGCGCCCAGGCCCATTACGCGAACGCCCGCACCGAACTGGATGAGCTGGCCCACCCCCGCGCGGGCGACCGGCTCATCCATGCGCAGCACCTCACCCGGCTGGTGAGCGAGCTGGCCGACGCCGATGCCGTCTTCACGGCCGACGTGGGCACGCCCACCGTGTGGGCAGCGCGCTACCTTCGCATGAATGGCAAGCGGCGCCTGATCGGCTCTTTCAACCACGGCTCGATGGCCAATGCCATGCCGCAGGCCCTTGGCGCGCAGGCGGCTTGCCCAGGGCGCCAGGTCATTTCGCTGTCGGGCGACGGTGGTTTCACGATGCTGATGGGGGACATCCTGTCGCTCAAGCAGCTGAAACTGCCCGTCAAGATCATCCTGTTCAACAACGGCTCGCTCGGCTTCGTGGCGATGGAGATGAAGGCGGCCGGCTACCTGGACACCGGCACAGACCTCGACAACCCGAACTTCGCCGCCATGGCCGAGGCGATCGGCATCAAGGGCGTGCGTGTCGAAGATCCGGCCGATCTGGAAGAGGGCATTCGCGCCGTGCTGACGCATGACGGCCCCGCGCTGCTGGATGTGGTGACGGCCAAGCAAGAGCTGGTTCTGCCGCCCAAGATTCAGCTGGAGCAGGCCAAGGGCTTCAGCCTTTTCCTGCTGAAGGCCATCATCAGCGGGCGTGGCGACGAAGTGGTCGAGCTCGCCAAAACTAACCTGCTGCGCTGAAAGCCAGCCCCGGCGGCGCAAGGCGCGGCGAGGCGCGGCGCGGTGTGCTGGGCCTCAGCCCCGCAACTCATTCGGCGTCGTCCGCAGGAGTATTTGCCGCAGCCGCCGGGCGGTCGTGCGCCGCCACCGTCCGCTGCGCCACGGCCAGCCGTTTGCGCAGGGCGATGTCCGCCAGATCGAGTTCGGCGACGACATTGCGCAGCGACTCGTCGTTGATCCGGTGAGCGTGACGCTCGGCGTAGAGCGTGTTGCGCTCGATATGCAGCGCCTTGAGCCGCAACTGCAGCTCCACCACGTAGCGCTGCTGGCGCTGGCGCACGACCTCCGGCGCCTCGGCGTGCGCTTCTGGCGTGGCCGGGGTGCTTGGGTCTTCTAGCAAATCAATGCGCCGGCGGTATTCCTGCGTCAGCCGGCCAGCCGATTCCTGGTACTGGGCGAGCCATTGCGGATCGGCCGCCGCCGCCTGCTCTTTGTCCAGCGCCATGCCGGCGATGGCGGCCTGGCAGGCGGCCAGGCGGGCGTGGCGCTCCTCGCGGGCTGAGGCCGGCTCGCCGGGCGGTGGCAGCCGGCGCAAGACCAGCGGCAGCCCCACGCTGCCAATGACCAAGGTCAGCAAGATCGTGCCGGTGGCCAGGAAAACCAGCAGGTCGCGGCTGGGGAAGGGGTGGTGGTTGTTCAGCAGCAGCGGCACCGAAAGCGCTCCCGCCAGCGTGACAGCGCCGCGGATGCCCGCCAGCGTGGTGGCCAGCGTCAACAGGTACGAGGGCTTTTCCGCCATCTTGCCCTCGCGGTGGGCGCGCCACAGGCTGCCCTGGACACCCAGCGTCAGCCAGATCCAGCGCAACGCCAGCAAGGCCAGCGAAATGGCCAGTGCGTACCCCGCCAACACCCACCAGTGGCGGCCCGCCTCCTGCAGCGTCTCGCCGATGATGGACGGCAACTGCAGCCCCAGCATCAGGAAAATCGCGCCGTTGAAGGCCGATTCCACCATGGCCCAGGTGCCTTCGGTCTGCAAGCGCTCAGACACGAAGTCGCTTCGGCTGAGATCGGCAAAGTTGGTGGTGATGCCTGCGGCGACGGCTGCCAGAATGCCCGACACGCCGATCCGCTCGCCCAGGATGTAGGCGGCAAACGGCAGCAGCACCAGCAGCAGCACCATCTGCGTGGCCGCCACATCGCCCAGGCTACGTGTCACCTTGTCACGCGCCACGGCAAAACCCCAGCCGATGAGTGCCCCCGCGCCCAGGCCGCCCAGCGCCATCCACATGAAATCCTTGGCCACATCGGTCCAGGAGAACACGCCCGTGAGCGTGGCCGCCACGGCGAACTTTAGCGCCACCAGGCCCGATGCGTCGTTGAGCAGCGATTCGCCCTCCAGCACGTGCATGGTTTGCGCCGGCATGCCCAGGTTGCGCGTGATCGCCGACACGGCCACCGCATCGGTGGGCGACACCACGGCAGCCAGCGCGAAGGCCACGGTCAACGGAATCTCGGGAATCATCCAATGGATGAGGTAGCCCAGCCCGATCACCGTGAAAAGCACCAGGCCCAGCGCCAGCTTCAGGATGGGCTTGTACAGCGCGAAGAACTCCCGCTTGGGGATGCGCCAGCCGTCGGCAAACAGCAGCGGCGGAATGAAAAGCAGCAGGAAAAGATCCGGGTTGAAGGCGATGTGCAGGCCCTTTTGCGGCCAGGACAGCAGCGCGCCCATCGCGATCTGGATCAGCGGCAGCGGAATGGCGCGCACGTAGCGGGCGGCGATGCCCGTCAGCGCCCCCAGCATCAGGACCAAGAGAACAGTTTCAACAGTGTGCATGGGTGTAAATCTGCGGTGGCGCTCTGTGGGCCGGGCTTCAAAACCACAACGTGCGACTGCGCCGCGAAGTCGGCTGAAGTTTGAAGGTCGCGCTGCTCGCCAGCGCCATCAACGCAAGCTGGTCAGAATGGCCAGTCAACCCCATGGCGCCGCGCTGCGGCCGTCTCATACCCGTGCCCTCTAAGAGGTCACCAGCGTGGATTTTGCGCTACCTGGGCAAGCCCGTCGTGGCGCGGGCGCTATCGCGCAGATGGGTGGTCGGGCAATCGGTCTGGCTGGCGCCGTACCGCGTCGAATCTGCCGCTGGCGCGCGCCGCTCTTGCGGCAGGCGCTACAGTATTCGCAACAAACTGTTGGATCTGCCTACGGTGCTTGAACGCTTTGCACCCCTGAAACCCATGAACACCATCGAAACCGAACGCCTTGTGCTCAGGCGCTTTGCGCCGCAAGACGCTGCGGGTCTTTTCGCCTACCTGCAAGCGCCCATCGCCAGCTGCTTCCTGTCGCTGACGCTGGCCGATCTGAACGATGCGGCCCGTATGGTGGCCGAGCGCGGCGCGGACGACAAAAGCATCGCCGTGTGCCTGCGCTCGACCGGCCAGCTCATCGGCGACCTGTTTGCCGAGCCCGAGGGTGACACCTTCTCGGTCGGCTGGAACTTCAACCCGCAGTTCGCGGGCCGCGGCTACGCGCACGAGGCCGCGTCGGCGCTTTTTGCCGATCTTTTCACCCGCCGCGCGGCACGCCGCCTGTATGCGTACGTAGAGGACACGAACACCTCGTCGCAAAAGCTGTGCGAGCGGCTGGGCATGCGCCAGGAAGGCGCCTTCAAGGAATTCGTGTCGTTCAAGAACGACGAGGCGGGCGCACCCATCTACGAAAACACCTTGCAGTACGCCTTGCTGCACCACGAATGGCAGCGCCAGCAGGCGAGCTGAATCAGACCGGCCACGTCGCTGAGGCGCGCCAGCACCCCGCGCGGCTGCGCCACAATGGCTGCCATGACCGATACCCCCTTCACCTCGCCAGTGCCGCCCGCTGCACGCGTTGCCTTGATCATCGGCGCGGGCGACGCCACCGGTGGCGCCATTGCCAAACGTTTCGCACGCGAGGGCTACATGGCCTGCGTCACGCGGCGCTCGGCCGACAAGCTGCAGCCGCTGGTCGACGAAATCACCACCGCCGGCGGGCAAGCGCGCGGCTTTGCCAGCGACGCCCGCAAGGAAGAAGACGTGGTGGCGCTGATCGAGCAGATCGAGCGCGAAGTGGGCCCCATCGAGGTGCTGGTGTTCAACATCGGCGCCAACGTGCCTTGCAGCATCCTGGAAGAGACGGCGCGCAAGTACTTCAAGATCTGGGAAATGGCCTGCTTCAGCGGATTCCTGAACGCGCGCGAAGTGGCCAAACGCCAGGTGCAGCGCGGGCGCGGCACGATTTTGTTCACTGGCGCCACGGCCGGTACGCGCGGGGCGGCGGGGTTTGCCGCCTTCGCCGGGGCCAAGCACGCGCTGCGCGCGCTGGCGCAAAGCATGGCGCGCGAGCTGGGGCCGCGCGGCATCCATGTGGGCCACGTGGTGGTGGATGGCGCCATCGACACCGAATTCATCCGCACGCAGTTCCCCGAGCGCTATGCGCTCAAGGACCAGGACGGCATCCTCAACCCCGATCACATCGCCGAGAACTACTGGTATTTGCACCAGCAGCCGCGCGACGCCTGGACTTTCGAGCTGGACTTGCGCCCCTATATGGAGACTTGGTAGGCGCCCCCGGCCCACGCGGTCGCCCCACAACCAACATCCAGCCAGTACCGCCTTTTGCTATTTAAGCCATAGCTGCTTGCGCAGGTGGCGCGGGGGCTGGAACCCCATTTGATCTGTAACCCGATTCAACCTGAATCGCGCCCAATCCCCACTTCATCAACCAGGAACGCAGACCATGAGCCACATCCCCCCCGTCGACAGCGACCGCCAGGTGGAATTCTTCTTTGACGTGGGCAGCCCCGCGTCGTACCTGGCCTGGACGCAGCTGGAATCCATCCAGCGCGACACCGGCGCCAGCGTCGTCTACCAGCCCATGCTGCTGGGCGGCGTGTTTCAGGCCACGGGTAATGCGTCGCCTGCCGCCGTGCCCGCCAAGGGCGACTACACCTTCCGCGATCTGGAGCGTTACGCGCGCCGCTACAACGTGCCGCTGCAGCGCAACCCGCATTTCCCGATCAACACGCTGCCGCTGATGCGCGCCATCACCGGCATGCAGATGCATCACCCCGACCGCTTTCTGCCCTTCACGCACACCGTGTTCGAGGCGCTTTGGGTGCATGCGCTGAACTTCAATGACCCGGCCATCGCCGGCGCCACGCTGGCCAAGGCCGGGTATTCGCCCGAGCTGATCCAGGGCCTGATCGAAGACCCGCAGGTCAAGGCCCGGCTGAAATCGGTCACCGATGTGGCGGTGGAGCGCGGCGTGTTCGGCGCGCCCACCATCTTCGTCGGCGGCGAGATCTTCTGGGGGCAAGACCGGCTGGATTGGGTGCGCGACGCGCTCACCTCGTCCTGATCGGGCCGCTGCCCAGCGCGGCAGCGATGGGCGGTCAAATCGCCGTCTGGCGCAGGCGCCACCAGCGCTGGCAGCTATCACATAAATAGCAAACGGCGTGCGCTGCACGCGGGCGAGGGCGCTTGCGCCAAAATCGCCCCAGCCACGCCACCTGACCGGCGCCGCGCAGCCACCATGTATCTGCCCCCGTACTTCGCCAGCCGCCAACCCGCCCACGCGGCGCGGCTGATGCGCGAACACCCCTTCGCCAGCCTGATCACCACCGAAGACGACGGCTTGCCTTTCGTCACCCACTTGCCGCTGCACGTGCAAGAGCAGGGCGCCGACACGGGCGACTTCGTCCTGCTGGGTCATGTGGCGCGGCCCAACCCGCAGTGGCGGCACCTACAGGCGCGCCCGCGCGCGGTGGTCACCTTCCTGGGGCCGCACGCGTATATGTCGCCCAGCGTGTACCCCGACCTGGCGCGCGTGCCCACCTGGAGCTACTTGGCCGTGCACGCCACCGTCAGCGCCCGCCTGCTGGACGCGGACGACGCCGCGGGCAAAGACGCGCTGCTCAAAAGCCTGATCGGCGACCACGAGCCGGCCTACGCCGCGCAGTGGCGCGCCATGGACCCAGCGCTGGCGGGCAAGCTGCTGCAAGGCATTGCCGCGTTTGAGCTGACGGTGACCGACTGGCAGTGCAAGCTCAAGTTGAACCAGCACCGCAAAGAAGCGCACGCGGCCATGCACGCGCAGTACGCCGCAGGCACGCCCGATGAACAGGCGCTGGCCGCCTGGATGCAACGCCTGCAGATGGCCCCGGCCAACGACGTAGCTACCGCCACACCCCAAGGAGAAATCTGATGCGAGGCCTGAGTCTGTTGGCACTGGTGATCGTGCTGCTCATCGTCGGCCTGCTGGCCAGCCGGCAAACCGCGGTCATTCACGCGCCCACCAACGTCATCGGCGTGCCCGCTTCGGCCCCGCAAGGCAACGGGCGTGAGCAAAGCCAGCAAATCCAGCAGCAGTACAAGAAAGCGCTGGAAGACGCGGTGAACCAGCCGCGCCCTGAGTTGGACGACGCCAAGTGAGCGCGCAAGCGCAGTCGGCAGGGTGACAAGCCTAATCGGCCTTCAGCGCCCGTGCCACCAGCGGCAGCAGCTATGAATTCCGAAGCAAAATGCCCCGTAATCGACCCCAGCCAGGGCGTCGCTGTCGACGACGCGCACTTCATGCGCCTGGCGATCGAGCAGGCCCGCTTGGCCGCTGCGGCGGGCGAAGTGCCGGTGGGCGCCGTGCTGGTGCGGGGCGGCCAGGTGATCGCCACCGGCCGCAACGCGCCCATCGCTGGGCACGACCCCACGGCCCACGCCGAAATCGCCGCTCTGCGCGCCGGTGCGGCCGCGCTGGGCAACTACCGGCTGGACGGCTGCACGCTGTACGTCACGCTGGAGCCGTGCACCATGTGCGCGGGCGCCATGCTGCACGCGCGACTGGCCCGCGTGGTCTACGGCGCGGCCGATGCCAAGACCGGCGCCGCCGGGTCGGTGGCGAACCCGTTTGCCGACCCGCGCCTGAACCACCAGACGCAAGTGCAAGGCGGCGTGCTGGCGGGCGAATGCGCGGCGCTGCTGCGCAGCTTTTTCCAGCCGCGCCGCGTCAACACCGCGCCGCTGCGCGAAGACGCGCTGCGCACGCCCGAATCGCGCTTTGCCAAGCTGCCGGATTACCCATGGGCGCCAAATTACAGCAGCGACCTGCCTGCGCTGGGCGGCCTGCGGATGCACTACCTTGATGAGGGCGCCGCGCGCATTGACGAAGGGCAGGGCGCGGGGGCAGGTGAAGCGCGCCCAGCCCAGCGCACCTGGCTGTGCCTGCACGGCAACCCGAGCTGGAGCTACCTGTACCGTCACCAGATCCCGGTTTGGCTGGCGGCCGGCGACCGCGTGATCGCGCCCGACTTGATCGGCTTTGGCCGAAGCGACAAGCCTAAGAAAGAGGGCGCGCACAGCTTCACGTGGCACCGCCAGGTGCTGCTGGAGCTGGTCGAGCGGCTGGATTTGCGCCGCGTGATCCTGGTGGTGCACGGCTGGGGCGGCGCGCTGGGGCTGACGCTGCCCCTGGCCGCGCCCCACCGCTACGCTGGCCTGCTGGCCATGAATACGCTGCTGCCCACGGGCGACGCGCCGCTGCCGCCCGCCTTTCTGGACTGGCGCAAGGTGGGCCGCCAAAAGCCCGCCTACGACATCGCGCGGCTGATGGCGCGCAGCCACCCGCCGCTCACGCTGGCCGAATGCGCGGCGTATGCGGCGCCGTTTCCAGACGCAGGCCACCGCGCCGCCACCCGCGCCTTTCCGGGCATGGTGGCCGAGTCGGCAGAGGCTGACGGCGCGCCCATCGCCCGCCAGGCGCGTGATTTTTGGCGTAACGATTGGGCAGGCCGCAGCCTCATGGCCATCGGCGCGCAAGACCCGGTGCTGGGCGAGCCTGTGATGCGCGCACTGCACGCCGACCTGCGCGGCTGCCCGCCGCCCTGGGTTTTGCCCGACATTGGCCACTTCGTGCCCCAAGCCGGGGCCGTGCTGGCGCAGCGCGCGCTGGCGCATTTTGCCGACGTTTGATGGCCTTCCCGGTCCGCCAGAGGCGGCAGCGCCTGAGGTGGCTGCTGGCACCATCAGGCTAGAATATCTACAAATTTGATAGCTGCTGGCGCAGGTGCATCAAGCGCTGGCGGGCAATTTGGCACACAGAACTCAGAAAGCGACCATGGCACACATCTACGTGTATTCCCCTTCCGGCGCGGTGCGCGACCGCGCTGCCTTCCGCCGCGGCGTGAAGCGCCTGCAAGCAATGGGGCATGAGGTGGAGATCGACGCAGACGCGCTGGCCAGCTTCGAGCGCTTTGCCGGCGACGACGCCACCCGCCTGGCCGCCATCGGCCGCGCGGCCGCCAGCGGGGCGGACGTGGCGCTGACCACACGCGGCGGCTACGGCATCAGCCGCCTGCTGCCCAAGCTGCCCTACAAGGCGCTGCAGCGCGCCGTGGGCAAGGGCACGCGCTTTGTCGGCATCAGCGATTTCACGGCCTTGCAACTGGCACTGTTGGCCAAGACGGGCACGCCCACCTGGGCCGGACCGGCACTGTGCGAAGGCTTTGGCGCCGCCGATTCTGGCGACCGCGCCGACGGCCATGGCGGCCCATCCTCAGGCCAGCCGGACGACATCATGCTGGCCTGCTTTGACGACATGGTCAGCGGCATCGGCGAGGGCACCGGCTGGCGCCTGCCCAAGGCCGACCGAGACCTGCTGGCCAAGCGCCGCGACGGCCACCTGGCGCACGGCGCCACGCTGTGGGGCGGCAACCTGGCAATGGTCACCTCACTGCTGGGCACGCCCTGGTGGCCCGAGGTAGAAGGCGGCGTGCTTTTCCTCGAAGACGTGGGCGAGCACCCCTACCGCATCGAGCGCATGCTGCTGCAGCTGCTGCAAGCCGGTGTGCTGGCGCAGCAAAAAGCCATCGTCTTTGGCCAGTTCACCGAATACAAGCTGGGCCCGCACGACAAGGGTTTCAGCCTGGCCAAGGTCATCGAGCGGCTGCGCAGCGAATTGAAGAAAGTGCCCGTGCTGACCGGCCTGCCTTTCGGCCATGTGCCTACCAAAGTGCTGCTGCCCGTGGGGCGCAAGGTGGATCTGCTGGTGGAAGAGGGCGACGCGATGCTGCTGTGGGGTCACGCGCACTGAGGTGCGCCAAGCCGGCGCGCGTCGGGCAGCCGGTGCCTATGGGGGCGAGGGCGCTGGATTGGTCGGCGCCGCGGTGGCGCCCCGTAATTCAGGAGCGCAGGGTGGTGGGTCGCGACATCAAACCTTTGGGCAGCATTCCGTCGAAAAGTACCGAAAGGCTCTCGGTTCGCGCGCGGGCAGAGCGCTCGCCGGACTCGCTGGCCAGCGCCGCCATCAGGTCTGCACGGGCATACCAAAGCGCCTGCGCGTCACCGCCGAAGCGAATGCGGCGCGCCACTTGCGGGTGGCGCTTGGCGCCTTCTTCGCCCAGCATGTCCAGCATGGCCACGCGGATGTCTTCCAGCCGGTGCGCCACACGTTCCGGATCGGGCTTGTGGCCCGACCATCGCGCGACCAGCCCAGATAAAACATTGGTTGCAGTCCTACGCATAACGGGTAACCAGAAGACAGGAAAGATGAATTTGGTTACGAACCATCATAGATCATTTCGGTTTACTGCATAGAGTCATTCGTGGCATAAGTGCCACATACCGCCTCACGCGTCGGTATTCAAATGCAGTAACCGGTAAATAATTGCGATTAGGCAAAGAACAAGGAGGAGGGGGGATCCCGTTGAGGTCAATGCGCAGCAGCCCACAAGGCGGTTGTATCCTCGCAGCGCGTGTTCTACCGAGGTAGCTATGAATTTGGCCCAAACCATGGTGTTTGTGGATCTCGCGGGCAGCACATCTACCTTCGAGGCCCTTGACAATGCGCAGGTCGCGGATGTCGTTACCAAGGTGACTCAATGGATTCACAGGGTTGTTGAAGCGCATGACGGCCGGACCGTCAAGTTTCTCGGCGACGGCGTTCTTGCCCAGTTCAAGGACGGGGGCAAAGCCATCCAAGCGGCGGTTTTTCTCCAGCAGAACCACACCGAACGCCTGCGCAAGTGGCCCGAGCCTCTGCGCATGGGTCTCAAGATAGGTATTGCCACGGGCGCGGTCATCGAAATGGCCGGTGACGCGTATGGCGATGCGGTCAATTTGGCGTCACGCCTGTCGGACATGGCGGGCGAGCACGGCATCTGGACATCCGAGTCCGTCATCTCCACCCTCAATGCGCGCACCTCGTCGGGGCCACTCGGCCCGCAGGATGCCCATGTCTCTGGACTGGACGGCATTCGCTACCGCGCGTTGGGCGTTGTTCCGGTGCGTGGTTTGGCACAGCCCCAGTCGGTTTTTCAGATCGAGTGGTCTGAGGACGTCACCACCGACTTGATGACGGTTCAAGCCTTGCTGCAGTCGGAAGGCAGCAACGCCCAGGCGGAGGATCAGCCCCAAACCGAGATCGCGCTCGCGTGGCTTGGCTTTAGCAAGACCTTTGTCTTGGGTAGCGGGCCTCTGACCATCGGCCGCATTCCCGACTGTGACTTTGTCGTAGGCGACCAGCGCGTTTCGCGCGTTCATGCGCGCATCGAGCAAGTCAGCAATTCGGTGGTCGTGACCGACCTCAGCAGCTTTGGTACCTGGGTGCGCTTTTCTGACAATCCGGCCACTGACATTGCGTTGCGACGCAATGAGTGTTTGTTGTACGGTGCGGGCGAGATCTCGCTGGGCTCCGGCTTTGACGATTTCAGCGCGCCGGTTGCCGCATTCCGGGTCGTCTCGCTGGCGAAGGGCGCTTCGTCGCCAGCGGCCACGGCGCGGCACGCTGCCTAACTTCAGGGCTCGACCTCTTAGCGCATCCATCTTACTATTAACATAATACACATCGTATAAAGTCATTGTTGCGGGTCTCTTGAGCCTCTCTTGGGCCTCTTCAGGCACCTCTGACTAGACATCATCGGCAACCAACAGCTCCAGAGATTGCAACACTCAAGCTGCCGCCGTAGCGCCCCGCGATGGCGCCGCCATTTTTGCCAGAACGAAGACAACCAAAGCCGAGGCAGACGCAGCGCCCAGCAACCCAAACGCGGTACCGTAACCGAAGCGATGCGCAACCCATCCGCCCAAGGCTGGGCTTAACGATGCGCCGATGCCCTGGATGGTCATCACCGCGCCCAGCCCCGCATTCACGTGCCCACTGCCGCGCATGGAACGTTCGACCAGACCAGGCAACGCCACGCCGAGCAAGCCGGCGCCCACGCCATCCAGCACCTGCACCGGAATGACCGCCCACGGCGACGGCCACAGCGCAGCGACGGCTCCGCGTAGCGGCAGTGCCGCGAGCGCTACCGTCACCAGCCAACCGTAGCCGTGCCGCTCGGCATAGCGCCCGGCCAACAAGGCGACGGGAATCATCACCAGTTGCGCCACGACGATGGTGGCCGCGGTGAAGGCGCTCGGGTCTGCCCGGCTCCGCGCCACCACGGCCTGGCCCAGCAGAGGCAGCATCGCGGCGTTGCCCAGGTGGAACAGCATCATGGTGATGGCCAGCATGCGCAAATCGCGCGAACCGGTGAGCACGCGCCATATTGATCGGGGTTGGGCGGGCTCATCGGTCTGATCAGTTGCCTCAGTCGGCCCCATACCGCGTGCCATGTCGTGGTCAATGTCCTGATCACGGATTCGCCACACGCAGAACAGTGCGCCGACGCCCATCAGCATCATCAAGACGAATACCGCCGGCAATCCCCAGCGGTAGCCTGCAGCGCCTGCCAAGGCGGCCGCCGTCAGGTTTCCGGCGTGGTTCCACGCCTCGTTGCGTCCCAGCTGCCGCGCCAGGCCCTGAGGACCGACCAAACCCAGCGACAGCCCCATGATCGCCGGGCCGAAAAGCGCCCCCACGACCGCCGCCAGCACCTGCGTCGCGGTGGTCACGATCGGCGAAGGAAACGCCCACAGCGCCAGGGTGCTGACCATCAGCAGCACTGTCGCGCCAGCCAGCTGTGCGCGCTTGTAGCGCGACCCGTCGACCCACACGCCCAGCGGCATCGTGGCCAGCATGCCGGCGATCCCGGCCGCGCTCATGACGTAGCCGATGCCATCGGCCTGCCAGCCGTGCGCCATGAGGAAAACGCCGAGAAAGGGCCCTAGCCCGTCTCGCACATCGGAAGCGAAGAAGTTCAGGCCGCAAAGCCACCGCTGCGACCCGGAAAGCGTCTGCTTACCCATCGAGGCGCCTCGTTAATGCAGCGGGCCCTTGAACACGAAGAACGCGCCCAAGCCGATGAATCCGAACCCGACCAGATGGTTCAGGGTGAGCCGCTCGCCAAGGTAAAACACCGAAAAGAAGGCGAATACGGTGAGCGTGATGACTTCCTGCATGGTCTTGAGCTCAGCTGCGTTGTAGACCTCGTGGCCGAAGCGGTTCGCTGGCACGGCAAAGCAGTACTCGGCCAACGCGATCATCCAGCTCACCAGAATGACCATCCACAACGGCTTGTTCTCGAACTTGAGATGCCCATACCAAGCGAAGGTCATGAACACGTTGGAGATCGAAAGTAGAACGATGGGCAGCAGTTTGGGAGACATGGTGTTGGAAGGTCGTTGGTCGAGTGAAGCGCCGCCGCCCTTGGCTCAAGGCGACGGCGGTGCAGCTTAGCGGGCGCCGTCGTACAAGGGCTGCAATGCAGAAAGGCTGGTGCCCAGGCTCACGGCTTCCAGCGACGTGCCGTCGGCGTTGCGCGTACCCAGTCCAGACGCTGCAAACGGTGCACCCGGTTGCACCGATTGGCGCAGGCTCTCCGGCGGGAAGCGGACGATGCTGCCGTCGGTCAGGATCACGCCATTGGCCTCGCCGCGCGGGCCGGTCAGCACCGTGTCGACCTTGCCTTGTACCTGCTGTTGCTGAAGCTTTTGTGCACGCAGGTGCGGAGGCAGCGGACGGCCCTCCCCCAGCGGCGGGGGCTGGTCGTACACGGTTTGGCCGTTGGCAGCGTTGACAATCGCGTCGGCGCGGACGGTGCCACGTGCCTCTGGGCGCCCAATAACGCGCACGGTATCGCCCGTCTTGACGGCGTTCGCCAGCGCGTCGCCCATATGCGGAGCGAACTTCACCACCGTGCCATCGGCCAAGCGGAGCCCATCCACCTCGCCATAGGGGTTGATCAGCATGCGCTGCACGGTGCCCTGGGCTACCGCTTGGCCGGCCAATGCTGGCGCGGCAGGTGGTGGTGGCGTTGGGAGCAGCTCGCCGCGGGCCGGGCCAGGAGGCGCGGCGTGGGCGACGGATCCGACCAATGCGGCGGCGAGGGCCATGGCGGACAGGACGTTTCTGGACATGGTGAATCTCCTTGAGAGGTCATTGAATGCCCTCAGTAAGGTGCAAACCCCATGCCACCTAAAACATCAATTAAATCAAGAACTTAAGTTCTTAGCAAAACGAGAAGTGTCCGACTGCGGACGCCCACGCGTCACAAAAGCGGACACCTATGCGCCGCAGCGCCGAATCACGCGCTGCGCCACGGCTCAACCAAGCCCGTATTCAGCCAGTTTGCGGTACAGCTGCTGCCGCGACAGCCCTAGCCTGCGCGCGGCTTCCGCCCGGTTGTCACCAGCGTGTGCCAGTGCACGGCGAATCATCTCTCGCTCAACTTGGCCAACCGCATCTGCCAGGCTGCCGTCCCAAGCGATCTCCACGCCCGTCGACGCCGTAGGTGCCTGCAGTCCGATGTGCTCCGGCTCGATGAAATTGCCGTGAGAAAGGATGGCTGCACGGTCCATCGCGTTGCGCAATTCCCGCACGTTGCCGGGCCATCGATGGGCCACAAGCGTTTGCGCCGCCGCCGCGCTCAGGCGCTTGGGCTTCGGGCCACCCATGCGGCGCAGGAAGTGCTCGGCCAGCAGCAGCACGTCGCCCAAGCGTTCACGCAACGGTGGCAAGACCAGGGGCACCACCTGCAGCCGATACCACAGGTCTTCGCGAAAGCGCCCTTGCGCAACGGCCTCAGGCAGGTCCCGGTGGGTGGCGGCGACGATGCGCACATTCACCGGCACCACCCGCGTGCCGCCCACGGGCGTGATCTCGCGTTCTTGCAGCACGCGCAGAATCTTGGCCTGCGTGGCCAAGGGCATGTCACCGATCTCATCGAGGAAAAGCGTGCCGCCATCGGCCTCGCAAAAGCGCCCTGCCCGATCCGACGTGGCGCCAGTGAAAGCGCCTTTCACGTGGCCGAACAACTCGCTTTCCATCAACTCGGCAGGAATGGCAGCGCAATTGACCGCCACGAAAGGCCGCGATGCGCGCGGGCTGGCGCGGTGCAAGGCACGGGCGACCAGCTCTTTGCCCGTGCCGGTCTCGCCCAGCACCAGCACGGTGGCGTCGCTGGCAGCGGCCATACCGATGCGCTTGAACACCTCCCGCATCGCCTCGCTGCTGCTGACCAGCTCGGTATCGTCTTGCGACGCCGCTGCTTCACCCAAGCTGGTCGGCGCGGCCGAAGCCTGTGCGCTGTCCAGTGCGCGCTGCAAGGCCTGAACCAATGTGGCGCGGCCCACCGGTTTGGTCAGGTGATCGAAAGCGCCCAGCCGCATGGCTTCGATGGTGTTACCGCCGCTGGCGTACGCCGTCAGCATGATGCAGGGCGCGCGCTGGAGATACCTGCGGCCTTGCGCAGGAAGGCCAGGCCATCCTCGCCGGGCATGCGAAGATCGACGATGGCAACGTCCACCGGCTCGGTGCGCAGTCGATGCAAGCCCGCGTCCGTGCTGGCGGCCTGGAGCACTGTGTGCCCCAAATCTTGAAGCGTTTCGCCCAGGCTGCCCCGAAAGGCGGCGTCGTCGTCAACGATCAGGATGTGGGCCATGGCAACTCCATCTCCATGCGAGTGCCCCGCGCGCTTTCCGCCAGCGCAATCTGGCCGCCGTGCGCCTGCACTATCTCGCGCACCAGCGCAAGGCCCAGACCCGAGCCACCCGTGCGCCCGGTGGCAAACGCCTCAAACAAGGTGCTGCGCAGATCGCCTGGCACACCGCTGCCGTCATCAGCCACCCACAAAAGCAGCTTGCCGCTGGGCGATCGCGCCGCGCCAAGCTCAATGGCGCCGCCACCGGGCGTATGCGCCAGCGCGTTCAATACCAGGTTGTCCAGCACGCGCGCCATCTGCACCGGGTCGAACCACGCCAGGGGCCGTGCGCTGGCCTCCAGTGAGGGGGCCAACGCAAGCCGCAACTGAACGTCGGCAGCTGCCGCGGCAGGGGCATGTGTCTTGATTTGTTCTTCCAGAAACGCCTGCAGATTCAGGCGCTGGCGTTCGATGGCGAATGGCTGGGTAAGCGAAAGCAGGCTGGACACCAACCCCTCCAGCCGGCCCGTTTGTGCCAGCACCGATTCCAATGCGCTGACCACGCGGGCCTCACGCACTTCAGCCGGCGCCACCATGGCGTTCTCGACCTTCATGCGCATGGTGCCCAGCGGGTTGCGGATCTCGTGCGCGAGGCCGGCCGACACGCGCCCCAGTGTTGCCAGTCTTTCCGACTGCGCCAATTGTTGTTGCAGCGCTTCGGACTTGCGGCGCCAGCGCGCCAGCAGGCGGCCCAACCATGCGCCCGACACCACCACGGTGCACAGCAGCAGGCTCACCGCCAGAATCAGAGGGTTGATGACGTCCGCGCCGATCAGGGGCACGCGCACCAGCGTCCATGCCGCCAAACCGCGCTGCGGCGCGCTGACCGGGCATGCAGAAAACACCACCGCCTCGCGCAACCCTGGGCGCACGTCGGTTACCAGGCTGGCGCTGTCCAGTGCACGTTGGGCGGTCGAGCCGATGCGCTCCAGCTCGGCGCTGGGCGGGTCGCGCTTGATGCCTGTGCCGTCGTACGTGGGAAAAGCGTAGGCCACGACACCGGCGCCGCTGCGCCAAAAGCCACCCTCGGTACCAGCCTGGTCACGCAGCGCCAGATCCAAAATGGCCTGGGCGGTAGAAGCAAAGCTATCGGGCGCGGCTTGCGCCACGCGCTCGCCACCCGCACGCAAGGCTTCGCAGCTGACGGCCGCCTGGTGCGTCGCTCGGGTGATCTGGGGGCCTGCACCTTGCCGAATCAATACCAGCAGCAGCGCAGCCAGCACCAGAGATACGGCCGCGATGGCCAGCCAAAGCACCAGCAGATCGCGCCGGATGGAGGCCTGCAGTGTCAGAAAAGCTCTCCGGCGAGGCTGTCAAGCGCGTGCCCAACGCACGCGCCTTACCACTGCCCTTTGGCGGCGGGGGCTGGCGCGGCAGGCGATGCCGAGCTTCTGGAAGACGCAGGCTGTTGCGCGCGAAACCGCTCCGCCTGAGTCAGCAGTTCGACCGCGTCAGGCCGCGAGGCATTCCGCGCGAAATCCATCGCCGTCATCTGCTTTTGATTGCGCATGGTGAAGTCGGCGCCAGATTCCAGCAGCAGCTTGACCGCTTCAGGACTGCCGTAAGAAGCGGCCATCATCAAGGGTGTAGTGCCGTTGGGCGACTGCGCGTCGATAAACGCGTTGTTCTCCAGAAGCACCCGGATGATTTCGGTCTGCCCGCTGGTGGCAGCGTAGTGCAGCGGCGTCCAACCTGGCTTGTTGACGTCGGCGTCCAGAGCGATCAGGCGCTTGACCACGTCCAGCTGCCCTTTCAGCGCGGCCATCATCAACGGACTTTCGTCGGCGGCGTTGCGGCTTTCGGCTTTCAGCTTGGGCGAATCCAGCAGGATGCCTGCCACCTTCATGGAGCCTTCCTGCAAGGCCGTGAACAAGCCGGGCGCGCCGTTTTCGGTGCGTGAATTGGGGTCAAACCCGCGCGAGAGCATGCCGCGCATCGCCAAATCGTTGTCTTGCTTGATAGCGCGGGTAAAGCCAGCGGCATCATCCGAGGCCAGCGCGGCATGCGACGCCAAGGCCAGGCAGACGGCCAAGGCCGAAGTCGTAAACGTTTTCATGCGACCACTTTCGGGAACAAACGGGTGAAATTGTCGCTGGTGGCCCGGGCGATCTGCTCGACGCTCACGCCGCGCAACTCGGCCACCCGGGCCGCCACGTGCGGCACGTAGGCGGGCGTATTGATCTTGCCGCGAAAAGGCACCGGCGCCAGATAGGGGGAATCGGTTTCGATCAGAAGACGATCTTCGGGCACCAGCTTGGCCACTTCGTGCAGCTCATGCGCGTTCTTGAAGGTCACGATGCCCGACATCGACACATAAAAGCCCAGATCCAGGGCCGCGCGTGCCACATCGCGCGTTTCTGCAAAACAGTGGAACACCCCGCCCGCGCTGCCTGCACCACCTTGCTCGCCCTCCTCCCGCAGGATGGCCAGGGTGTCGTCCGACGCCGAGCGCGTGTGAATCACCAGCGGAAGCCCTGCGCGGCGCGCGGCGCGGATGTGGGTGCGAAAGCGGTCACGCTGCCATTCCAGGTCGGCCACGGTGCGGCCGCCCTTGCGCTCTTGCATTTGGTAGTAGTCGAGCCCGGTTTCGCCGATGGCGACCACCTTGGGCAGCCCAGCGGCGGCCACCAGTTCATCCTCGGTCGGTTCGTGCACATCCTCGCTGTCGGGGTGCACGCCAGCGCTGGCCCACAAGCCGTCGTACTGTGCAGCCAGCGCCTGCACGCCGGGAAACTCTTCCATGGTGGTACTGATGCACAGCGCCCGATCGACCTGGGCCGCAGCCATGGCGGCTCGCACGGCCGCAAAGTCGGCGGCCAGTTCAGGAAAAGTGAGGTGGCAGTGGGAATCGGTGAACATGCGGCGACCGGCTGAAACACAGCGAAATTGATGCTATCACGCGGTTCGGCGCAGCGTGGTGGCCGCGCCGCCGCCCTGCCCGGCGAGCGGCCGTCGCCGATCAGATGGTTTGCGTCGGCCTGTCCGAGCCCAGCGCCGTGCCCAGAATCTGCTCGATCTTGATCTTCAGCTGCTGCGATTTCTCATCATTGGGAAAGCGCACGCCCACGCCCTGTGTGCGGTTGCCCGAGGCGCGCGCCGGGGTGATCCAGGCGACCTTGCCCGCCACCGGATAGCGCTGCGGATCGTCCGGCAGGGTGATCAGCACGTACACGTCGTCGCCCAGGCGGTGTTCGCGCGCAGAAGGGATAAAGATGCCGCCGTCTTTGAACATCGGAATATAGGCGGCGTACAGCGCGGCCTTTTCCTTGATGGCCAGCTGGATGACGCTGGGGCGCGGCGTGAGGGGAGCGTTCTGCGTGGTGGACATGGGCGCAAGGCGATTCGTGGGCGTACAACAATGAGGCCGGGCAACAAGCCAGCAGGGGATGGCCTCAGCCCTTCGAGTTTAGGGCCTGACGCGCGCTGTTGACGAGGAATTCTGTCGCCAAACCGGCGTTTAAGCTGTGTTCGGCACTGCGCGCTTCCTGCGTCAGCACGCCCCACCAGCGCGTCAGCGCGGCCATGGGCAAGGCGCGGCTCGGCAAGTCGGCCGCTTCAAAGTAACGCGGCGCCGCGCCTACCTGCAAGGCGACGAGGTCATGACACAGCTTTTGCAGTCGCTCTACGACTTCGGGCAGGGCCAGACCCGCCACGGCAGCCACGTCGCCCGCCGCCATGGCCTTGGGCAGAGCGGCCCACTGGCTGGCGTTGAGTTTGGCTTCGGCCAGGGCAACCGCGTCGTCGGGGCGCCCGCCTGCCGCGCGCAGCAGCGCAGCGCCCTCTTGCGCGCCTAAGCCTTGCGCCGCCAGCCAGGCCAGGCTTTCGTCGCGCCCCGGCCAAGCCAGCGTATGGGTCAGGCAGCGGCTGCGGATGGTGGGCAGCAGCAGTTGCGCCGCGTCGGTGGCCAGCACGAAGCGCACGTCGCCCGGCGGCTCTTCCAGCGTCTTGAGCAGCGCGTTGGCGGTCACGGCGTTCATGCGCTCGGCCGGGTAGATCAGCACCGCCTTGCCGCGTCCACGGCCGCTGGTGCGCTGGGCAAATTCAATCGTGTCGCGCATGGCATCCACGCGGATGTCCTTGCTGGGCTTGCGCTTCTTGTCGTCGATTTCGGCCTGCGCCTTGTCAGGCAGCGGCCAGCCGCGCGCGACGGCTTCGGTTTCGGGCATCAGCACGGTGAGGTCGCTGTGCGTGTGCACGTCGATGGCGTGGCAGCTGGCGCAGTGGCCGCAGGCACCGTGCGGGGTGGGCGCATCACACAACCAGGCGCGCACCATCGCCAGGCCCAGCTCGAACTGCCCCAGGCCCGACGGCCCCTGCAGCAGCCAAGCATGCCCGCGCTGGGCCAGCAGCGCATCCAGCTGGCGCTGCAGCCACGGGGCCAACGGCGTGGGTGCCACTTGGGCGCCCTGCCCGGCGGTGGCTGCGGTGGCGCTCACAGCCAGCCCCGGCCGTCCAGCGCGGCGCGCACTTCGTCGGCGACGGCTTCGCGCGGCTGGTCGGCGTTGATGCGGGCAAAGCGCTGCGGCTCTGCCTGGGCGCGGCGGGCGTAGCCGGCGCGCACGGCGTCGAAGAACGCCACGGGCTGCGATTCGAACCTGTCCGGCACGCGCGCGCCGGCCAGGCGCTCGGCCGCCACGGCGGGCGGAATGTCGAACCAGAGGGTCAGGTCCGGCTGCAGCAAGGTTTTTTGAACGAAATCAGCCCCCAGCGCAGGCGCATCCTGCGCCAGCAGCTCTAGTATTGATAGCGATTGCCAGTCAAACCCGCGCCCGCCGCCCTGGTAGGCGAAGGTGGCGTCGGTAAAGCGGTCGCACAGCACCACGTCGCCGCGCGCCAGCGCGGGCACGATCACCTGGCGCAGGTGGTCGCGGCGCGCGGCGAACATCAGCAGCGCCTCGGTCAGCGCGTCCATGGGCTCGTGCAGCGCCAGGGCGCGAATCTTCTCGGCCAGCGGCGTACCGCCGGGCTCGCGCGTGAGGGTGACCTGCCGGCCCGCGGCGCGAAACGCGGCGGCCAGTGCGTCGATGTGGGTCGACTTGCCTGCGCCGTCGATGCCTTCAAAGCTGATGAACAAACCCGGTGCCGCCATCAGTTGCCTCCTGCCGCAACGCCAGCGGCTGGCGCCGCCGCGCCCGCGCCACCGCCACGCTGGTAGCGGTTGACGGCGCGGTTGTGCTCGTCCAGCGACGGGCTGAAATGGCTGCTGCCATCGCCGCGCGCCACAAAGTACAGCGCCTTGGTGGGCGCGGGCTGCACCGCCGCGATCAGCGAAGCCTTGCCCGGCATCGAGATGGGCGTGGGCGGCAGCCCGGCGCGGGTGTAGGTGTTGAAAGGCGTGTCGGCCGTGAGGTGGCTGCGCTTGAGGTCGCCCGCAAAGCTGTCGCCCAAGCCGTAGATCACCGTTGGGTCGGTCTGCAGGCGCATGCCGATGCGCAAGCGGTTGATGAACACGCCAGCGATCTCGGGCCGGTCCTTGGCCTGCCCGGTTTCTTTTTCAACGATGCTGGCGAGGGTCAGCGCCTCATCCGCGTTCTTGAGCGGCAGGTTGGGCGCGCGCGCGTCCCAGGCGGCCTGCAGGCGCCGGTCCATCAGCTGCATGGACTGGCGCAGCACGGCCAAATCGCCCGAATTCTTGGCGTAGTTGTACGTGTCCGGGAAAAACCGGCCTTCGGGCGACACGCCGGGCCGGCCCAGGGCCTTCATGATCTGCTCGCCCGTCATGCCCTCGGTGTCGGGCCTGAGGTTGTCCGCCCTGGCCAGCGCGGCGCGAACCTGCTTGAACGTCCAGCCCTCGACCAGCGTCACCGTCAGCACGATGCGGTCGCCGCGCACCAGCTTGTCCAGCAGGTCATTGGCGGTCATCCCTTGGGTGATCTCGTAGTCGCCGGGTTTGATGGTTTGCTCGGCGCCTTTCAGCCGAAAGTACGCATACAGCACGTCGGCCGGCAGCTTGACGCCGCCTTGCACCGCCCGATTGGCCGCCGTGCGCAGCGACGCGCCGTTGGGCACCGCCACTTCGAGCTTCGGCGCGCTCAGCTGCAGCGGCTGCTGCAGCCACCACCACGCGCCGCCGGCAAGCCCGGCCGCCAACACGGCCAGCCAGATCAACAGTTTGAAAAGGGTTCTCAAAACGGGGCGCCGAAAGGCGCTTCAACAGCCAAGGAAAAGGGTCGGCCATGATAATTCAGGCATGTCCCTCGACCCCGCCACCCCCACTTTTTCCGACCCCAGCGCCACCACTGCAGCCCAACTGAACGGGGTTGCCCGCATCAGCGGCCTGGGCGTGATCCGCGCGCAGGGCGAGCAGGCCGCGCAGTTCCTGCAGGGCCAGCTGACGCAAGACGTGGTGCTGTTGCCCGTGGGCAGCAGCCGGCTGGCCGCGTTCTGCAACCCCAAGGGCCGCATGCTGGCCAGCTTTCGCGCCTACAAGCGCTGCGCGGACGAATTGCTGCTGGTCACCAGCATCGACACGCTGCCGGCCACGCTCAAGCGCCTGACCATGTTCGTGATGCGCGCCAAGGTGAAGCTGAGCGACGCCAGCGGCGACTTCGCTATCTATGGCGCGATGGGCGAGGCGGCTCAGGCGCTGCTGCAAGGTGCTACGCAATCCATAGCTGCCAGCGCTGGTGCAGCCAGCGCCGGCAGCCAAAATGATGCCCAACCCGTGGTCATCGCCCTGCCCCCTGCCGATGGCGCGCCCCGCGCCCTGTGCCTGCTGCCCACGGACGCTGCGGCGCCTGCTGGCCCTGTGCTGACCGAAGCCGACTGGCGCTGGGCCGAGGTGCGCGCAGGCGTGGCGCGCGTGGTGCCGCCGGTGGTCGAAGCCTTCGTGCCGCAGATGCTGAACTACGAAAGCGTGGACGGCGTGAGCTTCAAGAAAGGCTGCTACCCCGGCCAGGAAGTGGTGGCGCGCAGCCAGTTTCGCGGCGCCATCAAGCGCCGGGCCTTCGTCGCCCACGTGGCGGGCGCGGCCGAAGCCGGCCAGGAAGTGTTTGACACCAGCGCGCCAGACCAGCCCGTGGGCCTGATCGCCCAGGCCGCGCCGGCGCCGGGTGGCGGCGCGGCGGTGATTGTGTCGCTGCAACTGTCGGCCGAACTTGCGGCTGACCTGCGCGTGGGCGCTGCGGATGGCCCCCGGTTGGCGGGCTTGCAACTGCCGTTTGCCTTGTTGACGGACATCTGAGCGGCCCGGCCGAAGATTTCTCGGCCCCAGCGCTGGCACGCGCCTTGGTGTGCCAACTGAGCACCAGCTCAGCGGCCCATCACAACATGTGCTCTAAGAACGCCCGCGCCCGCTCGTGCCGCGGGCTGGCGAAGAACTCGCGCGCCGGGCGGTCTTCCACGATCAGGCCGCCGTCCATGAACACCACGCGGTGCGCCACTTCGCGTGCAAACGCCATTTCGTGCGTGACGACCAGCATGGTCATGTGCTCAGCGGCCAGCTCGCGCATGGTGCGCAGCACTTCGCCGGTCAGCTCCGGGTCGAGTGCGCTGGTGGGTTCGTCGAACAGCAGCACCTCGGGTTGCATGGCCAGGGCGCGGGCGATGGCCACGCGCTGCTTTTGCCCGCCCGACAGGCGGTTGGGGTAAACGTCGCGCTTGTCGGCCAGGCCCACCTTGCCCAGCAGCGATTCGGCCAGCGCCACGGCGTCGGCGCGCGGCATTTTCTTGACAGTGACGGGCGCTTCGATCAGGTTTTGCAACACCGTCAGGTGCGGAAACAGGTTGAAGTGCTGGAAGACCATGCCGGTGTGCCGGCACACGCGGCGCACTTCGGCCTCGGCCGGGTAGCGCACCCCGCCCTGCCCGTCGTCGGCGACCAGGGTTTCGCCGGCGATGCGGATGGTGCCGCGGTCCACGGTCTCCAGGTGGTTCAGGCAGCGCAGCAGCGTCGATTTGCCCGAGCCTGACGCACCCAGCACCGCCACCACTTCGCCGCGCGCCACCTCCAGGTCGACCCCGCGCAGCACGTGCAGCGCGCCAAAGCGCTTGTGCACGCCCGCGGCGCTGACCATGGGCGCGGCGGCGGAATCAGTCCTGCTCTGCATAGCGCTTCTCAAGCCTTTGGAAAATCCACGTGAGCAGCAGCGTCATCAGCAGATAGAACGCCGCCGCCACCACGAACGGCGTGATGGTGAAGTCGCGCTGCACAAAGCCGCGCGCGGCGCGCAGCAGATCGTTCAGCGCCAGCACGTAGATCAGCGAGGTGTCTTTGACCAGCGTGATGGTCTCATTGGCCAGCGGCGGCAGCGATCGGCGCAGCATCTGCGGCAGCACGATGCGCCGCATGGTCTGCGGGTAACTCATGCCCAGCGCCTTGGCGCCCTCGTACTGACCCCGGTCGATCGACTGGATGCCCGCGCGGAAAATCTCGGCAAAGTAAGCCGAGTAGTTCAGCACGAAAGCCACCACCGCCGCCGGAAAGTCAGGCAGGCGAATGCCCACGTAGGGCACAAAAGGCAGCGCGTAGTAGACAAACAGCAGCTGCAGCATCAGCGGCGTGCCGCGCATCAGCCAGATGAACCCGCTGACCGCGTGGTGCAGCGCCCGCCAGCGCGACAGGCGCGCCAACGCCAGCGCCAGGCCCAGCGGCAGCGCCAGCACCAAGGTGATGGCGAACAGCTTGAGCGTGACCAGCGAGCCCTGCGCCAGCGGCGGCAGTAGGCTAATGATGTAGTCCATTTTGGCCTGCAGCGCTTGTGGGACGGGCGCTGGCAGCTACTTAGTTGATAGCAGAAGGCGGCTGCGGCTTACTTGACGATGTTCTTGCCGAACCACTGCTCGGAGATCTTCGCCGCGCTGCCGTCGGCCTTCATGTCGGCCATGGCCTTGTCCACGCGGGCCAACAGGTCCTTGTCTTCCAGGCGCAGGCCTACGCCGTATTCCTCGGTGCCGAAGTTGTCGTCCAGCACCACGTACTCGCCCGGCTTCTTGCTGGTGTAGTAGCGGCCCACCACCTCGTCCAGCACCACGGCGTCCACGCGGCCGGTGCTGAGGTCCATCAGCGCCGTCACGTTGTCGCCGTACTTCTTCATGTCCTTGAACGACTTGGCCGTGGCCTCGTCCTTGCCGATGGCGTCCACCGCGCTGGAGCCGTCCTGCACGCCGATCAGCTTGCCGGCCAGGTCAGCCTTGGTCTTGATGGGCGAGCCGCCCTTGACCACGATGATCTGGTGGTTCTCCATGTACGGCGCCGAGAAGGCGATGTTCTTCTTGCGCTCGTCGGTGATGGTCAGGCCGTTCCACAGCGCGTCCACGCGCTTGCCAGACAGCTCGGCCTCTTTGGCGTTCCAGTCGATGGGCTTGAATTCCACCTCAACGCCCAGGCGCTTGGCCGCTTCCTTGGCCAGGTCGATGTCGAAGCCGACCAGCTGGCCTTTTTCATCGCGAAAACCCATAGGCGGGAAGTTGTCGTCCAAGCCCACGACGATCTTGGCAGGCAAAGCCGGTGCGGCGGGCGCCGAAGCGGCGGCCACGGGCGCATTGCTATCGGTTTTGCTGCAGGCGGCAAGGACCACGGCGGACAAGGCCACCACCAGGGTGCGGCGGGAAAAGGCGGGCATGAAATCGATCCGGATAAAAGGCTGAACAGGCCGGGCCGCGCCACCGGGGCGGCGCTTTTCGGCAAACCATTGATGGTACCAAGCCGGATGGGGGTGCTGCGCCATGCTGCCCTGCGCAGGCTCGGGCGCTGCCAACCATCGTGACAACCGCTGTGCCGCAGTGCCGCCCTGTCGCTCTGCCTCGGTGGCGCGGGGGTGACTCGCGGTCGCCCACATTGCTTGGTTGGGGCCGATACCCGCAAACGCCACGAAACCGACGCTGCCTGAACGCCGCACAGCCAGCGCTGCAAATCAGCCGCCGATGCGCCGGGCCAGCCGCCCGCCCCCTTTCGCCGCGCCGATCAGCCCAGCGGGCGCCGCATGTCGACGTGCGGAATGCCCACGTCCAGGTAGGTATCGCCCGATGCCGCGTAACCCAGGCGCCGGTAAAAGCCCTCGGCGCTGCGCTGGGCGCTCAGGATCACCTCGCGGTCGCCGCGCTCGCGGGCGGCCTGCTCCAGCGCCTGCATCACCTGCCGGCCGGCGCCGCCGCCGCGCAGGGGTTGCAGCACCGCCATGCGGCCGATGCGCGACACAGCGCTGCCGGCTTCGCCCTCGCGCAGCAGGCGCCCGGTGGCCACCGGCATGCCCAGGTGGTTGGCCACCACGGCGTGCACGGCCGTGGCGTCGGCCGCATCCCACTCGTCTTCGCGGGCAATGCCCTGCTCTTCAATGAACACGGCGGTGCGCACGGCGCTGGCCTCGGCCCCCAGCGCCGCCCAGTCGCCCTGCCGCACCTGCGTGACGGGCTGGCCTGCTTCGTACGCCTCGATCCAAGCACGCAAAGGTGCGGGCACGGGCAGGCTGGTTTTGCTGGCCGGGTCGGCAAACACGTAGATCAGCTCAGCCTGCACCAACAGCTGGTTGCCGCGAAAAATACCGCCCACGAAGCTCATGGACGACGTGCCGATGCGTTCACAGCGCATGGCCACATCCAGCCGGTCGTCCATCACGGCAGAGGCGTTGAATTCCACGCTGGTCTTGCGCAGGTAGATCTCGCCGTTGAGCCGCGCCATCGTCGCGGCGTACGGCAGGGCCAGCGCGCGCCAGTACTCGGACATGGCCACGTCAAAGTACATCAGGTAGTGCGGGTTGAACACGATCTGCTGCACGTCCACCTCACCCCAGCGCACGCGCAGGGCATGGTGAAAGCGGAATTGGTTGGGCTGCATGGTTGGGGGCCGGTGAGGTGGGTGCCTGCGCAGCGTCGCGCAAGCCAGGGGCAAATTTGCTATATAAAAGCTAGCTACCAGCGCAGTCTGCACCGGCGCTAGATCGTGTTTTTCTTAAGAGAACGCTTGGCGCAGCGCCTGCGCCGCGTCGTGGTGCAGCTGCCGCGCCTCGGCAATCGCGCGGCCCATGGTGATGAAGCCGTGGGTCACGCCGCGGTAGATCTCCAGCTCGACCGGCACGCCGGCGGCGCGCAGCTTGTCGGCGTACATCACGCCCTCGTCCACCAGCGGATCGCACTCGGCCAGGCCCACCCAGGCGGGGGCCACGCCATCGACGTCCGCACTTTTGAGCGGTGCAAAGCGCCAGTCCGACCGGTCCGCCTCGTCGATGTACTGGGCAAAGAACCAGTCGATCAGCGCCTTGTCCAGCACCGGCCCGTCGGCATAGCGGGCGTGCGAAGGCGTGTCCTGGTGGTCGGTGGTGCCGGGGTAGATCAAGAGCTGCAGGGCCAGCGGGATGCCCTGGTCGCGCGCGTGCAGTGCAGCCACGGCCGCCAGCGTGCCGCCGGCCGAATCGCCGCCCACCGCCAGGCGAGTCGTATCCAGCTCCAGCGCGCGGCCGCCCTCGCCCGCCAGCCAGCCCAGCGCGTCCCAGGTGTCGAACACGGCGGTGGGAAAGCGCCACTCGGGCGCCAGCCGGTAGTCGAGTGACACGATGGCCGCGCCGCTCAGGCTGCTGAGGACGCGGCAGAAGATGTCGTGCGAATCCACGCTGCCAATGGTGAAGCCGCCGCCGTGCGTGAACAGCAGCGCCGGCAGGCCTTTCGCTTCGGTGGGCGCATACAGGCGCGCCTGCAGCGCAGCGCCGTCGCGCGCCGGAATGCTGAGGTCTTGCACGCACGCCAGCTCTGGCTTGGGCACGTCCAGCACGCCAACCGACTTCGCGTACGCCAGCTTGGCCTGCTGCGGCGTCAGCGTGTGCATGGGCGGGTACGGCGCCTGCGCCATGCGCTGGACCAGCAGGCGCATGGCGGGGGTCAGCTGGGCAAGGATCTCGGGGCTGGCGGACATGGCAAGTCGTGTTGACGGGCGCCGGCCGGCCGGCGCGCAAGCAGAGCGCTGGCACGGCGCCGCAGCGAGCGCCGGTCAGCCGGGGCGGGTGCCTCAGCGGGCGGTGAAGCGCGCGCGGCAGCCGCGGTCAACCCACAGCAGGCCACGGCCGTCGTAGCCCCAGCTGCTGCCTTCGCGGCAGCTGGACTGCGACAGTTCTTCCACCAGGCGCGGCCAGCCCCAACGCGAATCCCACGCGCACGAGCTGTAACGGCGATCCTGGCTTTCGCAGGTGATGGTGGGGCCGGATGGGCCAACGGGGTAGACCGGGCGATAACCGCCGTCTTGGTCGGGGTAACCGCCGCCCTGCCCCACCGAAAACTCTGCACGGCAACCTTGGCGAACCCAAACGCTGCCGCGGCTGGTGCCCCAGGTCTGGCCTTCGATGCACGGCGAGTCTGAAAGCTGACGCACCAGCGATACGCGCGCGCGCCAGCCGACGCGGCATTCCGCGTGGCGGCCGTCCACGCTCTCGCAGCGAACCACGTTGCCGCCGGGGTTGTAACCCGGGTTGTAGCCGGGCGGGTAGAAGCCGCCGCCGCCTTGCGCGTCGGCAAAACGGGCGCGGCAGCCACCCGACACCCACACCGAGCCCGGGCCGCGGCTGCCCCAGTTGCGGCCTTCAACACATTGGGTGGACGACAACTGCTCCACCAGCACCGGGGCGTTGTAAAAGCGCGCGCGGCATTCGCGGTAGCTGCCGTCTTGGCTTTCGCAGGTCACGGTATTGCCACCGTAGCCCGGCTGCGCCTGGGCGGACAGCGGTGCCGCCAGCACAACGGCGGCGACGGCGGACAGTGCAAGGCGTAGGCCTGTCTTCATGGAAAAACTCCTGCGGTTCGATGTTGTTGTGAAGGTGGATAACGCCCGCGCCCCGCGCGGGGCCGACGGCGTTTCAGCGATCGACTTTACTTGATGCATCGGGCGTGGCGATGACGGAAACCGCCCGTCTGCCTGCCTGCCTGTGCCTGCCTGTCAGCGGAAAGACACCGTCACCGGCTTCAGGCCGGGCACGCCGTCGTAATGGACGGTGGCGCGCAGGCCCGACTTGGGCGGCAGCAGGGCCGAGAACGACCCCAGGCTGATCAGTTGCCCCGGTTTAAGCGAAAGCCCGTCCGCCTTGAGCGCGCCAGCCAGCCACACCACGGCATTCAGCGGATGGCCCAGCACGTCAGAGCCCTTGCCGCCACCCAAGGCCGCGCCGTCGCTATCCACCAAGCGCACGTTCATGTCGCGCAACTGATCCAGCAACTGCGCCCGGCCCGCCGCATCGGTGGGCACCATCAGCGGCGAGCCGCGCACGCCCAGCCGCGCGCCTACGTTAATGGCCTCCAGCGCCGTGCCGTTGAGCTTGGCCGGCGTTTCAACGGTCAAATCGGGCAGCTCGATGAACGGGATGACCTGATCAACGCTGGCCAGCACATCGGCGGGCGTCTTGGCGTTGTTGATGGCGGCATCTTTCACGCGCACCAGCAGGTCGGCTTCATACAACGGGCGGGCGCCAAACGCCGCGTCGACCGACGCGAAGTTGCCCACCAGCATGCTGGTGTACAGCGCGCCCCACACCGGCTGGTCGGTGTTGAAGCGCTTTTGCACGGCCGGGTTCGTCAGCCCCGCCTTGTAGCCCGCCAGGCGTCCGTCCTGCCCGGCCAGGCGCTGCTGAAATTTGCTGCGCGTGCACTTCGCGTCGGCGCTGGTCAGGGTGGCGGGCAGATCGGCGGCGGGCTTGCGGGCGTTGTAGTCGGCCACCAGCCGGTTGACGGCCACATCGTCCAGGCAACCCGGCGTGTTGGCCACCACCGGGGCGGAACTGCTCGCGCAGCCCGCCAGCCAAAGCGCGGCCGCAAGCACGCCCAGGGCGGCTGGTGCGCGGGCGGTGATGCGCCTGGCGGGCAAGCTTGCCGTAAGCCGTTGGGCGGGGCGGTGGGCGGTCATCGGCGTCTCCTCGGTGCTTGTATGAATAATGTCAGCGCTCATCCTAACGTTCACATCGGCCATGGCACTTATCCAATACCTGACCCAGATCGAGTTTGACTACGGTGCGGTGGCGCAATTGCCCCAGCACTGCGCCCGCGTGGGCATGACCCGTCCGTTGATCGTGACGGACGCGGGCGTCGTCGCCGCCGGCGTGCTGCAACCCGTGCTGGCCGCGCTGGGCGACTTGCCCCACGCCGTGTTCGACGCCACGCCCTCCAACCCGACCGAAGCCGCCGTGCGCGCCGCCACGGCGCTGTACCAGCAGCACCAGTGCGACGGCCTGATCGCCGTGGGCGGCGGCAGCGCCATCGACTGCGCCAAGGGCGTGGCCATCGCCGCCACGCACCCCGGGCCGCTGAAGACTTACGCCACCATCGAAGGCGGCTCGCCCAAAATCACCGAAGCCGTGGCCCCGCTGATTGCCGTACCCACCACGGCCGGCACGGGCAGCGAGGTGGCGCGCGGCGCCATCGTCATCGTCGACGACGGGCGCAAGCTGGGTTTTCACAGCTGGCACCTGATGCCCAAGGCCGCCATTTGCGACCCGGCCCTCACGCTGGGCCTGCCGCCCATGCTGACCGCCGCCACCGGCATGGACGCGATCGCCCATTGCATGGAAACCTTCATGGCGCCCGCCTTCAACCCGCCTGCCGACGGCATTGCGCTGGAAGGCCTGCGCCGCGGCTGGGCTGCCATCGAGCGCGCCACGCGCGACGGCAGCGACCGCGCCGCGCGCCTGGACATGATGGCCGCCAGCATGCACGGCGCGATGGCCTTTCAGAAGGGCTTGGGCTGTGTGCATTCGCTCAGCCACAGCCTGGGCGGGGTCAACCCCAAGCTGCACCACGGCACGCTGAACGCAGTGTTCCTGCCGGCGGTGATCCGCTTCAACGCAGGGGCTGAATCGCTTCAAAAAGAAGAGCGCCTGGCGCGCATGGCACAAGCGATGGGGCTCGATTCAGGCACCGACGTGGCGCAAGCCGTGCACGACATGACGGCTCGCCTGGGCCTGCCCACCGGCCTGCGTGCGATGGGGGTCACAGAAGACCTGTTCGACGCCGTGATTGAGCACGCCCTGCTCGACCACTGCCACAAGACCAACCCGCGCATCGCCTCGCCCGAAGACTACCGCGCGATGCTGGTTGAATCGATGTGACCGCTGGGCGGCAGTGCCCGCCGCCCGCTGCACAGCCGCCAAGACGCCCAGGCGCCGTACACCGCGCACAGCGCCGCCAGCAGCGTCAACCAGCGGGCCACGTCGGCCGGGCTGGCGCCCATCTGGTTGATGGGCACGAAGGCCTGCACCCCCGCCGTGGCGGGTGACAGCTGCGCCAGCCAGGCGGTCAGGCGCGGCATCTGGTCCAGCGGCCAGGCGGCGCCCGTCATGAAGAACAACACGATGGACGTGGGCGCCAGCCACATCATGGCGCGCTCCGGCGCGGGCATGTAGCTGCCAATCGCCATGCCCAGGCTGGCCACCGTGGCCGCGTAAAGGGGCACCATCCACGCCAGATGGCCCAGTTGCAGCGTGCGTGGCATGTCTTCCGCCCAAAAGGCCCAACCGAAGAAGAACGCCGCCGCGCCCGTGCCCACGCACACCAGCGCCGACAGCGTGCCCAGAAAGTAGCCCGGCGTACACGCCAGGCGCCCCGCACGCCGCCGGGTGGCGATCAACATGGCGCTGCCAAACAGCAAGGTTTGCTGCAGGATGAGCAGGCTGACGGCCGGGTACACGTAGCTGGCGTACCCCTCTACCGGGTTGAACAGCGGGCGCACCACCAGCTCGGCCGGTGCTTGGCGATGAATCTGATCAGTGAGCGGCCCGGCCTGGCGCCGCACGGCGTCCAGCACCACGCCCTTGATGGCCGTGCCAATGGCGCTGGCGCGCGTCAGGTAGGCGCCGTTCACCCACACGCCCACGCCAGCACCCGCCTCGCCCGCCGCCAGCGCACGTGTCAGCCCGGCAGGCAGCAGCACGATGCCGTCGGCCTGGCGCTGCTTCACGGCCTGCACGGCGCTGGCGTAGTCGGCCACGGTGCCGGCCACCGCCACCTCGCGCGTGTCGCCAAGGGCCTGTGCCAGCGCGCGTGTGGCGGGCGTGTTTTCTTCATCCACCACGATCACCGGCACCGATAGGGTGGCCTGCTGGCGGTAAGGCAGCGGGTAATAGAAGGCGTAGAACACCACGGCCAGCACCATGGTCAGCACCAGGTCGCGCGTGGTGGCGATCTGCAGCAGCGTGCCGGCCCATCCCGCGCCAAAGCCGCTGGATGGCTGCACGGCGGCGCCGTCAGCCGAACAATCAGGGTGCCGCATGCGCCGCCTCGTGGGTGTTGGGCGCAGGCCGGGGCTGCGGGCGGCGTGCCAGCGCCATCAGCGCACAAGCCACTCCGCCGGCGATCAGCACATAGCCCAGCAACACCGCGCCGGGCCGCAGCGCCAGCGCGGGCGGCGAGCCCAGGGCCTGGTCCATCGCCAGCGCCAGGTAATGCGGGTATGGCAGCACGGCGCTCCAGCCCACGGCCAGCCAGGATGCGCCATTCAGCGGCAGCGTACCCCCAGAAAACGCCAGAGCCGATCCCGCGTAGATGGCCGTCAGCGACAGCGCCGTGCCCACGCGCTTGGCGCCCGCCACCAGCAGGGCCGAAATCGCCGCCGTGGCCATGAACAGCAGCACCTGCCCCAGCCACGCCAGGGCGATGCTGCCTTGCGGGCGCCAGTCGCGCACGCCCGCCAGCCAGATCAGCCACACGGCGCCCCAAAAGCCCATCAGCAGCACCGCGGGGCCCATCTTGCCGGCCAGCGCCATTGGCAGGTTGCGCTGGCGCCGCGCCCACCCGCGCAGGCTGCCGCGGCGCAACTCGCGCCCCAGGGCCATCACGGTGGCGCAGGCCACCACCAGATGCAGCACCGCGGGCTGCACCATGGCTTCCAGGTAGCCCTCAAACGACGCCTGCGGGTTGAACAGCACGCTGGTCTGCACCGTGGGCAGCGTGCGACGCACCGCCGGCAGCACCGCATTGAGCTCGTGCGCCAGCAGCGCCGGGGTGGCCGTGGCCGTCACCGCACCTTCAATGGCGCTTTCGGCCAGTTTGCCCACCGACAGAAAGCTGGCGTTGTAGTACACGGTCAGCACCGGCGACTGGGCGCGCGCCAGGCCTTGGGCAGCGCCTGGCGGAATCTGCAGCGCGGCCACCACCTGGCCGCCACGCAGGGCCTTCAGCACCGCCGCCGCGTCGGGCGTGGTGATGGCCACTTTCAGGGTGGGCGAAGCCGCCAGTGCGCTGGCAAGCTCGCGGCTGAAGGCGCTGCCGTCCTGGTCGATCACGGCCACCGGCAGCTGGCGCGCCACGCCGCCCACGAAGATGCTGGCGACAATGGCAATGGTTGCCAGCGGGAACAGCGTCAGCAGCGCCAGATCGGCAGGGCTGCGCAGCAAATGCCGCCATTCGGCCACCCAGGCACGCCAGAACGAACGCATGGCCCCTGCCCCGCCCCGCCGGTTCACTGCGGCCAGGCAAACAGCACGCTCATGCCGGGGCGCAGGCCCTCGACCGGCGCGCTGGGCGACAGGCGCAATTCAAACGTGCGCACGTCAAAACCCGACGACTGCTGTGTAGCGCGCCAGGTGGCGAATTCACCCATGGGCGCGATGGCGGTCACGGTGAAGGCCACCGCCTTGGCGCCCAGCGCCGGCACATCACCCTTGAGCACCTTGCCCTTGGCCATGCCTTGGTATTGGTCCTCGCGCAGGGCCAGGCGCACCCAGGCATGGTCCAGATCAATCACCTGGAACACCGGGCTGAGCGGGCCAACGATTTCGCCGGGCTGGGCCAGCCGCGCAGCCACCTCGCCGCTGACGGGGGTGACCAAGCGCGTTTCCTGGTTGATCGCCTCGGCGGTCTGCAGGGCTGAGCGGGCCACGTCTTCGCGCGCCTGGGCGGCGTGGCGCACATCGGGCCGCGCACCGGCCACCAGTTTTTGCCACTGCGCGCGCGACGCATCGGCTGCGCGTGCGGTGGACACGCGGGCGGCGTGCGCCTCGTCGCGGCGCTGGGCGGCGATCACGCCTTCGGCAAACAGGGTGTCGGCGCGCTTGGCCGATACCGCAGCCAGATCGGCCTGCGCCTTGGCGGCGTCCCACACCGCGCGGGCAGCGGCAATGTCTTCGGGCCGGGCGATGTCGTCCGCCACCTTGCGCTGCGCCTCGGCGATGGCCAGCGCGCCGGCGGCCTGGTCGCGCACGCCCGTCAGCTCAGGGCTGGACAGCACCGCCAGCACTTCGCCAGCCTTGACGGATTGCCCCAGTGACGCGTTGAGCTTGTCCACCCTCGCCATCACCTTGGTCGATACGTTGACCTGCTCGGCCTCTACCGTGCCTTGCAGGGTTTCGGCCTTGGTGCGCCCCGACAGCCACAGGCCGATGCCCAGCGCGATGGCGATCACGATCAGGGCCAGCCAGAGAAGGTACAGGCGCCAGCGGCCCGGCGCGGCAGAACGGGTGGTGGTCATGGCAGGCTCCCTGCAGAGGCTGGCGCCAGGCGGTATTCGGCCTGCGCCATGTGTTGGGTGAATTCGTCGTCGCGGCTGCTGGCGGCCAGCAAGGCGGCCAGCGACAGGTCGTACTCCAGCGCGGCGGCCACGCGCTGCCCTTCGGCCAGCGACAACGCCGATTGCGCGGTGATCACGTCGGTGGCCGTGCCTACGCCTTCGCGGAAAGACAGCTGCTGCACGCGCAGGTTCTCGCGCGCGGCCACCAGGCTGGAATCCAGCGACAGGAAGGTCTGGCGCGCCAGCTCGGTCTGGTTCCAGGCGCGGGTGATCTGCTGGCGGGCGTCGCGCTCGGCCGCCTGCTTGGCGCGGTCTGCCGCGCGTTCGCGGGATTCGGCGGCCTGCAGCATGTCGCGCCGGTCGATGTTCGACACCAGCGTGAACTGCACACCCACGCCCACCACCCAGTCCGGGTCCACCGGCATGGCGTGGCGGCGGTTGAAGTTGTAGGTGCCGTACAAAAACGCGTTGGGCCTGAGCGATGCCGCCGCCAAGTCGCGCGCGGCGCTGGCGCCCACGCGCGCCGCCTCGGCCGCACGCACCTCGGGGCGCTGCGCGGCGCCCGATTCCAGAAACTGCTCCAGTGGCGGCAGCGGGTCGGCGCGCACGAACAGCGGCGTGGTGGGCGCCACGCTGCCCGGCACATCCAGCAGGCGCGACAGATCGTCCTGCGCGTTGGTCAGCTGCAGCCGCGCACGGTCCACGCCGCGCTGGGCAGCGTCGCGCGCCACGCCCACCTCCAGCATGCGCGAGCGCGCCAGCACGCCCGCAGCCACCATGCGTTCGGCGTTGTGCGCGTGGGCTTGCAGCGCGGTCAGTTGCGCCTCATTGGTCGCCAGCAACTGCAGCGCGGCCTGCTGCCCGAAGTACGCCCGCGCCAGGTCCAGCTGCGACAGCGACGCCGCGCCGCTGCGCGCGGCCTGTGCCAGGGCGACTTGCGCCTCGGCGCCTTTGCGCACGGCGGCGTCGGCCCCGCCGGTGTAGAACGGCCACACGGCCGTCAGTGAAGGGCGAAAGACCGACTGGCGCGCGGTGTAATTCAGGCTGTCAGGCAAGGCGCCGAGCAGGCCGGGCAAGGCGCCGCTGACCAGCGAACCGGCCTGCCCCACCGCCGGCTGCAGTGCGGGTGGAAACTGGCTCGGCAAGGTGCCCAGAAACTCGTCGATGCGGTTTTGCACATCGCCGCGGGCCGAGGCCAGGTCCACCGACAGCGACTTCTGGTAGCGCAGCCAGTTGGCCGACAGCGACACGATGGGCCCGCCGACGTGGCGCACGGCGCGCGCGCCCGCCTCGCCAGCGCGCACGGCCTCATCGCGCCCCGCCAGCAGCGGCGAGCCCTCGCGCTGCAGCGCTGCCGCCTGCGCGAACGAAAGTGCCATCGGCTGGCGGACCGCTGATGCGGCCGATTTGGCTGATTTGGCCGAGACAGCCGGTGAGGCTGGCGCCGACAAGGGCGGCACCGGCAACGCCTGTGCGCCCTGCCCGCCCACCGCGCCGCTCTGCGCCCAGGCGGTGGGCGCGGCCAGCGCCAGCAGGCTTGCGCAAGCCAGGGGCCGCAGTACGCCGCCTGCCGCCAGCGGGCCGCGCTGGCCGGATCGCTCACTCATAGACACTGCCCCCTCGGTATTCATGACAAGCATTGTGCCGCCCCCTGATGCGGGCGCGACGCCGGGCTTGATCGGGGCCGGAGCCGGGGCCTGTCATCTGCTTTTCAGCGGCGTTTCCGGGGCGTGTCTGCGGCGCAAGGGCGTCAGCGGCGCCTTGGCGGGCTTACGGCAGCATCAGAGCGGTATCACATCAGCATCACAGCGGCGTGAGCCGCGCCGCCTCCGGCTTGTCCAGCCACGCCTGAAACTCGTCCGCCAGCTGGCGCGCGGCCTGCACCGACGCCGTCCAGGCCTTGACGCGCTCGGGGTGCGTCAGGCGCTGAAAGTCGGTGCGGTCAGGCAGCTTGGCGCCGGGCAGGCTTTGCACCCATTCGGGCCGTGGGGCCAGCACCAGCATGTGGCTCAGACGCGCGGTGGCACCGTGGCGCCATTTCAGGCCCTTGTCGAGCCAGCCGGGCACCACGGCTTGCTGGAAGTGCGGGTACAGCACGATGCTGCCGTTTGGGCGAGATAGTTCATCAAATCCACCTTCAGAGCCCGCCGCACCAGCGCTGGCAGCTATGGAAGTGGTAGCGTTGTAAGCCAGGTGCAGGTGGTAGTCGGTGATGCCGCCGTCCCAGTACGCGCCGCGCGGCGCGCCGGGAATGTCGTGCACGGCCTGGAGGATGAAGGGGATGGAGCCGCTGGCCTGCAGCGCGGGGTAGAAGTTCTGCACCGTGAGCGGCACCTGCTGCGTGCGCAGGTCCCCGGGGTTGAACGGCAGGCGGGGCAGCGGCGCGATGGCCTCGGTGGTCGCATTGGTTGCGGACGTGGGCGTGGGCGTGGGCGCGGAGAAAACCACCCGCTCGATCCACGCGCCCAGTGCGCGGCGGCTGGCCACGTTGGTCAGGGCCGCGCCCAGGTAGCCCAGCGGGGTGCGCCAGCGGCCTTCGCGCGCCAGCACGTGCCGCCCGTGCGAGGCCACCACGTGCAGCCGATAGCGCGGGTGGGCCAGCAGCGTGGGCACGTGGCCCTCGAACATGGTGCGCAGGTTTTGCGCGAAGGTGGCGCTGACCTGCTCCGGCAGCGGCAGCTTGCGCCCCGGCGGGGCCTTCATGTCGCCGTGGATGTAGCCCGTCTCCAGCGCCTGGAAGGCGGCACCGGGTCGTCCATGCAGGCGGCGGCCATGCGCCACGCGCCGATGGAGGCGCCCACCAGATCCACGGGCTGGGCTGCCTGCGGCAGCCATTGGCCGAAGATGAAGCGGTCCAGCGGCCCCAGGATCAGCCCCTTGGGCCCACCCGCTGCGGCGGGCACGGTGGCCACGTCGGCGGGCGACAGGCCATGGCGCTCGATATGGCGGCGCGCGGCGGGGCCGGCGTAGAGGGCAAGAGCGGGTTCGGGCATGGCGCGGCAGGATTGGGTTGGGCGCTTGTTTTTGTATAAAAAGTGCTGCCAGCGCAGGCTGCACCAGCGCTGGCAGCTATGAATAGCGAAGCATATCGGCGGCAGGCCGGCTGCGCGTGGCGGGCCCATGGGCAGCGCGCCGCTCGCCCACGGCGTCACTGCCGCAGCGCGTGCGTCAAAACGTGATGACCTTGTCGGCCTGCAGCGTGGCCTCGGCCAGTTCGGCCAGCGTGCCGATGCTCACCCCGCCGATCAGCGGGAGCGACAACAGCCCCCGGTTGGCCGCGCAGGTCTTGCACAGGCGCACGGGCACGCCGTGGCCGACCAGCTGCTCCAGCATGTCCTGCAGCGTGTGGCCCGACGCATCCTGCTGGCCGGGCAGCGCCAGCACGGTGGCGTCGGACATCAGAAACACATCCAGCAGCGGCTTGTCGCCCTCGCGCGCGGCCAGGGCCAGCGCCAGACGCAGGGCAGACAGGCAGCGCTCGCTGCCATACGGCGGCGCGTGAACGATGAGGAGGATTTTTTGCGGGCTGTTCATGGGGTGGAGCGTACGGGATCAAGATGCGCAGCCAGCGCTGGGCCGGCGGCGCGCTGAGGCAGGCCCGTGAAGGCCATCGCTTGCATTGTGCAACCTGCGAGGGTGGGCAGCTCAGCTCAGGGCAGCGTTAGCAGGTTGCTCTTCATTTCATAGCTGCTGGCGCGCTGTGCGCCTGCGCCAAGACCCATTTTGGCATCAAGTATTGGGCATGCCAGCGCATCAGTTGCGGCCGGCGCCGTGCACCTCGGCCAGGTGGCGCGCCGCGCTGCGGGCGGTGTCGGGCAGATCGGGCGCGGCTTCGGCCAGCCCGGTCAGCACGCCGCATTCGTCGGCATGGGCGCCACTGGCGCAGCGCGCGCGCAGCGCTTTCAGCTGCCGCTCCAGCGCGCGCAGCTCGCGGATGCGGTGGCTGACATGCTCGATGTGCGCGTCCAGCACGCGGTCGGCGGCGTGGGGGTCGGCGTCGGGGTCGTCGCGCACCTGCAGCAGCGCGCGGATTTCCTGCAGCGACATGTCCAGGTTGCGGCTGGCGCGGATGAACTGCAGGCGCTCCAGGTGCGCGGCTTCGTACTGGCGGTAATTGGCTTCGTTGCGCGCGGGTGCGGGCAGCAGGCCCTCGCGCTCGTAAAAGCGGATGGTGTCCACCGGCGTGCCGGAGGCGGTGGCGAGGTCGCCGATCTTCATGGCTTTCTCCTTGACCTTGGTCAATCGCCGTGGGCGCTTGACTCTGGAGTCACTTCAGGGTTTCCAATGCTAGTCAATGACCAAAAACCTTGTTCCCCCCATGTCTGAAAACGCCTTGACTGGCGCCGAGCGCCACGACCACGATCATGGCCACAGCCATGACCACGGCGCAGACGGCCATGACCACGGCCACCACTCGCACGATCACGCCGACTGCGGCGGCAGCGCCTGCAGCACGGCCAACACGCCCATCGCCATGCAGCCCGCCACGCCGCCCATCGAAGGCGGCCTGCTGCTGCGCGTGCCCGGCATGGATTGCGCGGTGGAAGAAAGCACCATCCGCCGCGCGCTGGAATCGCAGCCCGGCGTGCGCAGCCTGAGGTTTGACCTGACCGCCCGCACGCTGGGCGTGGACGCACCGCCCGATGCGTGGGACGGCGTGGAGCGCGCCATCCAGGGCGCCGGCCTGGCCACGGAGCGCCTGACTCAGCCCGTCAGCGCCGCTGAAACCGCCGAGCGCCAGCGCCGCGAAGCCTGGCGCCTGGGCGCAGCACTGGCCCTGGCCATCGGCGCCGAGGCGGTGCACTTCTTCGCGCCGGAAACGCGGCTTTGGCAAGTCGTCAGCATGGCGATTGCCGCCTTGGCCATTGCGCTGTCGGGCCTGGGCGTGTACCGCAAGGGGCTGGCTTCGCTGGCGCGGGGCGAGCTGGGCATCACCACGCTGATGACGGTGGCCGTCACCGGCGCCTTCGTGATCGGCCAGTGGGCCGAGGCCGCCATGGTGATGGCGCTGTATTCGATTGCCGAACTGATCGAGGCGCGGGCGGTAGAACGCGCGCGCGGCGCCATCAAGGGCTTGCTGGATCTGGCCCCTTCGCTGGCCGAAATGCGCCAGCCCGACGGCAGCTGGGCCGGCACGCCGCCGGCGCAGATTCCGGTGGGCGCCGTGGTGCGCGTCAAACCGGGCGAGCGCCTGGCGCTGGACGGCCGCGTGACCGCCGGGCACAGCAGCATCGACCAGGCGCCGGTCACCGGTGAAAGCGTGCCGGTGGAAAAAGGCCCGGGCGACGAGGTGTTTGCGGGCACCGTCAACCAGCAGGGCGCGCTGGAATTTGAAGTGACCGCGCCCGCTACCGACACGGTGCTGGCGCGCATCATCCACGCGGTGGAGCAGGCCCAGGGCTCGCGTGCGCCCACGCAGCGCTTCGTGGACAAATTTGCCGCCGTCTACACGCCCGCCGTGTTCGCCATTGCGCTGGCCGTGGCCCTGCTGGGCCCCTGGCTGGCGGGCTGGCCTTGGTTGACGGCGGTTTACAAGGCGCTGGTGCTGCTGGTCATCGCCTGCCCGTGCGCGCTGGTGATTTCCACCCCGGTGACGGTCGTCAGCGGCCTGGCGGCGGCGGCGCGGCGCGGCATCCTGATCAAAGGCGGCGCCTACCTCGAAGAAGCGCGCAAGCTGACGCACATCGCACTGGACAAGACCGGCACCGTGACCGAAGGCAAGCCGCGCCTGGTCGCGCATGAAGTGGTGCGCCCCGGCGCCGATGCGGCAGAGGTGCAGGCGCTGGCCGCCGCGCTGGCCGGCCGGTCAGACCACCCCGTGTCGCGCGCAATTGCCGCTGGCCTGCCGGTGGACGGCAACGCCCTGCCCGCGCTGGACGATTTCGGCGCCGAGGCTGGCCGCGGCACGCGCGCCCGGGCCGGCAGCCGCAACCTGGTGCTGGGCAACCACCGCTGGATCGAAGAGCGCCAGCAGTGCTCGCCCGAGCTGGAGGCGCGCATGCAGCCGCATGAGGCGCAAGGCCGCACCGTCAGCCTGCTGGCCGATGACGAGGGCGTGCTGGCCGTGTTCGCCGTGGCCGACGCGATCAAACCCAGCTCTCAGGCCGCGGTGCAAGAGCTGAAAGCCATGGGCATCACCCCCGTGATGCTGACCGGCGACAACCCGCTGACCGCGCGCGCCATCGCCGATCAGGCAGGCATTGAGAACGTGCAGGCGGGCCTGCTGCCGCAGCAGAAGCTGGAGGCGATTCACGCCATTGCTGCGTCGGGCGACACGGCCACGCAAGCCAAGCCGCTGGCCGTCGGCATGGTGGGCGACGGCATCAACGACGCGCCCGCCCTGGCCGCCGCGCACCTGGGCTTTGCCATGGGCCAGGCCGGCACGCACACCGCCACCGAGGCGGCCGACGTGGTCATCATGAACGACGACCTGCGCCGCGTGCCCGAGACCGTGCGCCTCTCCAAGCGCGCCCACGGCATCCTCTGGCAAAACATCAGCCTGGCGCTGGGTATCAAGGCCGTGTTTTTGGTGCTGGCCGTGGCGGGCAGCGCGACGATGTGGATGGCAGTGTTCGCCGACATGGGCGCCAGCCTGCTGGTGGTGGGCAATGGGCTGCGGATGCTGCGCCAGCCAGCCTCCGGCGCCCTGCCCTCGACACCTGCGACCGACGCTTGAGGGCAGCGCGTGGGGGCTCGCTGCCCCCGAGCCTGCCTTGCGGCTGCATGCGTCCAGGACGCGAAGTGCGCTGCCTCCGGCGGGACTGGCAAGACTGACCGCTGGTAACGGTCCCTATTGACCGGCACATCTGCCTCCGGCTCAATCGGCTTGGCTTTTCAGATACCACACGCCATGCGCCACTTCGCCACTACCCCCGGCTCAGCTCCGTCCTTGCCAGCTCGGATGCCCACGTCTTCGGATCACCGATAGTCGATGACCGGCGTCAAACTGCCTGTGCGTCGCGACCGCACCAGGATTTGCTTTACCGATCCAGCGGCACGTTGTTCAGTTGCCGCGGCCTTGGCGTTCATGCTCGTCTTCACCCCCCATAACGCGCTCGCCGAGATATCGATGAATTCAAAGTTGCCCTCCGAACCCATCGTCCGCACCGTGCTGGTCGGTACCGCCTGGGATCGAGCCGACGCGAAGGTCGAGCCTGATGCGGATACGCCATCGACTCCCCAGTGCAAGCTGTATACCGTACGCAACACGAAAATACCGGGCGCCGGCCTGGTAATGTTTGCGCTGGACACCGAAGGTCGTCTGATGGCCAAGACCGGTGACTTGGTCGGTTTGGCGAATCTGTTGAGAACCTGCATACCAGAAGATGCCGCCACCTGGGCGCAGGTGATATCTCGCTACACCGATGCCCTCTTACCGCAAGTCATTGAAGCAAATGACAAGTCGCGAGCAGAAGACCTGGCAGCCGCTGGCGCTACGGATGTGGCGCCGAAGATGCGAAAAACGTCCCACGGCACTGAACTGGACTATTACGTGTCCCGCCCGGTATCCCGCTACTCGCGTGTCCGGGCGGTCGTGCCGACCAGCGGCCCTGTCAAGATCGACGAACAGGCTATCGTGATACGGTAGTCGCCATGGCCTGCGGCCGAGCATAGCACGGCCGTTTTCGCCGACATGGCCCCCAGCCTCCTGGTGGCGGGCCATGGGCTGAGGTTGCTGCGCCGCCGGCTCAGTGCCCTTCCGTGTCCCACCGGTGCTGCAGGCGCACCTGGCACTCGATCCAGCCCCATGAAGACACGCCGCTGCCCTCCCAGCCCATGATGCCAAGCGGCGGCACGGGCTCGTCGGCCCGTAAGGCCATTTGGCCGACCATCACGATGCCGTAGGTATCGCGGTCCTTGGCGAAGCCTTCTGCCCCTGCGGCAGTCAAGCACAGATCGCCCTTGAAGTTGTGGTGCGTCAGGGTCAGCCAATCGCGCCGTTCGTACACGCTGAGCGGGGGCGGCGCGGGATAGACGCCGCGCAGGCCGGCCAGCAGGTGGTAGGTGTCGTACTTGTTGCCCGTCAACGCCAGCACGACGCCGGCACCCCAGCCTTGGCCATCCAGCAGCTTGACGGCAAAGCAGGTGCCCGGCTGCGCCACCGCGGGCTTGGCGACGATGGGCGTGGGTACGCGCGGCGTCTCACGCGGTGTGCGCAAAGTCTCTACGAACGCTTGCAGCACGGCTTGCCGTTGATCCCGGTCGGGGCCGTCCCAGCGCGCGAGATCCTGGCCGGTGGCCACAATCTGTTCGATGGCCTGCAGGGTGTCGGGCTGGAGTGCGCCGACATCCGATTCGGCCTGCGCCAAGCCCAACCAGACGGCGGCATTGGTTTCTTCGTCAAGAAACTGGTCGTAATAGCGCCGGATCGCCGCCTGGCGGGCCGCATCGGGTGATTCGCCGTCGTCGAATCGCTCGATGAAGTCGCCATGAATGTCCAACGCGGTGTCGTCTTCCAGGATGCCGGTGCCCCAGGTACCCATGCCGGTTTTCCTCCGCTGATTGGTTGTTGACTCGCCTCTTCCGGCTGCCGCTTCAGCCGGCGCCGGGCGCCTTGCGCATGATGGCATCGAAATCCGGGCGCGCCAGCAGCGGGTCCGTCCAGGCGATGACCGCTGGCGGCACCACCGCCACCGCACGCGGCCGATCATGCCGAACCAGTTGGCGCACGAAAGGCACCAGCGCGAAATCCGCCAGCGCCGGCGGTGCGCCGAACAGGTAGGCCTGCGCGCCAGGCCCGGCCAGGCGTGCGGCGAGCCGCTGCAAAAATGCGATGGCGCACGCCAGATGCTGGTCAGAGAACGCCGCCTCGCTCTGGCCTGGCGCCCATTCGCTGGTGTAACGACTGGGGTACTTGTAGCGATCGAGGTGCGGTTTGAATTCGCGCTCGCAGGCTGCGATAAAGGCCAGCATGTCGGCCAATGAACCGCTCTGGGGGCTCAGCCAGCCTTGGGGGTCGTTCTGCTGCAGCGCCCACAGCATGATGTCCAGGCTTTGGTCGATCACGGCGCCATCGGGCAGCACCAGCACCGGCACGGTGGCTTTGGGCGATGCGGCCAGCATGGCGGGCGGCTTGGCGCGCAGGCTGACTTCGGTCTGATCGACGGCCACGCCCGCCACGTGAATGGCCCAGCGCGCCCGCATCGCGTACGGGCAGCGGCGAAAGGTGTAGAGCAAGGGCTGGGGCATGGCGCGCACTTTAGCGGGCTGGCCCACGCCTACCCCCGCGCCTCTGCCACGCGGCTCAGCGCTCTGCGTCGGCGGCGGGCGTGGCGCTGGCGGCGGGTGCGGTTGCGGTTGCGGTTGCGGTTGCGGGGGCCGGGGCCGGGGCCGGCAGAGCCGTGAGTTGGTCGACGCGCAGGTCGAAGTCCTCACCCGTCGACACCACGATCTGCGCGGCCGCCACCCGCGCCACGGCGCTCACCACGCTGTAGTGGTCGTGACCCGGCACCGACAGGCAGCGCACCATGGGATGCGCCTGCGCCTTCTGGCACATGCTGGTCAGGCTGCTGAGGTTGCCGGGCGGCTTTTGGCCCTCGATCAGGTAGGTGGGCGAGCGGATGCTGTCCAGCCAGCGGCCGGGCGACCGCACGGCCAGCTCCTGCGGCGGCAGAGAACGCCAGTCCACTCGCGCGTACGACGGGCCATAGTCGCCCATTTCACCCACGGGGCCCAGCGCCAGCACCGCAGCAAAGCGTGGCGTGCTTTGCGCCACCAGCAGCGCCAACGTGCCGCCCGTGCTGTGCCCGCCCAGGTAGATGCGGCGCGGGTCCACGTAAGGCAGCTTGGCCAGATGCTCTGCAGCGGCGATCACGTCGTCCACCTCGCCCAGCCCCAGCTCGCGCTGGCCCGGGTTGGTGTTGCCGCCGCGCAGGGTGGGAAACATCATCACGACGCCCGCGTCGCGAAAAGCCTGGGCCGATTGGTCGTTGCCCGCGGGGCCGTGTACCCAGAAATCGCCCAGCGTGTTGCTGTCGCCCCCGGTCAGCCAGATGATGGCCGGGTGCAGTACCCGGTCGCGCGGGCTGGGCGTGACGTAGGCCGCCAGGGTATAGGGGCCGCTGGTGTAGTCGCTGCGCTCATACAGAGTGCGGGGCGGCTTGGGCAGGGGCTGCGGCTGCGGGTTGGCCACGTGCACCTGGGTGATGAAGGTGCGGCGCACGTCGCTCAGCGTCTGGCGTTCAGACGCCTGGGCGGCGCGCTCGGCCTCGCGGCGTGCGGCCAGTTCTTCGTCGATGGTGCGGCGGCGCTGCTCGGCTTTTTGCGCCTCTTCACGCGCCTGCATGGCCACGTAACTGGCGCGGCTGATGCAGTCGAGGCTGCGGTCGATGGCGTAACCCTGGTCGATGGCCTTTTCACGCGCCGCTGCTGTGCCCAGCTTGTTGCCGTAGCACACAGCCTGGTCGCGCTCGGCGCCGGGTGCGCCGCGCTGCATCCGGCCCACCATGCCCCACAACATCCACACCACCATGACGCCGCCCAGCGCAAAGGCGATGAGGCGGCTGAGCGATCTCCATTCGTAGCGGCTGGACAGCATGGCGAAGCAAATAGGTGAGCAATGGTTTCAAAAGGGACGCGCGATTGTCGCCAAGTCGCGCGGCCCTTTCGCAGCAAAAACCAGCGCTGCGCGTGCCCTATTTCCGCAAACCTTGCAGCTTGGCGAAGGCGGCGGCCATCTGGTTGTCGGCAGCGGGGGCGCTGTCGCGGCGCCCGCCCTGCCCGCTGCGCTGGTTGCGCCCGGCGCCTTCAAAGCGGTTTTCGCGCGGCGCGTCACGGCGCGGCGCTTGCGCGTCCAGCTTCATGGTCAGGCTGATGCGCTTGCGCGGCGCGTCCACCTCCAGCACCTTCACCTTCACGATCTGGCCGGTTTTCACCACTTCGCGCGCGTCACTCACGAAGCGGTTGGCCAGCTGGCTGACGTGCACCAGCCCGTCCTGGTGCACGCCCAGGTCGACGAACGCGCCAAACTGCGCCACGTTGCTCACGGTGCCTTCCAGCACCATGCCTTCACGCAGATCGGCAATGTCTTCCACGCCGTCGTTGAAGCGCGCCACCTTGAAATCCGGGCGCGGGTCGCGGCCGGGCTTTTCCAGCTCGACCAGGATGTCCTTCACCGTCACCGCGCCAAACTGTGGCGTGGCGAACTGCTCGGGCTTGAGCGGCTTGAGCAGCTCGGCGCGGCCCATGATCTGGTCGATGGGCTTGCCCGTGCTGACGATGATTTGTTCAACCACCGGGTACGTCTCAGGGTGCACGCCGGTCACGTCCAGCGGGTTGCTGCCGCCGCGAATGCGCAAAAAACCCGCGCTCTGCTCAAAGGTCTTGGGCCCCAGGCCGCTGACTTCCAGCAGCTGCTGGCGGCTGTCGAACGCGCCATGCTGTTCGCGCCAGCGCACCACGGCCTTGGCCACGGTGCCCGACAGGCCCGACACGCGCGCCAGCAGCGGCGCGCTGGCGGTGTTCAGGTCCACGCCCACGCCGTTCACGCAGTCTTCGACCACGGCGTCCAGCTGGCGCGCCAGCTCGCTCTGGTTCACGTCGTGCTGGTACTGACCCACGCCGATGGATTTCGGGTCGATCTTCACCAGCTCGGCCAGCGGGTCTTGCAGGCGGCGGGCAATGCTGGCGGCGCCGCGCAGGCTGACGTCCACGTCCGGCAATTCTTGGCTGGCGTATTCGCTGGCGCTATAGACGGATGCACCGGCTTCGCTGATCACTACCTTTTCGATAGCTGGCAGCGATACTCCAGCTTGCGCTGCAGCCATTTTTTGCACCAATTTGATCAGGTCGCCCGCCAGCTTGTCGGTTTCGCGGCTGGCGGTGCCGTTGCCGATGGCGATCAGCTGCACGCCGTGCTTGGCGACCAGCTTGCCCAGCGTATGCAGGCTGCCTTCCCAGTCCTTGCGCGGCTCATGCGGGAAGACGGTGGCGGTCTCGACCAACTTGCCGGTGGCATCCACCACCGCCACTTTCACGCCGGTGCGGATGCCGGGGTCCAGCCCCATCACCACCTTTTGCCCGGCGGGGGCGGCCAGCAGCAAATCGCGCAGGTTGTCGCCAAACACCTTGATGGCGACGGCCTCGGCGTCTTCGCGCAGGCGGGCGAACAGGTCGCGCTCGGTGCTCAAAGACAGCTTGACGCGCCACGTCCAGGCCACGCATTTGCGCAGCAGGTCGTCGGCCGGGCGGCCTGCGTGGCTCCAGCCCAGGTGCAGGGCGATGCGGCCTTCGGCCAGGCTGGGCGTTGCTGCGGTTTTGGTAGCTGCTGGCGCAGTATCTGCCTCGGGCAGCACCAGTTTGGCATCCAGAATCTCCAGCTGCCGGCCACGGAAAACGGCCAGCGCACGGTGGCTGGGCACGCGGCCGATGGGCTCGTCGTAGTCGAAGTAGTCGCGGAACTTGGCCACTTCGGGGTCGTTCTCGTTCTTGCCGCTGGCCAGTTTGCTTTGCAGCAGGCCCTCGGCCCACAGCCATTCGCGCAGGCCTTGCACCAGCTGCGCGTCTTCGGCCCAGCGTTCGCTGAGGATGTCGCGCACACCGTCCAGCACAGCGGGCACGGTGGTGAAGTCTTCGCCGCCCTCGCCCTTTTCGGCCTTCACAAAGGGTTTGGCAGCCTCGTTCGGGTCCAGCGACGGGTTGGCAAACAGCTGGTCGGCCAGCGGCTCGATGCCGAATTCGCGCGCAATCTGGCCCTTGGTGCGGCGCTTTTGCTTGTAAGGCAGGTACAGGTCTTCCAGCTCTTGCTTGGTGGGCGCGGCTTCGATGGCAGCGCGCAACTCAGGCGTGAGCTTGCCCTGCTCGTCGATGCTCTTGAGCACGGCCGCGCGGCGGTCATGCAGCTCGCGCAGGTAGGCCAGGCGCGCTTCCAGCTCGCGCATCTGCACGTCGTCCAGGCCGCCGGTAGCTTCCTTGCGGTAGCGGGCGATGAAGGGCACCGTGGCGCCGCCGTCCAGCAAATCGATGGCGGTTTGAACCTGGGCTTCGCGCACCTTGAGTTCGGCGGCGATCTGGGCGGGAATGGTCAGCTGGTACATCGGCAAGACTGGGTGCCGCGCCGGCCACGGCCACCGGCACCCCAAAAAGGGGGCGAGTTTGCCATAGGCACCCGGCCGGCCCGGCGGTGGCGCATGGCTGCGGCGTGGTGCGCTTTGGCCGCGCTCCGCGCACCGCGACCGGCAGCGCGCGCCTAGAAGCCCGAGGCGCCTTCGGGTGCGGCCAGCGGCAGCCGCAGTTGCACGCACGTGCCCTGCCCCCGCACCGACTGCACGCGCAGGCGCCCACCCAGCCGCGCCGCGCGCGTGTGCATGCTGCGCAAGCCCTGGCCCGGTCGGCTTGCGCCGGCCGATGGCGCCGCCGCCTTCGGGCGCCGCGGCATGCCCTGCCCATCGTCCAGGACATCCAGCGCCAGCACTTCACGGCCAGCTTCGCCGCGCAGGCGGCAGCGCACCAGCACCGAGCGGGCGCCGGAATGGCGAATCACATTGGCCAGCGCTTCTTGCGCGATGCGCAGTACCTGCACTGCGGCGTGGCGCGGCAGTTGCTCCAGCGCCTCGGCTTCCTGCACGTCCCAGCGCAGGGTGATGCCTGCGGCGTCCAGCAGGGGCTGTGTTCTGTAGCGCAGGTTGGCCAGGTGACCCAGCACAGAGCCGTCGAAGTCGGCGCCGTCGACCAGCAGCTTGAGTTCCAGCAGGCAGTGCTGCAGCGAAGCGGCGGTCTGCCGCTGCTCCAACGTGCCGTTGTCCAGCGAAGCGATGATGGACGTCAGGTGAGAGCCCACGCCGTCGTGCAAGTCCTGCGCCAGCCGGCTTTGTTGGGCCGATGCGGCCCCGGCAGCCTCATCGCCGGGGCTTTCGGCAGCAGCGCGCCAATGCGCGGCCCGCCGCACGGCGAGCCACAGCAAACCCAGCTGGAGGCCCACCACGGGCAGCAGCGCGCTGGGCACGCCAGGAGGCGCGGCGGCCGCCTGCCGCAATTCGCCCAGCAAGATCAAGGACAGCGGCACCGCCACCAGCAGCGCCGCCCAGGCCCGCAGGGCGCCGCTTCGCCACGCGCGCAAGCCCATGACGATGCCCAACGCCAGCACGAAGGCCACGTTCACACCCAAGAGCCCGAGCGGAACATGCTTCTCCGCTGCGCCCGAGCCGCTGTGCGGCAGCCAGGTCGCCCAGGCCACCAAGGCAACGCAGTGCGCCACCCAAACCATGCGGCCCCACCCGCGCCAGCAGCCGGACACCAGCAGAAAGAACCGTTCGGCCGCCAGCAGGCACAGTTGGATCAGCACCACCGTGGTGAGGTTGGAGGTTTTCTCGGCATGCTCTTGCCAAACGGCGAGCGCCAACAGCGCGGCCCAGCTGCACGCCGCCAGCCCAAAGGCCCAGTCCACCCGGCCGATCCGTCCCACCGAAGTAGCTTCGGCGGGCATGACACCAGCGGCACCATGACTCGCCGGCGGCGAAAGTGCATGGAACGGGTGCATGAGGGGCTCCAACAGCAATGCTTCGCACGTACCCGGCGTTCAGTAAAGGATGCCGTAGGTCGAAGCCAACGTGACCGCCTGCGCGCGGCTGCGGACCTGCAGCTTGCGGTACACGTTCTTGATGTGCGAATTGACGGTCTGCGCGCTGATGCTGAGCCGCACGCCGATCTCTGAGCTGGTATGGCCCACCGCGACCAGGCGAAGGATTTCGCGCTCACGCGCCGAAAGCGCTTCCAGCCCGCCGGATGATCGCGCACTCAAGCAGCCGTGGCGGGCACCGGGTCCGTCCTTGTCCAGGCGGCGCAGCAGGCGGCGCGCCAGGTTGGGCGTGACCGAGGCGCCCCCGTTGACGACTTGCAGCACCGCCTGCGCAAAGTTGCCGAACCAGGAGTTCTTGATCAGGTAGCCGGTCGCGCCAAGCTCGAACGCATGAATCGCGTGCTCTTCGTCTTCCATGGCCGATACGACCACCGCCTCGGCCACCGGGCGGATGGACTTCATGAACTCGATCAACTGAAAGCCGGTGCCGTCGCCCAGGTTCAGGTCCACCAGCATCACATCGAAGGCGTGCTGCGACACCAGGCGCTTGCCCTCGCGCATGGAACTGGCCTGCCCAACCAGGATCACCCGGGGGTCGGCCAGCAACTCTTGCGCAATCACGCGGCGAATGTGCGGGTCGTCGTCAATCAGCAGCACGCGCACGGGCTGATCGGGCTGGCCGATCAGGAAGTCAGGCCAGGGGATGTTGCCGGGGATCGACAGGTGGGCTGCAGAGCTGGCTGGCAGGCCGTGCGTGACGGCGGCGTTGACGTTAACGCTCATGGTGTGGCTCCCAAATATGGCCGGTAAGGCATTCAACCCTGGAATCGCGCGCGTTCTGCCAGCTTGACGGAGGTGACTGGGGTCACGAAACGAAGTGGTCCCAAAAAGCGCCCAAATGCAACATTAGGCGTTTCTGGTGCGACATGTGTGAATTTGTTGGCTCGCTTTTCTAAGCGTTTCTTGTCACACATCTCGTTACTACCGCGCATTTCACGGGTGCTTGCTCTCTACTCGATAGCATCCATCGCAGAAGCCACGATGCTATGCGGGCATCTCATGGGCCGCCATCCCTCAAATGGTCTAGACCCTACTAGGTATCCACAGCAGGAGATTGGGTGAACAGCGCAAGCGCTTGAAACTGGCTGTGACGCATCTGGAAACGGTGGCAATTCCGCTACCGGGCAGCCAGCGTCGCTGCCGTTGCAGGCGCCTGGCCTGCCGGCGGTAAACGGTCTCGACAACCTTTGGAGGAATGTCACCATGAAAGCGCTTGCACTGTTCACCCTGACGGCCGTCGCATCCGCGTCGGTGCTTGCGGCCGGCTCCAGCCCGGCGGCCAAGATCGTCATCAGCGGCGATTCGTCGCAGTCCACCAGCGTCGCCAAGGAAGCGACGGTATCCAACCAGGCCAATGCCTACGCCACGGCGGTGCAGAACCTGTCGAGCAACAAGGGCGACATCACGATCGCGGGTGACTCCAAGCAGAGCACCACGGTGAAAGCCGGCGGCAACGTGTCGAACAAGGCGTGGAACCCCGGTGACATCGCGCTGCAAAGCGTGGCGTCGAACGTGGGCAAGGTCGAGGTCAAGAAAGGCGCCTCGTCCACCCAGTCGGCCACCATCGCCGGCACCCTGTCTAACGATGCCATGGGCGCTGGCTCGCCCAGCAGCTGTGGCAACGATTGCGAAGACGCAGCCTTGGCGGTGCAAAGCGTGTCGAGCAACGTCGGCAACGTGACCGTCGGCGGCGAAAGCAAGCAGAGCACGTCCATCGCCGGCGGTGCCGTGGGCAACAAGGCCCAAGGCGCGGGTGCGGTGGCGATCCAGTCGCTGGCATCGAATGTCGGCAAAGTGGACGTCGAGGGCAAGAGCTCGCAAACCGTCAACCTGACCCGCACCACCGTCACCAACCACGCCAACGGCGCGGACACCACGGCGGTGCAGAACCTGGCCAGCAACTACGACGGCGTGACGATCGCGAAGGGCGGCCAATCCACCCAGACCGTCGTTGGCGACGGCGGCACGATCAGCAACGAAGCCACTGGCCGCTACGCCCAGGCCTTCCAGAACCTGTCGTCCAACTTCGGTGACGTGACGATCTCCGGCAAGTCCACGCAACTGACCTACGTGGCCGGCACGGTGACGAACAAGGCCAACGGCTATCGCAGCCTGGCGGTGCAGAACCTGTCGTCCAACGACGCGTGCGATCCGCCCAAGTTCAAGCTGCCCGACTGCCCCACAGGCTACTGCGGCTGGGGCTCCAGGCTCTGACGCACTGCAACGCCCTGGTCGGCTAAGGCCGGCCGGGGCTTTTTTGCCCAAGGCTTCACGCAAGGAGGGACAGCCATGAAACGCCAAACCGCGCGCGCCATCTGCGTACTCACCACGGCCCTGCTGGCCAGCAGCTTCGGTTACGCCCAGGGCGCACCGGGAGAGGACCCGGTGCACATCGGCAGCCGCGTCAGCTACCTTCAGATGCCCACGGCGCCCCGCTCCGTCTCGAGCGGCATCGTCTACCGCACCGGCATGCCAGACGACGCCAAAGCCAAGATTGCGCACTACGTTGCCAGGTCCTATTCGGCCGACACCGGCAATGTCAAAACCAACAAGGACGTGGTCTCCAGCGTCCAGACCAACAGCATGGGCGCAACGACCTGCGTTCAGTCGATTCAACCCAGCGCACCGCAACCGGGCGGCGGCATGGGGCAGGACCAGGTGGTCGTGATCCGCGGCGACCTGGTCAATATCTGCCGCTGAGCTGCGTTGACATAGCCGGCAGCCCTCCTGCGCCCCACCGGCGCGGGCTGCCTGCTCTTCTTTTGAGAGTAGACAGCGCTTGCCTGTCCACCGCCGTCAGAACAATCCGAGGGGATGGCCATGAGATCGCACCTTGCTTCGCCAGAGCCAGAGACCACTTCAACGCCTTCCCGCGGGCGAAGACTGCTGGCCGCGCTGGGCATTCTGGCCGCCCTCGCCGGCTGCGCAACGCCACTGGACGCGCGCAAGGACACGGCCTACCAGCAAAACGCCGCCGTCGCTAACCATCCGGTGGTGCGGCCCACGCGCTCGGTGTCTAGCTTTTCAGAATCACTGACCTGCATGGACCGCATGCTGCGCGAGGCGCAGTTGCCCACCACGCTGATCACCAGCAAGCAGTTCATCGATTTCTCCGGCAAGGTGCCGGTGGCCACCAAGGACATGATCGCCACCGCGTTGTCGCAGATGTCGCGGCTCAGCAATGCCTTTCGCTTCGTCGACTTCGAGGTGGACATCGCCCGCCAGGACACGGTGCAGAACCTGACCACCATCCTGCTCAACAACAACCAGATGCAACTGCAGCGCCCTGCGCTGTACGTGTCGGGCGCGATTGCGTTTGTCGACCAGACCGTCATCAGCAACACCAACGACGCCGGCTTGTCTGGCCCGCGCGTGGATCTGGGCTACAGCCGGTCGCGCACCGCCACCATCATCGGGCTGGAGGTGCACCTGGGCGACTTTCGCACGCGCACGCTGATCCCCGGCCTGGATTCCGCCAACGAAGTGACCACCGGCAGCGGCGGCCAGGGCGTGGACGTGGGCGGGCGCATCGGCACCTACGGGGTGAAGCTGAACGTGGGGCGCGACTACGTCATCGGCACCGGCGCGGCACTGCGCACGCTGGTGGATCTGGCCATGATCGAGATCGTGGGCAAATGGGCGCGCGTGCCCTACTGGCAATGCCTGACGCTGGACCAGGCCCACCCGCACTTCCAGCGCGTCATGCAGGACTGGTACGCCGAAAGCGGCGCCAGCGGGCAGTTTCAACTGGTCAAGGCGTCGCTGGTGGCGCAGGGTTATGTGCCCCGAGAGTCCGAAGCCATGTCTGCCACGCATCCGCTCATGCGGCGGGCGCTGGGCCGGTTCCAGGCCGATCACGGCTTGGCGGTGAATGGCGTGATCGACTTCCCCACCTATGAAGCGGCCCTGAACAGCTTCGTGGCGCTGGACGACACGGGCGCGTTCACCCGCATCGGTTGGACCAGCAGCGGCCCGCAGCACGTGGCCACCGCCGACGGCACTACCGCGCCCGCCATCGGCCTGACCACCGCCGCGCCCTGGCTGATTGATCTGCAGATCGAAAACCCGCAGCCAGCGGGCGAGCGCCCGGCGTTCACCGAAGGCGAGCAGATTTTCCTGTCGGCCACCGTCACCAAGGCTTCGCACCTGTATTGCTACTACGCGGACGCGGCCGGCGGCGTGATGCGCCTGCTGCCCAACGCGCTGCAGCCGCATTCCCTGGTGTCGGCCAACCAGGCGATCCGGATTCCGGACTGGATGGCGCCCAGCCCCGGCTTCATCCTGGACGCGGGCCGGCCAGGCACCGAGGGCGTGATCTGCATTGCCACCGAACAAGACGTGGCCCCCATGCTGCCCGCAGAACTGCAGGCCAGCGCCCTCACCCCGCTGAAGAACGTGGCGGGCACGCAAGGCGTACTGGAAGGGTTTGCCGCCGCGGCGGGGCCGAACGGCCATGTGTCGCAGGTCATCCAGTGGACGGTGCAACCGCGCCGCCCGCCGCCCCCGGCGCCCATGGCGGCCCCAGGTGCTGGTGCAGGCGCGGGCACCGGTGCGGGCGCATCGGCCACGATGGCGGGCGCGGCGGCTGCGCAGCAGCGCCCGCCCCAACCGGATCGGCGCTAGGCGGCCACCCCGCTTGCGAGCCGCCCGCATCGCCCGCATAGCCCATTGGCCACTGCACACCCGTGGAGCCCGCATGAAGCCGCCCCAAGCTGCCGCCGCCTTCACCGCGATTGCGCTTGCGCTGCTGGCGTGCGCGGCATTCAGCCAAGGCGCCAGCGCACGCACCCGCGCCACCGGCGTGGATGATGTGCAGGCGCCGCCCCCCGCGCAGGAACGCCTCGAACCCGCGCCTACCGAGTTGCCGCGGCTGGATGCGGCACCGACCGCGGCGCCTACCGTGGCACCGCGGCCGCTGCGCGACCAACCCCGCATCGTCTCGCCCCCGATCAACCGCGATTCGATAGCGCCCCGCGAAGGTGCATCGGCGGTTGCCGTTGATCGCGAACTTCGCCGCCTGACGCGCGCTGCCGAAGCACCCCGCGCCGTGGGCAGCACGGTCGCATCCGCCCAGGCCGCCTGGACGCTGGGGCTGATCTACCTGCATGGCGCGGGCGTTCGGCGCGATCCGGCGCTGGCGCAGCGTTGGTTTGAACAAGCGGCGCGCTACGGCCGCCAGCCGCTGGCCTTCGCAGGGCTGGCGTGGTGCGCACTGGATGGCTGCACCGGGCCGCCGGACGCCGCAGCAGCGGCGCGCGCCATTGAAGCGCTGCGGCCGCGCTACCCCGCGCGCGCCGATTTCCTGCAATGGGTGCTGCTCAAACGCCAAACGCCTTTGCAGATCGCCAAGCCGGGCGCCAACCAGGATCAGGTGCTGGAGCTGCCCCAGCGCCAGCTGCTTGAGCGCGCCGCCGCCGCAGGCGACATGCACGCCAATATCGAGCTGGGCATGGACGCCGTCTCGCGCGAGCAGTTCGACCAGGCCGCGCAGTACTTCCGCCGTGCGGCGCCGCATTCGCTGGCGGCCAGGCAGAACCTGGAGCAGCTGGCGCTGCGCGGCAGCAGCCCGATCCAGCCGCCCGCCTCGCCCACCCTCAGCCCCGCCGCCGCAGAGGCGCTGGCCAGCGCGCGCAAGTACCACCGCGGCCAAGGCGTGCCCGCCAACTTCGTCGAGGCGATTCGCTACTACCAGTTGGCCGCCGCGCGCGGCAGCGTGGAGGCGCAGCGCATGCTGGCGCTGATCAGCTCGCGGCCCATACCGGGCGGCGGCTTCAACCCCGCCTGGATGCAACAGCTGGCCTACGTGGACGTGGCCACCGTCATTCCCACCGTGGGCGTGCTGGGCACCACCCATCTGCTGCACCGAGAGCCGACGCCGGTGTTCGATCTGCTGCCGCCGTTCTGGCGCAGCCAAATGGCGCAGGTTTCGCGCTAGCGCGCCAGAGTGCGCGTTTCAACGCGCCGGAATCACCGTCTCGGCCGTGGGTTGAAACGCCGTGGCGCCGTCCCAATCCCAGCGCTCAACACACGCCCGCTGCCCGGCGGGCATGTCGCGGTGGCGGATCAGGTGCACGCTGTTGGGCACCCGGTCGCGCGTGCGGCGCGACACGGCTGTGCCGGTCTGCACCACCCAGGTGCCATTCAGTGGCGCTGGCAAAGGAGCAACGAACGACTGGTGCGTGTGGCCCGCCAGAAGCAGATCCGCCCCCGCCTCGGCCCAGCGCCGGCGCGCCACGCAGTGCCCGCGCACCAGGTCATTCAGGTCGTCGGCCTCGACGGCGAACAGTGGCTGGTGGGTGACGATAACTTTCAAGGCGTTGGCGTCACATCGGCCAAGCCTGTCCGCCACGCGGGCGATCTGCGCGCTGGAAAGCTCGCCGTGCTTGTGCCGCCACGGCCGCGTGGCGTTCACCCCCAGCAGGCAGACCCCGTCACCCGCCACGGTTGGCTCAAGCTGGCTGCCAAACCACCGCGCGTACGGGCCGTACGGGTCGGCCAGGCGGATGGGCAGGTTGAAAAGCGGCAAATCGTGGTTGCCGGGAATTACCAGCATGCCCGCGCGCGGATCAACGCCAGACGCCGCACACAGCTGGTTCAAAAACCGGTGCGCGGCCGCGAACTGACCGCTTCGGGCACGCTGCGTGATGTCGCCAGACACCACGATCAGCCGTGGGCGCCGATGCTCAGCCAAGGCCAGCAGGCCCTGAACCACTTCGGGCCGCTCGGTGCCGAAATGCGGGTCCGTCAGGTGCAGGATCATGCGGGGGCGTCCCCCTGCCCCGGCGCCGCGGATGGCACCAGCAAGCGCAGCGGCCGCGGCGCAGTGCGAAACACCAGCGGGGGCGGCATGCGCAGCACCTCGCCGTCCATCGCCACCTTGGCGCGGCGCGCGCCCTTGCGCGGCCGCACGACCAGTTCGTCAAAGGCAAAACTGTCCACGCCTTCCGCGCCGTCCAGCCGGCCCAGTGCCCCGCGCAGCAACAGCCACAGCGTGCGCGGGCCCGACAGGGGCTGCAGCGTGATGGCGGCCAGGCGCCCTTGTTCCACATCCGTGGCATGGCGCAGCCCCAACGCGGCCAGTTGCAGCGGGTTGTTGCCCACGAACAGCGTACGGGTGCGAATCACGCGGGTCTGGCCTTCAAAGCTCAGCTCCAGCGTCAGCACGCTGCGGCCGCGCAGCAATGTGCCAAGTCCCGACAGCAGGGCCACGACGCGGTGCCGGCCAAAGCGCCGCTTCGCCGCCTCGCGCTCCTCCAGCAGGCGCGGGTAAAGGCCTACGCTGGCGTTGACCAGGAACACACGCTCGCCCAACAACCCCACGGTGATGGGTTGTTCGCGCGCCGTCAACAAGGCGGCCACGCTGTCGTCCAGATCGGCAGGCATGCCGTGCGTGCGGCCGAAGTAGTTGAACGTGCCCTGGGGCAACACGCCCATCAGCTGATCGGCGTTCCAGACCACTTGCGCCACGGCGTTCAGCGTGCCGTCGCCGCCGGCGGCGACCACGCAGCCGTGCGCTTCGCGGGCGGCGTGCACGGCGCGCACGGCGGTGCGGGTCAGGTCGTCGTTGCCGCGCACGGCGCGTATTTCGTGCGGCTGGCCCGCGGCGTTCAGAAGCTCATGCACGCGCGCCATGGCGCGGTCGCTGTCGGCAGAGCCGGAAGCGGCGTTGAAGACGATGAACAGGGGTGGCAAGGATGAAGCCATCCAGCCACTTTAGCGGCTTGCCCGCGCCGGCCTTGTCGGTGGATGCCGTCAATTGACTGCAATGGCCTAATCAATGCCATATGGGCCTCTAGCGCCCGCCCCACCAGCGCCGGCAGCTATCAATATCAGAGCAATCGCGCAGAATGGCGCGGCGGGCTTAGGGGCATCCATCCGAGGCGTTGCCGAAAGAAGGCGCGCTCCCACAACGCGCTCGCCCTCCCACCCAAGCCAGCTACCCGCTGCTTCAGCTGCTGGCACGCAAAGCGGCGCGCAGGCCCTCGCCGATCTCTGGCCGCTCGGCAAACGGGTCGGGCGGATTGTGGATGGCCAAGATGGCGTCCATGCGCGATTGCACGTTGCCCAGCGCCTTGGGGTGGCTGAAGATGTAGAACTGGTCCGCCTCAATGGCGTCGAAGACCTTCTGCGCCACCTCGGGTGCGGTGACCTTGCCGCTGCTGACGGCCTTGCTCGTCTGCGCGTAGCTGATCTGCTGTGACGCGGTGAGCTGCTCGGCAGGCATGTCGTCGGGCCGGTTGCGCTCGCTGCGCGTGATGCCGGTGGCCACGAAGTACGGGCACAGCACGCTGGCGCTGATCTGGTGGGTGACCAGCTTCAGATCCTGGTAGAGCGTCTCGCTCAGCGCCACCACGGCGTGCTTGCTGACGTTGTAGATGCCCATGTTGGGCGGCGTCAGCAGCCCTGCCATGCTGGCGGTGTTGACGATGTGCCCTTGGTAGGCGGGGTTGCGGCGCGCCTCGGCCAGCATCATCGGGGTGAAGGCGCGAACGCCGTTGATGACGCCCCACAGGTTGACGCCCAGCACCCATTCCCAGTCTTTGACGGTGTTTTCCCAGATCAGGCCGCCCGCGCCCACGCCGGCGTTGTTGAAGACGAAGTGCGGCGCGCCAAACTCTTCATGCACGTGCTTGGCCAGCAGGTCCATCACGGCCGGCTGGCTGACGTCCACGCGGCGCGACAGCGTCTTGGCGCCCAGCGCCTGGATCTCGGCCTCGGCGGCGGCCAGCGCGTCGGGCTGGATATCGACCAGCACCACGTTCATGCCCCGGCGCGCGGCGATGCGCGCGCACTCCAGCCCAAAGCCTGAGCCGGCGCCCGTCAGCACGGCGGTCTTGCCCTTGAATTCTTTCATCGCGTGTCTCCTTGATTCGTTTCGGTGCCCAGCGCGCCGGCGTCAGGCCGGGCGGGCGCGCTGCAGGATGGCGTGGGTGTCGGCGCCGGCGCCCAGCGTGCCAAACACGTCGTGGCGGGTGGTCAGGCGCGAATCGCAGAACGCGCCCACCACCGCCGCTGGCGCGGTTTGGGCCAGCAACGCACCCTGCACCGTCAGCGCCACATCGCGCGCCAGCGATCGGGCCGTGGTTTCGGTGGCCTGTACGTCCAGCAGCGTGGGCACGGCGTCGATCATGCGGTCCAGCGCGGGATGCTGGCCGCGCGCGGGCGCCAGCTCCTGCATCAACGCGTCGGTCACGTCGCCCTTGCGCATGGCGCGCAGCACGTCCAGCGCCATGATGTTGCCCGCGCCCTCCCAGATGCTGTTGACCGGCATTTCGCGGTAGATGCGCGCCTGGATGCCCGCGCCGCCTTCTTCCACATAGCCGTTGCCGCCCAGGCATTCCATGGCTTCCTGCGCAAACAGGCTGCCGCGCTTGCAGATCCAGAACTTGGAGATGGGCGTGAGCACGCGCGAAAGCAGCTGTTCGCGCGCATCGTCTTGTTGGTCAAAAGACCTTGCAACGCGCATCGCTAGTGCGCAAGCCGCTTCGCTTTCAATAGCAAGATCGGCCAGCACGTTCTGCATCAGCGGCTGATCGGCCAGCAGCTTGCCGAAGGCCATGCGCTGGTCGGTGTGGTGAATCGCCTGGCTGAGCGCCTGGCGCATCAGGCCGCTGGTGCCCAGCGAGCAGTCGAGCCGCGTCATGGTGCCCATGGCCAGGATCTGCGGCACGCCGCGCCCTTCCTCGCCCACCAGCCAGGCGGTCGCACCGTCGAACTCGACTTCAGAGCTGGCATTGGCCTTGTTGCCCAGCTTGTCTTTCAGCCGCTGGATGCGCAGGCCATTGCGCGTGCCGTCCGGCAGGATGCGCGGCAGGAAGAAGCACGACAGCCCGCCCGGCGCCTGCGCCAGCACCAGAAACGCATCGCACATGGGTGCCGAGAAGAACCACTTGTGGCCGGTGAGGCGGTAGCGCTCGCCCCAGTCGTCGCGCCCGTCGTGTGCCGCCTGGGTGGTGTTGGCGCGCACGTCCGAGCCGCCTTGCTTCTCGGTCATGCCCATGCCCATGGTCACGCCGGGCTTGTCGCGCCAGACTTTCAGCACCGGGTCGTACGCGCGCGCCTCCAGCTTGGGCGCCCAGTCGCGGTGGATGGCCGGGTTGTCGCGCAGCGCGGGCGCCACGGCGTAGGTCATCGAGATGGGGCACAGGATGGCCGGCTCGAGTTCGGTGAACATCATGAAGGCCGCCGCGCGCTGCACGTGCGCATGGCCGCTGCCCTGCTCGGCGGCGGCGTACGGCGTGCCGTGCAGCCCGGCTTCGGTGGCTCCACGCATCAGCGCGTGGTAGCCGGGGTGAAACTCCACCTCATCGATGCGGTGGCCGTAGCGGTCATGGGTGCGCAGCTGCGGCAGGTGCGCGTTGGCCAGGCGCGCCTCGTTTTGCATGGTGGCGCTGCCAGCCAACGCGCCCACCGCCTTCAGGCGTGCCAGATCGGCACCCCGCGCGTTGAAGCGCACCGCGTCTTGCAGGGGCCGGTTGGTGTTGAACAGATTGATGTCCGCCAGTGGCAGCGGCTGGTTGAAAACCTCGTGCGTTGCACCCATTGCCATCTCCTGATGTCAGATCAGTTTGACCAACTGCTTGCCGAAATTCTTGCCCTTGAGCAAGCCCAGAAATGCCTCGGGCGCGGCCTGCAGCCCCTGCGCCACCGACTCGCGCGGCTTGAGCTTGCCCTGCGCCACCAGCGTGCCCAGCTCTTTCAGCGCCTCGGGCCAGACTTCCACGTGCTCGGAGACGATAAAGCCTTCAATAGTCAGGCGGTTGATCAGGATCAACGTGGGGTTCTGCAGCGGCAGGGGCGCGCCGTCGTAGCCCGCGATCATTCCGCACACAGCAATGCGCGCGAAGGCGTTGGTGCGCAGCAGCACGGCGTCGAGGATGTATCCGCCCACGTTCTCGAAATAGCCGTCGATGCCGTCCGGGCAGGCTTCCTTGAGCGCCTTGGACATGCTTTTCACGTCGCCGTGCACGCGGTAGTCGATGCAGGCATCGAAGTGCAGCTCTTCGACCGCGTAGCGGCATTTCTCAGGCCCGCCAGCGATGCCCACCACGCGGCAACCGCGCGCCTTGGCCAGCGCGGCGTAGGTGCTGCCCACCGCGCCACTCGCGGCACTCACCACCACCGTGCTGCCCGGCTTGGGGTTGATGATCTTGACCAAGCCGTACCACGCCGTCACGCCGGGCATGCCAACGGCGCCCAGGTAGTACGACAGCGGCACGTGCGTGGTGTCCACCTTGCGCAGCATGCCGGGCGCATCGGCGTCCACCACGCTGTATTCCTGCCAGCCGCCCATGCCGACGACCTGGTCGCCCGGCTTGAACTTGGGGCTGCGCGACTCGACCACTTCGCCCACGGTGCCGCCAATCATCACTTCGCCCAGCGCCTGGCTGGCCGCATAGCTCTTGCTTTCGTTCATGCGCCCGCGCATGTACGGGTCCAGGCTAAGGTAGTGGTGGCGCACCAGCACCTGCCCGTCGGCCAGCGCCGGCGTTTCAGAGGTGACGAGTTTGAAGTTGGACGTGGTCGCCTCGCCATCGGGGCGGTTGTCCAGAACGATTTGTCGGTTGGTGGCCATGGTTGCTCCTTTGCTCTGAATTAAATAGCTGCTTGCGCAGTTGTAGCGGGCGCTAGAGCGCTTTTCCGCTTGAAATACGGGCATGGTCAGTCGGTGGATATCCGCCCTGCCCCGCCTTGTTGCGCTGCCCTGCTCGGCACGTACTTGAAGGTGCCGGTGGCGTGCGCGCACAGTTGGCCTTGCGCGTCCAGCACCGAACCTTCGACAAACGCCATCGACCGCGTGCGGTGCAGCAGCTTGCCGTGGGCGACCAGCGCATGCGCCTCGTCGGCCGGTGCGGGGCGCACGAAGCTGGTCTTCATCTCGATCGTGACCACGCCCATGCTCGGGTCCACGCTGCGCGCGGCCGTGGCCAGGGCCACGTCCAGCAGCGTCATCACCACGCCGCCGTGCACCACGCCGTGCGAATTGCGGTGCTCAGGCCGCGGCAGCAGGTGCAACGTGGCTTCGCCCCCGTCGAAACGCTCCAGCGTCATGCCCAGGTGGTCGACAAAAGGGATGACCACCCCGAAATCAAGGCTCATGCCCGTCCCCCGGTGACAGCGCGGCGCGCTGCGACCGCCGTGCGGCGCGCAACCCCTGGGCGCATTGGCGGCACCGCGGCCATCAACCGCCCGTGATCACGCTGACGCCGCCGTCCACCGCCAGCCATTGGCCGGTGATGTGCTTGCCCGCATCGCTGGCAAACAGCAGCGTGGTGCCTTTCAAATCTTCGTCGTCGCCCAGGCGCAGCAGCGGCGCTTGCGAGGCCATCTTCTCTTCGCCCAGCTGTTCCAGCGTGCCGCGCGTCATCTTGCTCGGGAAGAAGCCCGGGCAGATGGCGTTGACGGTGATGCCGTGCTCGCCCCATTCGCACGCCAATGCACGAGTGAAGTTGATCACAGCGCCCTTGGATGTGTTGTAGGCAATCGTTTCCATGCCGCGCGGGTTGCCGCCCAGCCCGGCGATGCTGGCGATGTTGATGATGCGGCCCTGCCGGCGCGGGATCATGCTTTTCTTGGCCAGGCGCTGGCTCAGCAGGAAATAGCCCCGCACGTTCAGGTTCATCACCTTGTCCCACGCTTCAAGGGGGTGGTCTTCGGCCGGCGCGCCCCAGGCAGCGCCTGCGTTGTTGACCAAAATGTCCACGTCGCCCATGCGTTCGAGGGTTTCGTCGGCCAGGCGGTGGATGTCGGCTTCCTTGGCCGCGTCGGCGGCGATCCATCGGGCGTCGATGCCGGCCGCCTGCAGCTCGGCCATCGCGCTTTCCAGCTCGTCTTCCTTGCGTGCGCTCAGCATGACGCGCGCGCCCGCCTCGCCCAGCGCGTGGGCCATTTGCAAGCCCAGCCCGCGCGAACCGCCGGTGATCAGGGCGTTCTTGCCCTTGAGGTCAAACAGTTGTTGGATGCTGCGTGTCATAGGTCTCCTCGGTCAATCTGGGTTCAGGGGACGCGGTTGCTCAAAACGCGTCCACCGGCAGTTCGGCGCAGGTCATGTCGCGCTGCTCCACCACGCGCAGCCAGGGCTCTGCCTTGGGCAACTCATAGTGAAAGAAATAGGTGGTGGCGCCCGCCACACCTGCGGCAAGCGCTGCGTTTTCAATAGCAACGGCTTTCAGCGACAGATCCAGCCAGGTCCACGCCAGCACCATGTGGCCAAAGGCCTGCATGTACGGCACGGCGTTGGCCAGGGCCTGCGCGGGTTCACCCGTGGCCCAGGCGGCCTTGGTGACGCCGCCCACGCGCTCCAGCACCTGCGCCAGCGCGTTGGCGTGCGCGGCCAGTTCGGGCCGCTGCAGCGCCTGCTCGATGGTGGCGTTGATGCGCCCGGCCAGCAGCTTCAGGCCGCGCCCGCCTTCCATGAGCACCTTGCGGCCCAGCAGGTCCATCGCCTGGATGCCGTGCGTGCCTTCGTGGATCATGTTCAGGCGGTTGTCGCGCCAGTACTGCTCCACCGGAAAGTCGCGCGTGTAGCCGTAGCCGCCGTGGATCTGAATCGCCAGGCTGTTGGCCTCCAGGCAGTTCTCGCTGGGCCAGCTTTTGGCGATGGGCGTCAGCACTTCCAGTAGCAGGCGCGCTTCGTCGGCAGCGGCCGCATCCGCGGTGTGCTGCTCATCGACCAGCCGCGCGCAGTACAGCAGCAGCGCCAAAGAACCTTCACAGTAGCTTTTCTGCGCCAGCAGCATGCGGCGGATGTCGGCGTGTTCGATCAGCGGCACGGGCGGCGCAGCGGGGTCTTTGCCGGCGGGGCCGACCGGGCGGCCCTGGGTGCGGGTCTTGGCGTAGTCCAGCGAAGCTTCGTAGCCCGCCATGCCCAGCATGGTGGCCGCCATGCCGATGCCGATGCGCGCCTCGTTCATCATGTGGAACATGCACTTCAGGCCCTCGCCCGGCTGGCCAACGAGGTAGCCCACGGCGCCCGCTTGCCCCCCCACCGGGAACTGGCCTTCGCCAAAATTCAGCAGCGTGTTGGTGGTGCCGCGCCAGCCCACCTTGTGGTTCAGCCCGGCCAATGCCACGTCGTTGCGCACGCCGGTCAGCTGCCCTTGCGTGTCGACCAGCTTCTTGGGCACGATGAAGAGCGAAATGCCCTTCACGCCGGGCACCAGCTTGCCGTCGGCACCGGGAATCTTGGCCAGCACCAAATGAACGATGTTCTCGGTCATCTCGTGCTCGCCGGACGAGATCCACATCTTGTTGCCCTTAAGGCGGTAACGCGGGCCCAGCGGGTCGTCAGCGGATTCCAGCACGGCGCGTGTGGCGATGTCCGATAGCGAAGACCCGGCCTGCGGCTCGCTCAGGCACATGGTGCCGGCCCAGCGGCCGTTGAATTCGTTGGCGGCGAAGACCTGCTTTTGCAGATCGGTGCCGTGCGCCATCAGCAGGTTGGCGTTGCCCACGGTGAGAAGGTTGGCGCCGATGCTGATGGATGCCTTGCCAAAGAAGGCATTGGCGGTAGCTTCGACCAGGTAAGGCAGCTGCATGCCACCGTGTTCGTAGTCTTGCGCGGCGGCCAGCATGCCGGATTCGGCGTACGCCTCGCGCGCGCGGTAGGTGGCTTGCGGCAACACCACACGCAGGCTGCCATCGGCGTTCGCTTCGGTGCGCGGCTCTTCGGTGTCGACCAGGCGATTGAACGGCGCGTATTTCTCACGAGCGATTCGCTCGCAGGTGTCCAGCACCGCGTCAAAGGTTTCCCGTGAATGCTCGGCAAACCGGGGGCGCTGGGTCAGGCTTTCGGCGTTCAGCCAGTCGTTAAGCAGGAAATCAAGAAAGGGGCGCATGGGTCTTCATCGGATGTCGCTTGGCGAAGCACACTTTAGCGGCAAGCCGCGCGCGCCACTGCCGCGAAGATGACATCCGGCGCCCTGTCTGGCGCCCCAAAAAAGGCCTCATCCCGCCGCGCGGGCGGGCGAAGCGGTCTTGGCGCCGATCGGGCGCAGATCAGGGCGCGGTCAACTCAATGTCTCGAAAGCACCAGTTCTGAACGTCCGAGTCGGCGTTGGGCTGGCAGTCGTTTTCGCCCAGTTGCAGGCGGGTGGCGCCTTTGGGCAGCCGGGGAAAGGTCAGGCGCAGTGTTTTTTGCTTGCCTGGCCGAACGGTGTCGCGCCTCACGCTGCAATCGGAAACGCCGCTGAACGCCGTCTGCTGCAGCACATCACCCGTGTCCAGCGCCCGCAGCGTGAACGCGTCGGCCGCGCCTGCTGGATGCACGCACACGCCCACATCGTCGTCGCTGGTGTTCTTCAACAGCAGCGTGATGCGCGTTTCCTTCGCCAGCACCGCAATCGTTTGCAGCACGGTGTCCGGGTCATCGTCCATGGGCAGGTTGAGCTTGTACGTCTGGGCGTGGGCTGCGCCGGCGGCAGCCAGGCACATCGCGGCGCAGGCGGCGCGCAGCGATAGTTTTTTCTTGTGCGAAATCATGGGCTCTCCCTCTCTTGGTTCTGATCAATGGTCGACGCGGATCATCGCACCGTTCTATTGGGTCCCCTGGGCCTCTGGGGCTGCCAGCGCAACTGCGGGAAGCTCCCAGAAACAACGCGCCCCGCCAGGGCGCAAGGCCTTGGCGGGGCGCGCATGCCGTGGGCACGCGGGCGATACGCTTGCGCTTACAGCACTTCGAAAATGCCGGCAGCACCCATGCCGCCGCCGATGCACATGGTCACCGCCACGCGCTTGGCGCCGCGGCGCTTGCCTTCGATCAGCGCGTGACCGGTCAGGCGCTGGCCGCTCACGCCGTAGGGGTGGCCCACGGCGATGGCGCCGCCGTTCACGTTGAGCTTGTCGGCAGGAATGCCCAGCTTGTCGCGGCAATACAGCACCTGCACGGCGAAGGCTTCGTTCAGCTCCCACAAGTCGATGTCGCTGACCTTCAGGCCCAGGCGGTTCAACACCTTGGGCACGGCAAACACAGGGCCGATGCCCATCTCATCGGGCTCGCAACCGGCCACCGCAAAACCCAGGAAGCGGCCCAGGGGCTTGAGGCCCTTGCGCGCGGCTTCGTCCTCGTGCATGACCACGCAGGCGCCCGCGCCGTCCGAGAACTGGCTGGCGTTGCCCGCGGTGATCAGCCCGCCGGGCAATGCCGGGCGAATGCCGCTGATGCCTTCTTTCGTCGTGCCTTCGCGGATGCCCTCATCCTGCGTGGCCGTCACTTCCTTGGTGCGCAAGCCCATCACCGGATCGGCCACGCCCATGGTGACGGTGATCGGGGCAATCTCGGCGTCGAACAGGCCTGCCGCGCGCGCCGCCGCGGCCTTCTGCTGGCTGGCCGCGCCGTACTCGTCCATGGCGTCGCGGCCGATGTGGTAGCGCTTGGCCACCTGTTCGGCCGTTTGCAGCATGCTCCAGTAGATGGCGGGCACCTTGGCCTCGAGGGCCGGGTCTTTCATCATGTGCAGGTTCATCTCTTGCTGCACGCAGGAAATGCTCTCGACGCCGCCCGCGACGTAGGTCGTGCCTTCGCCAGCGATGATGCGTTGCGCCGCCAGGGCGATGGTCTGCAGCCCGGACGAGCAAAAGCGGTTGACGGTCATGCCCGAGACGGTGATCGGGCAGCCTGCCATCAGCGCGATCTGCCGCGCGATGTTGGCGCCGGTGGCCCCTTCGGGGTTGGCGCAGCCCATGATGACGTCTTCGACCTCGCCGGCATCAATGCCTGCGCGGGCGATGGCGTGCTGCACGGCGTGGCCACCCAGCGTGGCGCCGTGGGTCATGTTGAAGGCACCCTTCCAGCTTTTGGTCAACGGGGTGCGGGCGGTGGAAACGATAACGGCCGATGTCATTGAATACTCCTGAATTGGTAGCTGCTCACGCTTATTGGATGGGCGCTGGAGGCGTATTTAGTTAAAAGTCTTGCCTTGGGCGACCAGCTTTTTGATCAGCGGTGCCGGCTCCCAGAAGGCCGCGTCGTCGTTCGGGTTCTGCGCAAATCGCTTCATCGCCTCGGCCACGCTGAACAGGCCGACCTGGTCCGCGTACTGCATCGGGCCGCCGCGCCAGATGGGGAAGCCGTAGCCCGTCAGGTACACCATGTCGATGTCGCCCGCCTTGCTGGCAATGCCGTCTTCCAGAATGTGCGCGCCTTCGTTGACCAGCGAGAACACCAGGCGCTCAACGATTTCCTTGTCGCTGATCTTGCGCGGGGTGATGCCCAGGGCCTTGCGGTGGTCTTCGATCAGCTTGGTGACCACCTCGCTCGGGATGGCGTCGCGCTTGCCGGGCTGGTAGTCGTACCACCCTGCTCCGGTCTTCTGGCCAAAGCGGCCCAACTCGCACAGTTTGTCGGCCGTGGCGCTGTATTTCATGCCTGGCTTTTCCACGGCGCGGCGCTTGCGGATGGCCCAGCCGATGTCGTTGCCGGCCAGGTCGCCCATGCGGAACGGGCCCATGGCAAAGCCGAACTTCTCGATGGCCTTGTCGACCTGCTGCGGCGTGGCGCCTTCGTCCAGCAAAAAGCCGGCCTGACGGCTGTACTGCTCGATCATGCGGTTGCCGATGAAGCCGTCGCACACGCCCGAGACCACGGCGGTTTTCTTGATCTTCTTGGCCACGCCCATCACGGTGGCCAGCACGTCCTTGGCGGTGGCCTTGCCGCGCACCACTTCCAGCAGCTTCATGACGTTGGCCGGGCTGAAGAAGTGCATGCCGACCACGTCTTGCGGGCGCTGGGTAAAGGCGGCGATCTTGTCCACGTCCAGCGTGGAGGTGTTGGACGCCAGGATGGCGCCGGGCTTGGCCACCTTGTCCAGTTGCGTGAACACGGCTTCCTTGACGCCGAGTTCTTCAAACACCGCTTCGATGATCAGGTCGGCGTCTTTCAGGTCGTCGTAGCTCAGCGTGGTCTTGAGCAGTGCCATGCGCTGCTCGTACTTGTCCTGCTTGAGCTTGCCCTTCTTGACCTGCGCCTCGTAGTTCTTGCGGATCGTGGCCACGCCGCGGTCCAGCGCTTCCTGCTTGGTTTCCAGGATGGTGACCGGAACGCCCGCGTTCAGGAAGTTCATGGCGATGCCGCCACCCATGGTACCCGCGCCGATCACGCCCACTGTCTTCACGTCGCGTGGCTTCACGTCGCTGCCCACGTCCGGAATCTTCGAGGCTGCACGCTCGGCCATGAAGATGTGGCGCAGGGCCTTGCACTCGGGCGTCTGCATCAGGTTGACGAAGATTTCGCGCTCTTTGGCCATCCCGTCGTCAAAGCGCAGCTTGGTGGCGTATTCGACCGCGTCCACGCACTTGGCGGGCGCCGGGAAGTTCTTGGCCATACCCTTGACCATGTTGCGCGCGAACTGGAAGTACGCCTCGGCGTTGGGGTGGCTGCACGGCAGGTTGCGCACCAACGGCAGCGGCGCGCCGTCGGCGTGCTGGGCGGCCACCTTCTGCGCCAGCGATACGGCTTCGTCCAGCAGCGCTTCGGGCGTGGCGGCCAGCTGGTCGAACAGTTTCTGGCCCGGCAATCCGGCCAGCATCTCGCTGTTGATGGCTTCGCCGCTGACGATGATGTTCAGCGCGGTTTCCACGCCCAGCACACGCGGCAGGCGCTGGGTGCCACCCGCGCCAGGGATCAGCCCCAGCTTGACTTCAGGCAGCGCCACCTTCGTGCCCGGTGCGGCGATGCGGTAGTGCGCGCCCAGCGCCAGTTCCAGCCCGCCGCCCATGCAGACGGAATGGATGGCGGCCACCACCGGCTTGCGGGAATTCTCCAGCGCGGCGATGACGGAGTTGAGGTTCGGCTCGCGCATGGCGCGGCTGGCGTCGTTGAATTCGCGAATGTCCGCGCCACCCGAAAACGCCTTGCCCGCCCCGGTCAGCACGATGGCCTTGACGGCCGGATCGCCGTTGGCTTTTTCCAGCGCGTTGGTGATACCCAACCGGGTGTCGTAACCCAGGCCGTTGACCGGCGGGTTGTTCAGGGTGATGACGGCCACGTCTCCTTGGACTTTGTACTCAGCGGTCATGGATGCGTATTCCTCTGGTTGGTGCAACAAGCGAAGTGCGCCGCGCTAGCGGGGCACGAGAACAATCTGCAATTGTGGGAGATGGGCGGGGGTGCCGCAACGCGCATTGTCTCCACAGGGACAAACCTTGCGCGGCACCTGGCGCCATCGCCCGCTGATATGCAAGTCAAATCACCCTCTAGCGCAGGCGGCACCAGCGCTGGCAGCTATCAATTTAATTGCAAAAGAATGGTATGAAGCTGCCGCATGGGGCCAGCCAGCGCAGCGCCGCAATCAAGCGCCACGCAGCCAGCTGGCCAGCGCTCAGACTTCCAGCCATTCCTTGCGTACGCCAGCGTCGGCGCGCAGCTGGTCGGGCGTGCCATCGAAGACGATGCTGCCGTGGCCCATCACCAGCGCGCGGTCGGAGATTTGCATGGCGATGGTCAGCTTCTGCTCGATCAGCAGGACGGACACCCCGCGATCCTTCAGCCGCTTGAGGTATTCGCCCACCAGCTCGACGATCTTGGGTGCCAGGCCTTCGGTGGGCTCGTCGATGATGATCAGGTCCGGGTCGCCCATCAGCGTGCGGCACAGGGTGAGCATCTGCTGTTCGCCGCCGGACATCACGCCCGCCTCGGTGTTCTGGCGCTCTTGCAGGCGCGGGAACATGGCGTACATGTCGTCGTAGCTCCAGCGACTGGCTTTCTTGCCGCTCTTCTCGCCCAACATCAGGTTCTGGTGCACCGTCAGGCGCGGAAAGATGTCGCGCGATTCGGGCACGTAGCCCAGCCCCATGTGGGCGATCTCGTACGACTTGCGCTTGAGCAGGCTTTTCCCATTCCAGTCGATTTGGCCTTCCGCGTGTACCAGGCCCATGATGGCCTTGGCGGTGGTGGATCGGCCCGAGCCATTGCGCCCCAGCAGCGCAACGATCTCGCCGGGATGCACCTCGAAATCAACGCCGTGCAGCACATGGCTCTTGCCGTAGTAGGCATGCAGATCATGGACTTTCAACATATTCAATGCCCCTGTGCCTGCGCGTCGGCCACCGACGAACCAAGGTACGCCTCTTGCACGCGCGCGTTGGCGCGCACGGCCTCGGGCGTGTCGAAGGCGATCACCTCGCCATACACCACCACGGCAATCTTGTCGGCCAGGCCGAAGACCACGCCCATGTCGTGTTCCACCGTCAGCAGCGTCTTGCCTTGCGTGACATGGCGAATCAGGTCGATGAAGTGCTTGGTCTCGCTCTTGCTCATGCCGGCCGTCGGTTCGTCCAGCAGGATCACGTCGGCGCCGCCGCCAATGGTCACGCCGATCTCCAGCGCGCGCTGCTCGGCGTAAGGCAGGTTGATGGCCAGCACATCGCGTTTGCTCTCCAGCTGGATCATGCGCAGCAGCTCTTCGGTGCGGGCATTGGCGTCGTGCATGCGCGATAGAAAGCGCATGAAGGTGTAGCGATAGCCCAGCTGCCACAGCACGGCGCAGCGCAGGTTTTCAAACACGCTCAGCTTGGGGAATATGTTGGTGATCTGAAAGCTGCGCGAGAGGCCCAGGCGGTTGATCTCGTAGGGCTTCTTGCCGTCGATGCGCTGGCCGTTCAGCAGCACCTCGCCGCTGGTGGGCGTCAGCCGGCCGCTGATGAGGTTGAACAGCGTCGATTTGCCCGCGCCGTTGGGGCCGATGATGGCCACGCGCTCGCCAGGCCGCACCGCCAGGTTGGCGCCGCGGATGATCTGCGTCTTGCCAAAGCTCTTGCGCAGGTCCTTCAGTTCGACGGCAAAGGCGCCGGAATGTGTGGCGGCCGCATTCATGGCGCGCTCCCTTCTGACTTGCGTGCGGCATTCTCGATTTCAGACTGCACCTCACCCCATTGCTCAGCGTAGCGGCGCCGGGCGCGGTCGAGCACGAAGGCGCCCACGGCGAGCAGCACGGCCGAAACGCCCCACGACATGGCGCTGCGAGCATGCAAGGTCACGCCAGCGAACGGCACCTCGTCGCCCATGGCGCTGTTGAGCTGCAGGTGATAGATCATCTCGATCATGGCGCCTGCGCCGGCCAGCATGACGATGCCGCTGACCAGCATCACGGCCAGGCTGGGCGCCACACGCCCGAGCCGGCCGAACTGGGCCACGCGAACGTTCATCATGATGAGGCTGGCAATGCCGCCGGGCGCATACATCACCATGAAAACGAAGATCAGGCCCAGGTACAGCAGCCATGCCTTGGTCAGCTCAGACAGCAACACGGTGGCCAGCACCATCAGAATGCCGCCGATGATGGGGCCGAAAAACACCGTGGCGCCACCCAGGAAGGTGAACAGCAGGTAGCTGCCCGAGCGCACAGGGCCCACAACTTCGGCCGTGACCAACTCGAACTGCAAAGCGCCCAGACCGCCCGCAATGCCGGCAAAAAAGCCCGCCACGATGAAGCCATAGTAGCGAACGCGCTGGCTGCTGTAGCCAATAAATTCGACCCGCTCCGGGTTGTCGCGCACGGCGTTGAGCATGCGGCCCAGCGGCGTCTGCGTAAAGGCGAACATCAAGGCCACGCTGACGAAGGTGTAGATCGCGATCAGGTAGTAAAGCTGACGCGCCGGCCCAAAGGTGATGCCCAGCACCGGCTCGCCCACCACGCGGTTGCCCGACACGCCCGCCTCGCCGCCAAAGAACTCGGGGATCATCAAGGACATGGCGAACACCAGCTCGGCAATGCCCAGCGTGATCATCGCGAACGTGGTGCCAGACTTCTTGGTCGTCACGTAGCCGAACAACGCGGCGAAGAACACGCCAGCCAGGCCACCTACCAGCGGAATCAGGCTGACCGGCAGATAAAAGCGCCCGGCCGACACCGCGTTCAAGGTGTGGATGGCCACGTAGGCACCCAGGCCGGAATAGACGGCATGGCCGAAGCTCAGCATGCCGCCCTGGCCCAAGAGGATGTTGTAGGACAGGCAGGCAATGATGGCGATGCCCATCTGCGCCAGCATGGTCACGCCCAGGTTGCTGGTGAAGACCAGCGGCGCGACGATCAGCACCAGCGCGAAGGCGCCCCAGATCAACACCCGGCCCAGCGGCATGCGCGGCGGCGCGACGGTAGAAGTTGCAGCGGTATTCATAAGCTCATGTCTCCCTTGCGCCCAGCAGTCCGCGCGGACGGAAGATCAGGATCAGCACCAGGAACAGGTAAGGCAGGATGGGCGCGACCTGCGACAGCGTCAGCTTCGCGATCGAGTTTTCACGCAGCGCATCGCTGATCGGCAGGCCAAGCTGCGAGAGCAACGTGAGGAAGGAATAGTCAATGGCCACGGCAAAGGTCTGCACCACGCCGATCAGAAGCGACGCGACAAACGCGCCGGCCAGGGAGCCCATGCCGCCCACCACCACCACCACGAAGATGATCGAGCCGACGGTGGCTGCCATCGCGGGCTCGGTCACGAACGTGCTGCCGCCGATCACACCGGCAAGCCCGGCCAGCGCCGTACCAGCGCCAAACACCAGCATGAACACGCGCGGCACGTTGTGGCCCAGCGCTTCGACCATGTCGGGGTGCGTCAGCGCGGCTTGGATGACATAGCCGATGCGCGTGCGCGTCAGCATCAGCCAGATGCCGACCAGCATCAGCACGGCCACCAGCATCATCGCGGCGCGTGTGGCCGGGAACGGCGAGCACACGATGCGCACCGCGGCATCGGCCGCGCGGCAAGCACCGTCAGGCGCCGCGCCCCACACCAAGTGCATGCCGTCGATTGAACTGTTGATCAGCGTGAACGCGGGGCCTTGCAGGATGGCCGGCGGGTTGAATTCCACCGCGGGGCGCCCCCAGATCAGTTGCACCAGCTCCAGGATGATGTAGGACAGCCCGAAGGTCACCAGCAGTTCAGGCACATGGCCGTACTTGTGCACCTTGCGCAGGCTGAAGCGCTCAAACCCAGCGCCCAGCAGCCCCACCAACAGCGGCGCCACCACCAGCGCCGCCCAAAAGCCGATGCTGCCCGATAGCGTGTACCCAATGTAGGCGCCCAGCATGTAGAAGCTGGCGTGGGCAAAGTTCAGCACGCCCATCATGCTGAAGATCAATGTCAGCCCCGAACTGAGCATGAACAGCAATAAGCCGTAGCTCAGTCCGTTGAGCATGGAGATGATGAAAAACTCCATCCTGAAAACCCTCTTGTTGACTTGACGGCGCCCGCGTGTGCGCCCGGCGCGCCAGAGCGCGCCAAGCTCAGCGCTGGCCTGATTGCGGCCAACGCCCGCTTTGCGCGCCCGTGGTGTCCGCGCCCCGGATCAGAAGCGCGGCAACCCTTCTACCCTATTCCCGTTTCAGGACGGACGCTTCATGGCGCAGCTGGTGGGCGTGCTGGAAACGTAGGCCGGGTATTCAGCCACCGGCACCAGCGTCATGCCGGTGTTCTCCGGGCTGTAGGGGTACTTGCCGCCGGCTTTTTGCCACACGGTCACGTACAAGGGTTGCTGCAACTGGTGGTCTGCCTTGCGCATTTCCACTTCGCCGTTGTAGTTCTTCCATTTCAGGCCCTCGAAGGCCTTGGCCACCTTGGCCGGGTCGGTGGACTTGGCGTTGGCCATCGCCTGCGACAGGCCGACCAGCGCGCTGGGGATCGCCCCCGTGAACATGTCGTCCTTGAAGCGCGCCTTGAAGCCTTCCATCCACTTACCCATTTCGCCACCCATGTTGTAGTGCGAATAGGCCACCTGGAAGACCTTGCCTTCACCGGTGGTGCCCAGCGCCGTGGGCGTGCCGGTCACACCGGTGTAATAAGTGAAGAACTTGCCGTCGTAGCCGCCTTCCTTGGCCGCCTTGATCAGCAGCGCCAGGTCAGAGCCCCAGTTGCCGGTAATCACGGTGTCCGCGCCAGAGGCCTTGATCTTGGCGATGTAGGGCGCGAAGTCGCGCACCTGGGCAAGCGGGTGAAGGTCTTCGCCAACGATCTGCACATCCGGGCGCTTGCGCTTGAGCGCTTCCTTGGCGAACTTGGCCACCTGCTGGCCGTGCGAATAGTTCTGGTTGAGCAGGTAGACCTTGTGGATGTCCTTCTGGTCTTTCATGAACGTCGTCATCGCCTCGATCTTCATCGACGTGTCGGCGTCAAAACGGAAGTGCCAGTAGTTGCACTTGCTGTTGGTGAAGTCTGGATCGACCGCGGCATAGTTCAGGTAGATCATCTCCTTGCCGGGATTGCGCTCGTTGTGCTTGGTGATGCCGTCGATCAGCGCCGCGGCCACCGAAGAGCCGTTGCCCTGCGCGACATAGCGGATGCCCTGGTCAATCGCCGCCTTCAGCGCGTTGGCGCTGTCGGCGGGGCTCAGCTTGTTGTCGAAGGCGACGATCTCAAACTTCACGCCGGCCGGGTTGTTCTTGCTCAACTCGTCGGCGAAGTACTGCCAGCTGCGCATCTGGTTGGTGCCCAGCGGGCCCATCAAGCCCGTCTGCGGGTCGATCAACGCAATTTTGACGGTCTCGCCCTTTTGGGCGTAGACCGACGACAGGGCTGCCAACATGGCCGCGCCGGCCAGCATCTTCACTGCGAACTTCATTGAGTTGTCTCCTACGGTTGCGACGATTGCTAGAACAACCCGCAGCGTAAGTGCTTGCAGTCAAAACGAAAGCCGGGATTTCCCCGAAAGAGTCGCCTAGGCGTCAGAGTTTCGGGGAGACGCTGCCTTGGGTCAAAGCGTGGGCAGCTTGTAGTCGCGCAGCTGCTCGCGCAGTTTGGTCTTGAGCATCTTGCCGGTGGCACCGATAGGTATCGAATCGACAAAGACCACGTCGTCCGGGATCTGCCACTTGGCCATCTTGCCCTCGAAGAACTTCAGCAGTTCTTCACGCGAGACCTCGGCGCCCGGCTTGAGCGCCACCGCGACGATCGGGCGCTCGTCCCATTTCGGGTGTGGCATGCCGATGCAGGCCGCCATGGCCACCGCGGGGTGGCCCATGGCCGTGTTTTCGACATCAATGGAGCTTATCCATTCGCCGCCCGACTTGATCACGTCCTTGCTGCGGTCGGTGATCTGCATGAAGCCGTCGGCGTCGATGGTGGCCACGTCCCCGGTGGGGAACCAGCCGTCTTCAAGCGGATCGCCGCCTTCGTTCTTGAAGTAGCTGGCCAGAATCCACGGCCCGGTCACGTACAGATCGCCATAGGTGGCACCGTCCCAGGGCTGCTCGGTACCGTCGGCGCCGACGATTTTCAGGTCCACGCCATAGATGGCGCGGCCTTGCTTCATCCGGATGGCGTTGCGCTCGGCCTCACTCAGCGACTTGTGCTTTTCCTTGAGCGTGCACAGCGTGCCCAGCGGGCTCATCTCCGTCATGCCCCACGCGTGCAGCACGTCGACGCCGTACTTCTCGCGGAAGGCGGTGATCATCGCCGGCGGGCAGGCCGAGCCGCCAATCACCGTGCGCTTGAGCGACGAGAACTTCAGATTGTTCTGCCCGACATAGTTCAGCAGCATCTGCCACACCGTAGGCACGCCGGCCGCGAAGGTGACCTTTTCGCTTTCCATCAGCTCGTAGATCGATTTGCCGTCCATGGCCGGGCCCGGCATGACCAGCTTGGCCCCCACCATGGCGGCCGAATACGGCATGCCCCACGCGTTGACGTGGAACATGGGGACCACGGGCAAGGCGGAATCGCTGGCGCTCAGGCCCATGGCGTCGGGCAGCACAGCCGCAAACGCATGCAGCACGGTGGATCGGTGGCTGTACAGCGCCCCCTTCGGGTTGCCCGTGGTGCCGCTGGTGTAACAAAGGCTGGAAGCCGTGTTCTCGTCGAACACCGGCCAGCTGTAGTTGGCCGATTGGGCGCCGATCCAGTCTTCGTAACTCACCAGGTTCGGGATACCGGTGTCTTGCGGCAGCTTGTCGGCGTCACACAGCGCCACCCACTTCTTGACCGTCTTGCAGTGCGCATGAATCGCCTGAATGATCGGCAGGAAAGTCATGTCAAAGCACAGGATCTGGTCTTCTGCATGGTTGGCGATCCAGGCGATCTGGTCGGGCAGCAGGCGCGGGTTGATGGTGTGCAAAACCCGCTCCGAGCCGCTCACCCCGTAGTACAGCTCCAGGTGGCGATAGCCGTTCCAGGCGAGCGTGCCGACGCGGTCGCCCGCGTTCAGCCCCTCGGCGTTCAGGGCGTTCGCGACCTGCTTGGCACGTTGCTGAACGTCCTTCCAGGTGTAACGATGAATATCCCCTTCCACCCGGCGCGACACGATCTGGCCGTCGCCATGGTGGCGCGCGGCAAAGTCGATCAGCGACGAAATCAACAGGGGATGGTTCTGCATCAAGCCAAGCATGTGTACTCCTCTTTTTTAGGGTGGTTAGGCTGTCGTGTAAGACCCCCGCGCATCCTAATCGACGGGGCGCGCTGGGCCGCCGCCCCACAGTCGCCTCTGTTCAATAGCAGGCCGGGGGGCTTCGGTGACACGCCGCGCCTGCTGGTCGGGCAACCTCGCCGTGCCTGCGGCTTCGCGGGCCCGCGCAGGCGCGCGGGGGCGGTGCAAGCGACAATGCGCCGATGGCAAGTCCCGACACCCCGATGGCCGAGGCTGCAGCGGTCGATCTCGGCCTGCGCTGGCAACCTGGCCTGCAAGCGCTGGGCAGCGATTTCTACACGCCCCTTTCGCCCGACCCGATTCGCGACCCGTACTGGATCGCCCGCAGCGCCGCCATGGCGCGCGAGCTGGGCCTGCGCGATGTCTGGTGGCAAGCGCCCGGCGTGCTGGAAGCGCTGAGCGGCAGCGCCTTCATTCAAGGCAGCACCCCGCTGGCCACCGTGTACAGCGGGCACCAGTTTGGCGTATGGGCCGGCCAGCTGGGCGACGGCCGCGCGCTGTGGCTGGGAGAAGTCGCCACGCCGGGCGGCCCGCAAGAGCTGCAACTCAAAGGCAGCGGCTTGACGCCCTACTCGCGCATGGGCGACGGGCGCGCCGTGCTGCGCTCGTCGATCCGCGAATTTTTGTGCAGCGAGGCGATGCACGGCCTGGGCATTGCCACCACGCGCGCGCTGTGCGTCACAGGGTCTGACCAGCCCGTGCGCCGCGAAACCATCGAAACCGCCGCTGTCGTGACGCGCGTGGCGCCCAGTTTCATCCGTTTTGGCCATTTCGAGCATTTCAGCCACGGCAACCAGCCCGGCCCACTGCGCACCCTGGCCGATTACGTGATCGACCGCGACTACCCCGCCTGCCGCGACGCCGCCAACCCCTATGCCGCACTGCTGGCCGAGGTGGTGCGGCGCACCGCGGCCATGGTGGCGCAGTGGCAGGCGGTGGGCTTCATGCACGGCGTGATGAACACCGACAACATGAGCATCCTGGGGCTGACCATCGACTACGGCCCCTTCCAGTTCATGGATGCGTACGACCCACGGCACATCTGCAACCATTCCGACCACGCGGGCCGCTATTCGTACGAGAACCAGCCCGGCGTGGCGCACTGGAACCTGTTCGCCCTGGGCCAGGCCCTGCTCCCGCTGATCGGCGAGGTGGACGACGCCATGGCCGCGCTGCACGGCTTCAAACCGCAGTTCGATGCCGAACTGGCCCGCCTGCACGCCGCCAAGCTGGGCCAGGCCAGCGCCACGCCTTCCAGCCGCGCCCTGGCGGGCGAATGGCTGGGCCTGATGGCCAGGGAACGCACCGACTTCACCATCGCCTGGCGGCGCCTGGCGCAGCACATTGCTGGCGCCCCGGCCGATACGGTGCAGGATCTGTTTCACGACCGCGCCGCCATCGACCAACTATTGCTACAATTAAAAGAGCTGACAGCGCAGTCTGGACTAGCGCCAGACGCCAATTTGGCACTGAATCACAGCCCCGCCTTCGTGCTGCGCAACTACCTGGCTGAACAAGCCATTGCGCTGGCGAAACAAAAAGACTTTTCGATGATCCAAGACCTGCTCGCCGTGCTGGAACGCCCGTACGACGAGCACCCGCAGCACGCCGCCTGGGCCGGTTTTCCGCCGGACTGGGCCGACCAGATCCAGATCAGCTGTTCATCATGACCCACCCCATCCAGAAAACCGACGCCGAATGGCGCCAACTGCTGGCCGACAAGCACGCCGAGCCCGCCGCCTTCGAGGTCACCCGCCACGCCGCCACCGAACGCCCCTTTACCGGCAAGTACGAGCAGCACTGGGCCGACGGCAGCTACCACTGCGTGTGCTGCGGCGCCAAGCTGTTCGACGCCAACACCAAATTCGACGCGGGCTGCGGCTGGCCCAGCTTCTCGCTGGCCATTCCCGGCGCCATTGAAGAGCGGCGCGACGTCAGCCACGGCATGGTGCGCGTCGAAACCGTCTGCGCCAACTGCGGCGCGCACCTGGGCCACGTGTTTCCCGACGGCCCCACCGACACCGGCCTGCGCTACTGCATGAATTCGGCCGCGCTGGATTTCGAGGCCAAGTAAACTGCCCGGCCTGATGAAAGCCCTGCTCGACTTCCTGCCGATCGTCCTGTTCTTCGGCGCCTACAAGCTGTACGGCATCTACCCCGCCACGGCTGTGCTGATGGTGGCCACCACGGCGCAGATGGCGATCGTCTACGCCATTGACAAAAAGCTGTCTGCCATGCACAAGGCCACGCTGGCCTTGATCCTGATTTTCGGCACGCTGACCCTGGTGCTGCAGGACGAACGCTTCATCAAGTGGAAGCCCACCGTGCTGTACACCGCGATGGCCGTGGCGCTGGCCGTGGCGCTGTGGGGGTTTCGCAAGAACTTCCTCAAGATCATGCTGGGCAGCCAGTTGAACCTGCCAGACCCGGTGTGGAACCGCCTCACCGTGGCCTGGATGCTGTACTGCCTGTTCATGGCCGCCATCAACGGGTACGTGGCGGCGTACTGGACAACCGACGCCTGGGCCAACTTCAAGCTGTGGGGCTACATCTTCCCCGTCACCTTCATCATCGGTCAGGGCTTTTACGTGGCGCGCCACATGCAGAACGACGCGGCGCCCGCCAACCCCGACCAACCGCCCGGGAGCGCAGGATGACCGCGCCAGACATGCCCTTGGCCGACCGCATGGCCGGCACCTTGCGCGACGCGCTGGCGCCTACCGATCTTGAAGTGCTCGACGAAAGCTGGCAGCACGCCGGCCACGCGGGCGCCAACGGCACCGGCTTTGGCACGCACTTTCGCGTGCGCATCGCCTCGTCGCGCTTTGACGGCCTGAACCGCGTTGCGCGCCACCGGCTGGTGTATGAGGCGCTGCAGGGCTACATCGACCGCGACGGGGTTCATGCCCTCGCTATCGAAACGCGATAATTCAAGCTTTCACCCAATGGGCCGCGCAGGCCCGCAGTTCCGGTCGATTGACCACCACCCCGCGCTTTCATGAAAAAACACATCCTGACCGTCTCCGTGGCCGCCGCGCTGGCTGCCACCCTGGCCCTGCCCGCCATCGCGCAGAACGTCGCCATCGTCAACGGCAAGCCGGTTCCTAAAGCCCGCCTGGAAGCGCTGGAAGCGCAGGTCAAGGCCACGGCCCAGCGCACGGGCCAGCCCGTGCCGCCCGAGGTGATGAACCAGCTGCGCGACGAAGTGATCGCGCGCGAAATCTTCATGCAAGAGGCTGAGCGCCGCGGCGTTCAAGGCACTGAGGCCTACCGCAAGAACATGGAAATGGCGCGCCAAAGCGTGATGATCAACGCCCTGTTCGAAGACTACAAGGCCAAGAACCCCGTCACCGACGAGGAAGCCAAGGCCGAATACGACCGCCTCGTGGCCTCGCAGGCCCCCGCGGCCGGCGCCAAGGAGTACAAGGCGCGCCACATCCTGGTCGAGAAGGAAGACGAGGCCAAGGCCATCATTGCCCAGATCAAGAAGGGCGCCAAGTTTGAAGACCTGGCCAAGAAGCAGTCCAAAGACCCGGGGTCCGGCGCGCAAGGCGGCGACCTGGGCTGGGCCAACCCCGCAGGCTACGTGCCCGAATTTGCCCAAGCGCTGGGCAAGCTGCACAAGGGCCAGATGACCGACACGCCGGTCAAAACCCAATTTGGCTACCACGTAATCCGCGTGGACGACGTTCGCGATGCCAAGGCGCCTGAAGCGCCGAAGTTCGACGACGTGAAAGCGCAGATCAAGCAGCAGATGGAACAGCAGAAGCTGGCCAAGTTCCAGGAAGACCTGCGCGCCAAGGCCAAGATCGAGTAATCGCTCCGGTTGCCGGGCGCACGCGCCGCCCGCACCCAAACAGGGCAGACGCCGTGAAGGTGTCTGCCCATTTTTATTTCAGTTTTGATAGCAGCCAGCGCAGATGGGGCGGGCGCCGGAGGGCGTTTTAACTGGTACTTTTCAGGGCTGCCGCCAAGCCCCGCAGCCGCTTCCATCCCAATCGAGTCGGCTTTGCCATCATCCCGTTTTTGGCGTTCACCCGCCCGCCAATCGGGTCACGACGAAGGCCGCTACAGAGGCGCCTATCGCCCCCAGGCCGCCCACGCGGTCAGCGCGCCGATCAGCACCGGCTGGTGCAGCATGTAGTAGCTCAGGCTCCAGCGCCCCAGCCAGGCCAGCGCCCCGCCAGCGCGCCCTACCGGCTGGGCCAGCCAACCCGGTGCGTGCGCGCGAAGCAGCTGGGCTGCGCCAACGCCCCACCACATCACGCCCAGCCAGGGCAGCAGGGGCACGAAGTCTTCGGTGGGCGGCTTGTGGGTAACCCAGCCCAGCCAATTCAACCAGCGGCTGTCCAGCGCGGCAGCCAGCGCAGGGTGCGCGCCCGCGTTGGCCTGTAGCCAGGCGCTGCCCAGCGGGCCAGCAGCCACCAACAACGCGCCCCACAGCCAAGGCCACGCGCCCGACAGGCCGCGCAGCAAGGCCCAGCGGGTGATCAGCAGCATCACCGCCATGCCGTGCAGCACGCCAAAGCTGATCCAGCTGTGCGGAAACATCCACCACGAGCCCAGCGTGACCAGCAGTGCGCACCCGGCCACCTGCGCCCAGCGCCGCCAGAAACGCGGCCAGCGCTGCCCCGCCTGAACCGCCAGCGCCTGCCCCATGCCCGCGGCGATCAAAAACAGGCTGACGATGCCCGTGCGCTGCCAGGTCCAGACTGGGTCGAAATAAAAGTCCTGCCGGATCAGGCCGAAGTGGTTGAGATCAAAGCAGAAGTGGTAGACCGTCATCCACACCATGGCCAGGCCGCGCAGTGCGTCTAGCGGCAGCGCGCGGGACGTTGCGCGCTTGCGCTCAGCGCCGGTCATGGTGGTCGACGCCACCGTTCGGCTAGGCGCACGCAAGTTGGTCGGGTTTCTGGCCAATCCACGGTATCGATAGGGCGCGCGCCGCGTTTCAAACGCAGTGACGTGGCGACGCCGAAAACTCAGGCTCAGTGATGAAGCCCACGCGTGCCAAGGGCGGCCATCCCGCCCGAACACGCCTCAATTGTGCCGCCGCTTGCGCAGTATGACCATCGCCGCCAAACCGAGAGCGCAAGCCAGGCTCCACAAAGCCCAAGGCGAATTCGCCGGCACGGCCACCGCGGCGCCCCCCCCCCTCATGCTGCCGAACGCACAGAGATTGCGAAAGAACTGATCTTCATTCGGCGTTCGCGACGGCGGCTCCATGAAACTCACGTCAAAGACAACAGCTAGGGTGCCTGTGGGTGCATTGGCCAGAGTACCCGTACGCCATACGATGGCCGAACCGCCATTCGCGTTGCTCGCGGCAAACACGCCGCTGCCCGGGGTCGTGGTGCCGCCCGCCGCCCACCAGACGATGGTGCTCAACCCACCGTCTGTAAAAGGCACGCCAGTCACGGCTTGCGCATTTCCGGGATCGACGAAAGTAAGCGCGCCGCCCCCTGCGGTATCAATAAAGTCAATCACCGTGGCGTTGCGCGCGCCCAGGTTAATGTTCTCGCCCATCACGAACATCCGCCCGCCCGACTGCAGATATGCCAGATAGGCTGCCTGGTCTGCCGTGGTCAGTGGGCTCTGATTTGCGAATCTCAAATCCCAGACTTGCTGGTACCCCGCGAGGCTGGCTGGCGGGGTATCGGCAACGGTCACCGTGTGGCCCGCCCCGCATGTGGTCAACCAGTTGTTGGTGGTGCCGGTGGTGGTGCTCGGACTGGGCGTGCGGCCCGATCCGTTGATGAGCAGCACGTTGTCTGCCACCGCGGCGCCGGATGCCATACACAGAGCGGCAGCCAGATGAAGGATTAGCTTCTTTTGCATCTCAAATCTTTCAATTGCTGCCGCAAGTTGTGGCAAATCGCGATATTTGCTGTCAAGTGTTACTGCAACAGCAAATATACCGCCTCCAGTGTCTTTGACCGCCCTGGGCGAATGGTCGGCCAGCGCAGCGCTGCGCACGCAGATAAGGCCACGCATCCAAGGATCGGGCGGCTGGTGCGATTGGTGTCGGCCTTCGCCGAACCACGCGTGCCCAAGCTGCGCAAGGCCGTGTAGGAAAGCGGCTAAAGCAGCAATCCTGGGCGCCACAGCGGCCTGTTAAGGCCTAGGATGGGTGCGTTACTGCTATCGCCCAGAGAGCACCCGAGCCAAAGCTGTCGGCCGGTGCCACGCCCACCACCATGTCCCCGGAACCCGTCTATCGCCCCAACGTATCCCCCACCGAAGCCCCGCCGCGCACGTCGATCTTGCGCTGGGTGCTGACTCTCGTCCTCGCGCTGGCCGTGGTTGCCGTGATGGGGATCACCTGGCTGACTTGGAACGACTGGAACCGCTCGCGCGCCTGGGTTTCGGCGCAGGTTTCCGAGGCACTGGGCCGGCCCTTCGCCATCCGCGGGCCGCTCGATTTGGAGTGGGAATGGCCTCAGCAGCGCGAAACCACCTGGCGCCGCTGGGTGCCCGGCCCCACGGTGCATGCACAGGATGTGCTGATCGGCAACCCCACCGGCTACGAAGGCCGCGCGCCGCACTTGGCGCACATCGGCCAGGTGTCCGCCGACCTGGCCCTGCTGCCCTTGTTGGGCCGCACGATCGACATCCGCCGCGTGGCTTTGGCTGAGCCCGACGTGCGGCTGGAGCGCCAAAAGGACGGCCGCGACAACTGGACCCTGGCTTTCCCGAAATCCAGCGACCGCTCCAGCTGGTCGGTTTCCATCGGCCGCGTGGTGCTGAGCGACGGGCGCCTGGCCTACGACGATGCGCCGCGCGATTTGAGCTTGGCGGGCACGCTGGATACGCTGGCGCCGGAGGCAACGGACGGCGGGCGCTACGGGGTCGGCTTTGAGTTCTCGGGCTGGCACGCCAAGGCACAGGTGCGCGGCAGCGGCAAGGCGGGCGAGCTGCTGTCGCTGAAAGACGAGCGGCTGGATTTCCCGCTGCAGCTGCAGGCGCGCGCTGGGCGGGTGTCGGCCACGGCCGAGGGCGTGATCGCCAACCCCCGGCAACTGTCGGGCGTGGATTTCAAGGTGGCCCTGCGCGGCGGCAGCCTGGCCGATCTGTACCCCCTCACCGGCATTGTGTTACCCGACACGCCCGCTTTCGCCACCGACGGGCACTTGGTCGGCCAGCTGAAGGCCAAGCAGGCGGTGTGGGACTACAAGGATTTCACCGGCACGATCGGCCAGAGCGACATTGCGGGCGAGGTGACCTACACCTCGGCCGAGGCGCGCCCGCGCCTGTCGGGCACCCTGCGATCCAAGCTGGTGCGGCTGGCAGACCTCGGCCCCATCGTGGGCGCCAAGTCCAACAACCCCGACAAGGCCCCGCGCACGGGCAAGGTCTTGCCCGACGACCCGTTCGACACCGCCCGCTGGGACAAGATGGACCTGGACCTGCGCTACACCGGCCAGCGCATCGAACGCCCGCAGGCCGTGCCGATCAACAGCATCAGCACGCACGCGGTGCTGGAAAACGGGCTGCTCAAGCTGGTGCCACTGGATTTCGGCGTGGCGGGCGGCCACTTCAAGACCCAGGTGCAGATGGATCCGCGCAAGCAGCCCATGGCCGTGTCGGTGCGCGGCGACGTGCAGGGCCTGAAGCTGTCGTCGCTGTTCCCGAAGGTCGAGTTGATGAAGAAAAGCCTGGGCGATGTGGACGGCGGCATCGCGGTAGATGCCCGCGGCGCGTCGGTGGCGCAAATGGCGGCCACCGCCAATGGCGAGCTGCGCCTGTACGTGCGCGACGGCGTGATGAGCCAGCAGCTGCTGGACCTGGCGGGCCTCAACCTGGGCAGCGTGGTGGTGTCCAAACTGTTCGGGCAAGACAAGGAAGTGCGCCTGCGCTGCGCGCTGGCCGACATTCCCGTGCGCGACGGCGTGGCGCACCTGCGCGACGTGAAGATCAACACCGACGATGCGCTGGTCGACATCACTGGCACCGCCAACCTGCGCACCGAGCAGCTGGACATGGACGTCAACCCCAAGGCCTACGAGCTGAAGCTGTTCTCTTTGCGCACGCCGCTGGAGGTGAAAGGCCCGTTTGCCGCGCCCAAGGTGGGCGTCAAGCCTGGCCCGCTGGTGGTGCGCGCGGCCGCCGCAGTGGCCGCGCTGGCCGTGGCACCCGGCGCGCTGGTGCTGGCGCCCATCACCGTGCCCGGCGCATCCGACAACGCCAGCTGCGCCCCGCTGCTCAAGCAGGGCAGCAAGGCGCCCAAGGCCGGACGCCCGCGTTCGGTGGATTCGCCCGCCAGCGCTGCGCCCGCCAAGCAGGGCGCCGCCCGCGCGTCGAATGCGCCCGTGATGCCTGCGGCGGGCGAATCGTCGGCCGGATCGCGTTGACCGCGCTGGCGTGATGCGCTACCACGCAGGCAGCGAAGCGGCGCGCCTTGGCGCCGCTCAGGCGGCCTCGTGGCTGCGCGGGCGTGAACTCAGACTTGCCCTCGCGCACCAGCGATGAGATCGGCGGTGAAGAATGCAGAGTACGGCCGCCCTCCTCTCCTTCGTCGCCCCCAGCGCCGACGCGCGCCCCCAGCTGAATCACTCTCAATTCGATAGCTGCCAGCGCACGCTGAACAAGCGCCAAAGGCCGATTTAACCGATAATCCGCCCCCATGCCCGAAGCGCACCAGATCGAACTGCTTTCCCCCGCCCGCGACGCCGACATCGGCATCGAGGCCGTCAACCACGGCGCCGACGCCGTCTACATCGGCGGCCCAGGCTTTGGCGCCCGCGCCGATGCGGGCAACGCCGTGCGCGACATCGCCCGGCTGGCCGCGCACGCGCACCGCTTCAACGCCCGCATCTTCGTCACGCTGAACACCATCCTGCGCGACGACGAGCTGGAAGACGCCCGCCGCCTGGCCTGGCAGCTGTACGAGGCTGGCGCCGACGCGCTGATCGTGCAGGACATGGGCCTGCTCGAGCTGGACCTGCCGCCCATCCAGCTGCACGCCAGCACGCAAACCGACATCCGCACGCCCGAAAAGGCGCGTTTTCTGCAAGACGCGGGCCTGAGCCAGATCGTGCCCGCGCGCGAGCTGGACCTGCACCAGATCGCCGCCATCCGCGACGTGCTGGACCCGGCGCGCTGCAGCATTGAATTCTTCATCCACGGCGCGCTGTGCGTGGCCTACAGCGGCCAGTGCTACATCAGCCACGCGCACACCGGCCGCAGCGCCAACCGGGGCGACTGCAGCCAGGCCTGCCGCCTGCCCTACCAGGTGCTGGACGCGCAGGGCCGCTTTGTCGCGCACGACGCCCACGTGCTCAGCATGAAGGACAACAACCAGAGCCTGAACCTGCGCCCGCTCATCGACGCGGGCGTGCGCAGCTTCAAGATCGAGGGTCGATACAAGGACATGGGCTACGTGAAGAACATCACCGCCCACTACCGCCGCCTGTTCGACGAAGTGCTGGACGAGCGGCCCGAGCTGGCCCGCGCCAGCGCCGGGCGCACCACTTTCACCTTTTCGCCCGATCCGCTGCAGAACTTCAACCGCGAATTCACCGACTACTTCGTTAACGGCCGCCAGCAAGACATTGGCGCCTTCGACACGCCCAAGAACCCCGGCCAGCCCATCGGCTTCGTCACCCAGGTGGCGGCCGACCACTTTGATCTGCGCACCGACGACCCGGCCCTTACCCTGGCCAACGGCGACGGCCTGTGCTACTGGGACCAGCAAAAAGAGCTGGTGGGCGCGCAGGCGAACCGCGTCGAGGCGCTGGGCGACGGCGCATGGCGCGTGTTCCCCAAAGACGCCATGGCCGCGCTGCACGACTTGCGCAAGGGCACCACGGTGCACCGCAACCGCAGCATGGACTGGGTGCGCACGCTGGAGAAAAAATCCGCCGACCGGCGCATCGGCGTCTGGTTGAACCTGTCTGACACAGCCGATGGCCTGGCGCTGACGGCCACCGATGAAGAAGGAAACACCGCCTCAGCGCAGGTGCAGCTTGCGTGGCAAGCTCCTAAAGATGAAGCAACGGGCGAAGCCAAGCTGCGCGATTCTTTGGCTAAGCTGGGCGAAACCATCTTCGCGCCCATCGACATTGCGCTGGCCTGGTCGCGCCCGTGGTTCGTGCCCGCCAGCGTGGCCAACGCGCTGCGCCGCAGCGCCATCGAAGCGCTGGAAGGCGCCCGCGCCGCCGCCTGGCAGCGCCTGCCGCGCGCCACGCCGGTGCAGCCGCCCACGCCCTACCCCGAAGACAGCCTGACTTACCTGGCCAACGTGTTCAACCACAAGGCGCGCGATTTTTACGCCCGCCACGGCGTGAAGGTGATCGACGCGGCCTACGAAAGCCAGGAAGAAGAAGGCGAAGTCAGCCTGATGATCACCAAGCACTGCGTGCGCTTTTCGCTCAGCCTGTGCCCCAAGCAGGCCAAGGGCGTGATCGGCGTGAAAGGCACGGTGAAGGCCGAGCCGCTGCAACTGATCAACGGCAAGGAAAAGCTGACCCTGCGCTTTGACTGCAAACCGTGCGAGATGCACGTCGTTGGCCGCGCCAAACGCAGCGTGCTGCAGCAAGGCGCACGTGAAGCGGCAGCGCAGGCGCTGCGCTTTTACCGCGCCAAGCCGGGCGTGGGCCAGGACGGCTGAGCGGCGTGGGCTGGCTGCGGCGGGCGTGATGGCGCGGCTGGGATAGCGCAGCGCCCTGCCCGTCCCAATCGCCATTGAACCCTCGGCAGGCCCATGGCGGTCAACCGACTCCGGTCATTGAGGTAGCGGCGACTGCCCACCTCCGCGCCAGCGCGCCGCATCGCCGGGCGAATCTGCCGTCCTGCCCGCCTCTCTCCTTGGCACGCCCCCGCCGCGCAGCGCTCAGCTGGCGCCCGCACCCGCTTGCGTTTCATGCCAGCCCAGCCCTGCGATGTGGCACGATCACTGCTTCTTCATCGGCCGACGGTTCACCGCCCGCGGCGTTGACCGATCAAGGAGGTAGCGTGCGCGCGGCGGCAAGCCTGCATCCGCGCGTGCGCTGCCGATCAAGGCCGCTGTTCAGAGGCCACGTTTCATCGTCAGGAGGACTCAAGCATGACATCCGTATCCATTTCCACCCCCCTTAAAGCGCTGGCCCTGGCCGTCAGCCTGAGCCTGCTGGGCGCCTGCGCGCAGACGCCCAACGCGCCGACCGCAGCCGCCGCCACGCCCGTGGCACCGGTGGCCCCCGCCACGGCCGCTGCCCCCGCAGCCAAGGCCCTGCCGCGCGTGGTGGTGCTGGCCACGGGCGGCACCATCGCCGGCGCTGGCGCATCGGCCGCCAACAGCGCCACCTACGCCGCGGCCAAGGTGCCAGTGGACAAGCTGATCGCCGGCCTGCCCGAGCTGGGCCAGATCGCCAGCGTGCGCGGCGAGCAGGTCTTGCAGATCGCCTCGGAAAGCTTCACCAACCAGGACTTGCTGACGCTGGCGCGCAAAGTCTCGGCCCTTGCCAAGCAGCCCGACGTGGACGGCATCGTCGTCACCCACGGCACCGACACGCTGGAAGAAACCGCCTACTTCCTCAACCTGACGGTGCACACCGACAAGCCCATCGTGGTGGTCGGCTCCATGCGCCCAGGCACCGCGCTGTCGGCCGACGGCGCGCTGAACCTGTACGACGCCGTCGCCACCGCCGGCAGCCAGGACGCCAAGGGCAAAGGCGTGCTGGTGACGATGAACGACGAGATCCAGAGCGGCCGCGACGTGGCCAAGGCCGTCAACATCAAGACCGAGGCGTTCAAAAGCCCCTGGGGCCCGCTGGGCATGATCGTCGAGGGCAAGAACTACTGGTTCCGCGCCCCCGTCAAGCGCCACACCGTGCAGTCGGAATTCGACATCGAGCGCATCACCGAGCTGCCCAAGGTGGAAATCGCCTACGGCTACGGCAACGTGCCGGCCGAGCTGGTCGAAGCCGCTGGCAAAGGCGCCACGGCCATCGTGCACGCCGGCACGGGCAATGGCTCGGTGGCCAACCGCGTGGTGCCCACGCTGCAAAAACTGCGCAGCGGCGGTGTGCAGGTGATCCGCAGCTCGCGCGTGAACCAGGGGGGCTTTGTGCTGCGCAACGCCGAGCAGCCCGACGACAAATACGACTGGGTGGTCGCGCACGACCTGAACCCGCAGAAAGCCCGCATCCTGGCGATGGTGGCGCTGACGCAGCCGCGCACCGCGCAAGACCTGCAGCGCATCTTCTGGGAATACTGATGCTGCCAGGGGCCGGCGCAAGCACCCAGCTGGGGCGCCGGCCCGGTTGTGGTTCAGAATGGCTGCTGGCGCTGGTGCAGTCTGCGCCAGCAGCTATCAAAACAGAAGTGAGTTAACCTTTTGCAAGGCCCAGCCATGAAAATCCTCCTGCCCGTTGACGGCACCTACCTGTCCCTGCACGAAGCGCGCTTTGCGCTGCAACTGATGCGCAGCGGCCTGCAGGCCAGCCTGCTGCTGGTGAACGTGCAGGAGCCGGCCAGCTTCTACGAGCTCGTCACCGCGCGCGAACCTGAACTGATCGAAGGCGCCGCACTGGAAGCGGGCGAAGACCTGCTGGCGTCCACCGCCGCCCTGCTGCGCGATGCTGGCGTGCCCTTTGAATCCGTCGTCGCCCAGGGCGACCCGGCCCAGGCCATCCTCGATCTGATCGGCGAGCACCACTGCGACATGGTCGTCATGGGCACGCGCGCCCTCGGTCCCATCCGCCGCATGCTGGAACGCGGCTCCACCTCCGATCGGCTGGTGCGCAACTCACCCGTGCCGGTGCTGCTGGTCACGCCGCCGCTGGATGCGGACGCGCCGCAGTAAGCGTGCGCGCCAAACTGGATGGGGCCGCTGAACCATCGGGCCGCACATCAGCGGTCAAAAATGGCCTGCGTTTCGCAACGGGTACGAACCAGGGATAGGCCGCAAGCATGAGGTATTCAATCAGGCCCTAGCGCCCGCTGCTCCTGCGCTGTCAGCTATGGTTTTTGAATGAGCAAGGTGGCTACTCGCGTTTCTACACGCTCGTATCGCAGCACCTCTCCTCGTTGATCTCCAGCCCTAACTGACTCAGCAGAAATCCGCCCAACCCACCCGGTGCGCTCACGCGCCAGCGCATCTCAAAGCGCGCGCGACATCCACACCGCGCCTTCGCCAAAGCCCTGCACGGGCATCGGCGGCGGCTGGGCGACGAAGCCATAGCGCGCCCAGTAGCCGTCGGCACCCTGCACCGCCACCAGCATCGCCCGGCGCAGCGACAGGCGCCGGCCTGCGGCCAGCACGGCGTCCAGCAGTTTGCCGGCAAGGCCCGCACCGGCCCAATCGGGGTCAACCGCGATGTCGTGCACGTACAGCCAGTCGGCGGGCCCGGGCGGTGCTGCTGATGCGGCCAGCACCTTGTTCAGCGCCAGGGGCGCGCCCTGCGGCACGGTGTGGGCGATGGCGTAGGCGCAGAGGATGGGCGCGCTGGCGCGGGCATCCAAATCCCCGCTGGCGTCTCGCAATGCGCTCTCTGCGGACGGCGCCGCCACGAATGCGCCCCAGCAGGTGCCGCCGGTTGCGCGCAGCTTGCTGCCCAGCACTTCGGGGGCTTCCAGGAACTGCGGGCCGTAGGCGCGGGCCTGCACGGCCATCACCTCGGCCAGGTGGGCGTAACCGATTTGCGCCAGCACGTCAGAAGGCGCCGTCACCACTGCGCCACCGCAGCGACCCGCGGGTGTCGCCTTGGCGCGCCGCCGGCCAAAAGCAAGGGGCGCGTCACTTGCGAAGGATCTCGGGCAGCTGGCCGTGCGGGTTGGTGCACGGGTCCATGGGTTTGTTGGGTGGCTCACAGGTGTCGATGTAGCGGGCTGCCGCGTCGTTGATGGCTCGCATCTCCGGCTTGTCTTGCGGCAGCGCCTGCGTGGGCAGCACCACCAGCCAATCGGCCAGTGACACCTGCGGTTGCATCGCCACCGTGACCTGGTACTGCGCGACCACGCGCCGGCGCGGTAAATCCACCGTGAGCAGCACCAGGTTGGCGGGCGCGATCGCGCGGGCTTGGCGGTCGGCAAACTCCAAGGCCACATAGGGGCGCGGGTATGCCGGGATCGTGAGGGTGACGGGCTTGGCGTTGGCGGATGCGGGTTGCAGTTGCAGGCGGTCGCCCGGCAGCACGTAGCCCATGGTCCGAAAGCCGGCGCGGGCACGCTGGGCCCCCACGCAGGGCAGATAGACGTATTCGGACGTGCGCGCCTTCGGGCCGGTGAAGCCCATGATGCCGCGATCGCCCTTGGTCAGCCCCAGCAGAGGCCGCGGCTGGCCAGCGCTATCCCGCAGCGCGGTCAGGCTGCCGCCCGCGACGAACAGGCCGGTATCGGGGAACCAGGTGGTGCGCTGGTTGAAGCCACCACCATGCGGACGGCAGTCGTAGTCGTCGGCGTGAGGGGTGTGCTCATCGATGAAGACCTCTTGGTCTTTCGTCGTGGGGCGCAGGCTGCCGTCGGCCTGGATCGTGTAGGTGATCTTCAGCGCCAGCGAGGTGTATTCGCCAAACTTGTCGACGCCCGCCAGCGTCAGGTGGTCAAAGGGCGTGTGGTTGACCACCTTGGGCGGCCTGGGCTCTTGCGGCGCTGGCACGGGCGCCCCCGCCGGTTGTGGGGTACTGGCACCCGCGCTGCCACCCGCAGGGGTAGCGCAACCGGCGATCAGCGCTGCGGCGGCGGCCGCCGCCAGCGCCCGGGCGATGGTTGAAAACTGTTGGCTCATGCTCCCTCCTTCACACCCGCCCTGGCGTGGGCGGGACAGCCGCGTTGGCACTGGCCTGGCGGCGTTGTTATGGCTTAACCCACCCAGCGGCGCGCATTGCGCCAGATCTGCATCCAGGGGCTGAAGTCGCCCTGGGGCAGGCTGGTCCAGCTCATCTGGATGTTGCGGAACACCCGCTCGGGGTGCGGCATCATGGCGGTGAAGCGCCCGTCCGCCGTGGTCACCGCCGTCAGGCCGCCGGGGCTGCCGTTGGGGTTGAAGGGGTACGCCTCGGTGGCCGCGCCGTGGTTGTCCACGTAGCGCATGGCGGCGATGGCCTGGGCCGCGTCGCCGCGCACGCTGAAGTTGGCGTAGCCCTCGCCATGCGCCACGGCAATGGGCACGCGGCTGCCGGCCATGCCGGTGAAGAACAGGCTGGGCGAATCGAGCACTTCCACCAGCGACAGGCGCGCCTCAAAACGTTCGCTGACGTTGGTGGTGAAGCGCGGCCAGTGCTCGGCGCCGGGAATGATGTCGGCCAGCTCGGCAAACATCTGGCAGCCGTTGCACACGCCCAGGCCAAAGGTGTCTGGGCGGGCGAAGAAGGCCTTGAACTGCTCGGCCAGCGCCGGGTTGAAGGTGATCGAGCGTGCCCAGCCGATGCCCGCGCCCAGCGTGTCGCCGTAGCTAAAGCCGCCGCAGGCCACCATGCCGGCAAAGCTGCTGAGCTTGGCGCGGCCGGTTTGCAGGTCGGTCATGTGCACGTCGAAGGCTTCAAAACCCGCTTCGGTGAAGGCGTAGGCCATCTCGACGTGCGAGTTGACGCCCTGCTCGCGCAGCACGGCCACGCGCGGTCTGGCACCGCCAACCACTACATTATTCATAGCTGCCGGCGCTGGTGCAGCCTGCGCCAGGGCCATATTCTTCTGCAGATCGGCCGACAGCACGATGGACAGGCCAGGGTCGGCCGGGTTGCCCACGCTGGCGTGTTCGGCGTCGGCGCAGGCGGGGTTGTCGCGCTCGCGGGCGATCTTCCAGCTCACGCTGTCCCACACCTGCTGCAAATCCTGCAGGCTGGCGGCAAAGATCTCGCGCGTGTCGCGCCACACGCTCAGCTGGCCCTTGCCTTTGTCGATCTGGGCATCCGCGGGCCGCGTCTTGCCCACGTAGTGGCTCCATTTCGACAAGCCGTGCGCGCGCAGCACCTGCATGACGGCATCGCGCTCGGCCGTGCGCACCTGCAGCAGCACGCCCAGCTCTTCGGCGAACAGCGCGCGCAGGGTCAGTTCTTCGCGGCGGGCGCTGATCTGCTGCGCCCAGTTCTTGGCGTCGCCATATTCGGCGCGGCTGTCGCTGATGCCGTCGCCCTCGGTTACCAGCAGATCAACGTTCAGCGCCACGCCCACCTGACCGGCAAAGGCCATCTCGGCGGCGGCGGCCAGCAGGCCACCGTCGCTGCGGTCGTGGTAGGCCAGCAGCTTGCCTTCGGCGCGCAGCTGGTTCACGGCGGCGACCAGGTTCTTAAGGTCTTGCGGATCATGAAGATCGGGCACGCCGTCCACCGACGGGCTGCCGGACTGACCCAGCGCCTGCGCCAGCACGCTGCCCGCCAGGCGGTGGCGGCCTTTGCCCAGATCTACCAGGACCAGCGTGGTGTCGCCCTCGCGCACCAGCTGCGGGGTGAGCGTGTTGCGCACATCGGCCACGGTGGCGAAGGCACTCACGATCAGGCTGACGGGCGAGACCACCTTGCGCGCCGTGCCTTGCGCATCCGTCCACTGCGTACGCATGGACAGGCTGTCCTTGCCCACGGGAATTGACACGCCCAGCGCGGGGCACAGCTCCATGCCCACGGCCTTGACGGTGGCGTACAGGTCGGCGTCTTCACCCGGTTCGCCGCAGGCGGCCATCCAGTTGGCGGACAGCTTCACGCGCGGCAGCTCGATCGGCGCGGCCAACAGGTTGGTGATGGCCTCGGCCACCGCCATGCGGCCGGAGGCGGGGGCATCCAGCGCGGCCAGCGGCGTGCGTTCGCCCATGCTCATCGCTTCACCGGCAAACCCAGCGAAATCGGCCAGGGTGACGGCGCAATCGGCCGCCGGCACCTGCCAGGGTCCGACCATCTGGTCGCGGTGCGTCAGCCCGCCCACGGTACGGTCGCCGATGGTGATCAAAAAGCGCTTGCTGGCCACGGTAGGGTGGCTCAGCACCTTGATCACCGCGTCTTGCAGGGCCACGCCTTCCAGGTTCAGCGGCGTGAACGTGCGCTGCACGGTGGCCACGTCGCGGTGCATCTTGGGCGGCTTGCCGAGCAAGACATCCATAGGCATGTCGACTGGGGCCCCCACGCTCCCCGCTGCGCGTGGTTCGCGGCCCCCCGAGGGCGCTTCGCTTGCTTGGGGCGGCCCGGCGCTGCGCGCGGGCGCCTCGGTCGGAGAGGCGCCATCGGTCACGATCAGCTCGCGCTCTGCCGTCGCCTGCCCCACCACCGCAAACGGGCAGCGCTCGCGCACGCAGATCGCCTCGAACAGCGGCAGCGACTCGGGCGCGATGGCCAGCACGTAGCGCTCCTGGCTTTCGTTGCTCCAGATTTCCTTGGGCGCCAGGCCGGATTCTTCCAGCGGCACGGCGCGCAAATCGAACGTGGCCCCACGCCCGGCGTCGTTGGTCAGCTCAGGAAACGCGTTGGACAAGCCACCCGCGCCCACGTCGTGGATGGCCAGGATGGGGTTGGTGTCACCCATGGCCTGGCAGGCGGTGATGACCTCCTGCGCGCGGCGTTCGATCTCGGGGTTGCCGCGCTGCACCGAATCAAAATCCAGGTGGGCCGCGTTGGCGCCGCTGGCCAGCGAACTCGCCGCGCCGCCGCCCATGCCGATGCGCATGCCGGGCCCGCCCAGCTGGATCAGCAGCGCGCCGGGGCCGAATTCAATCTTCTTCGTCAGCCGGGCGTCGATGTGGCCCAGGCCGCCCGCGATCATGATGGGCTTGTGGTAGCCGCGCAGGACGGCATCGGCGCCCTCGCCTACCGGTAGCTCGTATTCACGGAAGTAGCCCAGCAGGTTGGGCCGGCCGAACTCGTTGTTGAACGCGGCGCCGCCCAGCGGCCCCTCGGTCATGATCTGCAACGCGCTGGCCATGTGCTCGGGCTTGCCGACGCTTGGGTTGGCGCCGTTGCCCGCGCCTTCATCCGGCCACAGTTGGGACACCGTGAAGCCGGTTAGCCCCGCCTTGGGGCGCGAGCCCCGGCCCGTGGCGCCTTCGTCACGAATTTCGCCGCCTGCGCCCGTCGACGCGCCGGGGAAAGGCGATATGGCCGTGGGGTGGTTGTGCGTCTCCACCTTCATCAGCACATGGCGCAATCCGCTTTCTTTTTGATAGCTGCCAGCGCCCGACGCACCTGCGCCAGCAGGCGATTGCGCTTGGAAAACCTGTTGCTGATGCCCTTCCATCACCGAGGCGTTGTCGGCGTAGGCAATCACCGTGTGCTGGGGGTTTTGCTGCTCGGTGTGGCGAATCATGCCGAACAGGCTTTTGTCTTGCGCCACGCCGTCGATGGTGAACTGCGCGTTGAAAATCTTGTGGCGGCAGTGCTCGCTGTTGGCCTGCGCGAACATCATCAGCTCCACATCCGTGGGGTTGCGGCCCAGCTTGGTGAAGTTGTCGACCAGGTAGTCAATCTCGTCGGCCGCCAGCGCCAGGCCCCAGGCGGTGTTGGCCCGCTCCAGCGCGGCCCGCCCGCCTTGCAGCACATCCACCTGCTGCATCGGCTCGGCCGGCAGTTCGGTGAAAAGCTGGTGTGCCTCGGCGCGGTCGGCCACCACCGATTCGGTCATGCGGTCGTGCAGCAGGTCGGCAATCTGCGTTTGCTGCGCGGCCGTCAGCTCAGGCGCGCCGCCCAGCAGCCCGGGCTTGAGCGTCAGGCGGTATTCCGTCAGCCGCTCCACGCGGCGGATGCGCAGCCCGCAGTTGCGCGCGATGTCCGTCGCCTTGGAAGCCCAGGGCGACACGGTGCCCAGGCGCGGCGTGACGACGATGGCGGGGCCGTCCGCAGGCCCGGCGTAGGCGTCGCCGTAAGTCAAAAGCGCTGCAAGCTGCGCCTGCTCGGCGGCGGTGGGGGCGGCATCGGTGGCGACCAGATGCACGAAGCGGGCCGCAATGCCGGTGATTCGGGGGTGAATCGCCTCCAGTGCGGACTGGAGCCGTTGCGCGCGGAAGCTACTCAGGGCGCTGCTGCCCTCGAACGTGGTGATGTGCAGGGTCACTTTGGCAGGCAGAAAGTTCGGGTGGCTGACCCGGCTGCTGAGGGGGCCAAACAGACTGCGCCGGGACGGAGAAACGAGGGTGGCATTGTAGAGGACGGGCTCTGGCGGCCGGCCGCGCAAGGCATTCGCACATTGGCGCCGCAAAAGACGTCTGCATACAAATGGGGGCGTCCTCCGACGCAAGGGCCGCTGAGCCGAAGATTCCTTACAAAGCGACCAGCCTCTGGCGCGCATACTCCCGCCGATATCCCACCTTGGCACGAAGAGAAACCTGACAAATCGACAGGCGCTGCCAACCCGTCGCGCAGCACTTTTTTGCGGCGGTCCATTCCGCTGGTGCCAGCGACGCTGGCGGCCGCCAGTGGCGCCGGGGCCGTTGCGGTGGCCAGCAGCGCCGCCAACCACCTGCCCGAAGTGCCCGGCCACGCGTCGACCCGCAGCTGGGCGCCGCAGCCAGCTACACGCCCAGCTTTTTCAGCGCCGACGAATACCGCTTCTTGCAGGCGGCGGTGGCGCGGCTGATTCCGAACGACGACCGGGGCCCCGGCGCGCTGGAGGCCGGCGTGCCCGAATTCATCGACCGGCAGATGAACAGCCCGTACGCTACGGGCGCGCTCTGGTACATGCAAGGCCCCTTCGTGCCCGACGCCGTGCCGGAGATGGGCTACCAGCTCAAGCTCACGCCGCGCGAGCTGTACCGCCTGGGCATTGCCGCCGCGAACAGCTGGTGCCAAAAGGCCTTGGGCAAGCCCTTGGCCGACCTACCCGCCGCTGACCAAGACAAGGCGCTGGCGGCGATGGAAAAAGGCATCGACGGCTTCGGCAGCCTGCCCTCGGCCACCTTCTTTTCACTGCTGCTCACCAACACGCGCGAAGGCTTTTTCAGCGACCCGCTGCACGGCGGCAACAAGGGCATGGTCGGCTGGACGCTGATCGGCTTTCCCGGCGCGCGCGCCGACTTCATGGACTGGGTCGAACGCGACGAGAAGTACCCACTGCCGCCGGTCTCGATCCACGGCGTGCGCGCGAAAGGCTGAAAGACATGGCCAAGACACTCAAGAAAACCGATGTGGTGGTGGTGGGCTTCGGCTGGACCGGCGCCATCTTGTCCAAGGAACTGACCGAAGCCGGACTGAACGTGGTCGCGCTAGAGCGCGGCCCCGCGCGCGATACCGACCCCGACGGCGTGTACCCGCAGACGATGGACGAGCTGACCTACAACTCGCGCAAGAAGCTGTTTGTGGACGTCTCCCGCGAAACGGTGACGGTGCGGCACACCACTGCCGACGTGGCCGTCCCCAATCGCCAGCTGGCGGCCTTTCTGCCCGGCACCGGTGTGGGCGGCGCGGGGCTGCATTGGTCTGGCGTGCACTTTCGCGTCGACCCGGTCGAGCTGCGGCTGCGCAGCCACTACGAAGAGCGCTACGGGCGCAACTTCATCCCGGATGGCATGACGATCCAGGATTTCGGCGTGGACTATACCGAGCTGGAGCCGCACTTCGACTTCGCCGAGAAGGTCTTCGGCACCTCGGGCACCGCCTGGACGGTGAAGGGCCAGAACGTGGGCCAAGGCAAGGGAGGCAACGCGTTTGCGCCGGATCGGTCAAACGACTTTCCGCTGCCTGCGCAGATGAATTCGGTGTCCGCCACGCTGTTTGGTAAGGCCGCCGAATCACTGGGCTACCACCCCTACAACATGCCCTCTGCCAACACGTCGGGGCCGTACACCAACCCGTACGGCGCGCAGATGGGCCCGTGCAACTTCTGCGGCTTCTGCAGCGGCTACGCGTGCTACATGTATTCGAAAGCCTCGCCCAACGTGAACGTGCTGCCCGCGCTGCGCATGGAGCCACGTTTTGAGCTGCGTGCGCAATGCCAGGTCACGCGCGTGAATCTGGCGGCGGATGGCAAGACCGCCACCGGCGTGACCTACATCGACGCGGTCGGGCAAGAGGTATTCCAGCCCGCCGACATCGTGGCGCTGTGCATGTTCCAGTTCAACAACGTGCGCATGCTGCTGCTCTCGGGCATCGGCCAGCCTTACGACCCGGTGGCCAACACCGGCGTGGTGGGGCGCAACTTTGCGTACCAGAACATGGCCACGCTCAAGGTGTTCTTTGGCAAGGATCAGCACTACACCAACACCTTCATCGGTGCGGGCGGCAACGGCATTGCGCTGGACGACTTCAACGCCGACAACTTCGACCACGGCCCGGCAGGCTTCGTGGGCGGCTCGCCGTTCTGGGTGAACCAGGCGGGCACCAAGCCCATATCTGCCTCGGTCACGCCGCCGGGCGTGCCCGGCTGGGGCAGCCAGTGGAAAGCCGCCACGGCCGACTACTACGCGCACCACGTGTCGATGGACGCGCATGGCGCGCACCAGTCTTACCGCGCCAACTACCTCAGCCTTGACCCGACGTACCGCGACGCGCACGGCCTGCCGCTGCTGCGCATGACCTTCGACTGGCAGCCCAACGACATCAAGATGAACCTGTTCATGCAGGACAAGCTGGGCACAGTAGCCCGTGCCATGGGCGGCAAGGCGGTGGGTGTGTACGGCAAGAAGGAAGGCACCCACTTCGACATGCGCAGCTACCAGACCACCCACCTCAACGGTGGCGCCATCATGGGCACCGACCCACGGACCAGCGCCGTCAACCGCTACCAGCAGTCGTGGGACGTGCACAACGTGTTTTCCCTGGGCGCTTCGTCCTTCCCGCAAGGCCTGGGCTACAACCCGACCGGCTTGGTCGCCGCCCTCGCCTACTGGACGGCCCGCGCCATCCGCCAGCAATACCTGAGCAGCCCTGGCGCGCTCATCAAGGCCTGAAGGAATCGCAGCATGACCGATCAGCGATCACCCTCCAGCGCGGCAGAAGCAGTGCACCTGACCCATCCGCCCGCCCACCAAAAGCGCGCCCGCAGCCGTTCGCGCGCCGGCGTGCGTGCCGGTGCGGCGCTACTCAGCCTGGGGTTTCTAGGCTACGGCGGCTGGGCTCTTGGCCAGATTAATACGGCGGCGCAGGCCACACCAGCCAAGGCCGCCACGGCCTTGAAGGGCCCGCAGGCCATGGTCACCGCCGCGCCACACAACGCCCCGCCACCCCTGCCGGCCAACATCGGCACCGACCCCGTGGTGCGCGGCGCTTACCTCGCCCGCGCTGGCGACTGCGTGGCCTGCCACACCGCACCGCGCGGCAAGCCCTTCGCGGGCGGCCTGCCCATGCCCACGCCGCTGGGCGCCGTGTATTCCACCAACATCACGCCAGATGCCACCACCGGCATTGGCGGCTACAGCTTCGAGGATTTCGACCAGGCCGTGCGCCACGGCTACGCCAAGGGCAAGGGCCGCCTTTACCCGGCCATGCCATTCCCTTCGTACGCGCGCATCAGTGAAAACGACATGCGCGACCTGTACGCCTACTTCACCCAAGGCGTACAGCCTGTGCAGCTGGCCGTGCCCGACAACGACATTCCGTGGCCGCTGTCGATGCGCTGGCCACTGGGCATCTGGTCTGCGCTGTTCGCGCCCAACCCCGCCAAAGTCCAGGCCACGGCAGACCAAGCCGCCCCAACAGCCGACCCGCTGGTGCGCGGTGCCTATTTGGTCGACGGGCTGGGCCACTGCGGCACCTGCCACACCCCGCGCGCCAGCTTGACGATGCAGGAAAAAGGCCTGACCGGCAGCGACCCCCTGTTTTTGGCCGGCGGCGCGGTGCTGGACGGCTGGCAGGCCAAGAACCTGCGGGGCGACGACGCCGACGGCCTGGGCCGCTGGAGCGCACCCGACATCGCCGCCCTGCTCAAGACCGGCCGCAACCCGCACACCGCCGTATTTGGCGGCATGCGCGACGTGGTCGATCACAGCACCCAGTACCTGAGCGATGGCGACCTGAACGCCATCGCCGCGTACCTCAAGAGCCTGTCGCCCGCCAAGCCAGGTGGCCCGGCCTACCGCTACGACGATGCGACGGCGCAGGCACTGTGGCGTGGCGACGTTCGCCAGCCCGGCGCCGCCACGTACCTTGACAGCTGCGCCGCCTGCCACCGCAGCGACGGCAAGGGCTACGGCGAAGTCTTTCCCGCGCTGGCGGGCAACAGCGTGGTGCTGACACACGACCCGCACAACGTGATCGCCGTCATCCTGCGGGGCCACCAAGTGCCGGCGACCCGCACTCGGCCGAGCACGTTCTCCATGCCCTCACTGGCGTGGCGCTTGTCGGATCAGGAAGTGGCCGACGTCGCCACCTTCGTGCGCGCCGGCTGGGGCAACCAGGCGCCTGCCGTCACCGCCGCCACGGTGGCCGAGGTGCGCAAGACCGGCGAACACGAGAGCAAGTAGGGCCGGCCGCATAGGCGGGCTGGTTGCGTGGGCGCTGGGACAAGCGCCTGCGCGGCAGCGCACTGGGTGGGATAATTCGGCGCATGAGCATCACCATCAAAGACGAAGCCGGCATTGCAGGCATGCGCAAGGCCTGCCACATCGCTTCGGTAGTGCTGGACGAAATCGCGCCGCACATCCACCCCGGCATCACCACCCTGGAAATTGACCGGCTGAGCGCCGAAAGCATGGCGCGCCATGGCGTGCGGTCGGCCACCATCGGTTACCAGCCGCCCGGCTACCCGCCCTACCCCGGCCACGTATGCACTTCGGTGAACCACGTGGTTTGCCACGGCATTCCGGCCGACAAGCCCCTGAAAAAGGGCGACATGGTCAACGTCGACGTGACCGTGATCACCCAGGACGGCTGGTATGGCGACAACAGCCGCATGTTTGAAATAGGCGAAGTCTCGATTGCCGCCAAGCGCCTGAACGCGCTGACTTTCGAATCCATGTGGCTGGGCATCGATCAGGTCAAGCCCGGCGCGCGGCTGGGGGACATCGGCCACGCCATCCAGAAATTCATCGAAGGCCACGGCCTGTCGGTGGTGCGCGAATTCTGTGGCCACGGCATCGGCCAGAACTTCCACGAAGACCCGCAGGTGCTGCACTACGGCCGCCCCGGCACAGGCACCGAATTGGTGCCCGGCATGACGTTCACGATCGAACCGATGGTCAACATCGGCCGGCGCGACATCAAAGAGATGCCGGACGGCTGGACCATCGTGACCAAGGACCGTTCGCTGTCCGCCCAATGGGAGCACACCGTGCTGGTCACACCCACGGGCTACGAGGTGCTGACGCTGTCGGCTGGCAGCCCGCCCATTCCTGCCTTCGTGCAGGGCATGCCGCACGAACTGCCGGCCTGAGGGCGTCCGCCGCCACCGCAGCCGCCGTTTCGTCCAACCCTCCTTTTTTGCGACGCCACCGGCGCGCTGCCCATGCCGACAGACGCTGCACACACACCTGCACCGCACGCTGCGCCCGCGGAGGCGGGTGAGCAATACCGCCAGCACAAGTCGGCCCTGTTGGACACCATGCGCAATGCCGCGCCTGGCGTGCGTGGCGTTCGGACATCCCTGGCCAAACTGGCGCGCCTGGCCGACGACGCCTTGCGCGCGCTGTGGGCCGAAGCGGCTCTGGACGACGAAATGGCGCTGGCAGCCGTGGGCGGCTACGGGCGGGGCGAGCTTTTCCCCTATTCCGACGTCGACGTGCTGGTGCTGCTGCCCAGCAACATGGACCCGGCCGCCGACGCCGCGCTGCGCGAGCGCATCGAGCGCTTCATCGGCAGCTGCTGGGATGCCGGGCTAGACATCGGCTCCAGTGTGCGCAACGCCGATGAGTGCGTGGCCATGGCCGAGCAAGACCTGACGGTGCAAACCGCGCTGCTCGAAGCGCGCCTGATCACCGGCAGCCGCAAGCTGTTCCGCGACTTTCAAAAGCGCTTCACCGCACAGCTGGACGCGCTGGATTTCTTCACCGCCAAGCGGCTGGAGATGCGCCAGCGCCACGCCAAATACGAAGACACGCCCTACGCGCTAGAGCCCAACATCAAGGAATCGCCCGGCGGCCTGCGCGATCTGCAGATCATCCTGTGGACGGCGCGCGCCGCAGGCATCGGCAGCCGCTGGGAAGACCTGGCCCGTGCCGGCCTGGCCACCCACCACGAAGTGCGCCAGCTGCGCCACAACGAATCGCTGCTGGCCATGATCCGCACGCGACTGCACCTGATCGCCAAACGGCGCGAAGACCGCCTGGTGTTCGATTTGCAGAACGCGGTGGCCGAATCCTTCGGCATGACGCACCGCGTGGGCGACAACGGGCGCATTTCACTGCGCGCCTCTGAAGTGTTGATGCGCCGCTATTACTGGGCGGCCAAGGCGGTGACCCAGCTCAACCAGATCCTGCTGCAGGGCATGGAAGAGTACCTGCGCACCCGCCACGGCGAGCCCGCGCCCGAGTTGCGCCGCATCAACGACCGCTTCTACGACAAAAGCGGCCTGATCGAGGTGGCCAGCGACGACCTGTACGAGCGCGACCCGCACGCCATCCTCGAAACCTTCCTGCTGTTCGCCAAGACACCGGGGCTGAAAGGCCTGTCGGCGCGCACCCTGCGGGCGCTGTACAACGCGCGCACGCTGATGAACCACGCGTTTCGCATCGACCCGGTCAACCGCAAGACCTTCCTGGCCATCCTGCAGCAGCCGCAGGGCATCACCCATGCCTTCCGGTTGATGAATCAGACCTCGGTGCTGGGGCGCTACCTGTGGGTGTTCCGGCGCATCGTGGGGCAAATGCAGCACGACCTGTTCCACGTCTACACGGTGGACCAGCACATCCTGATGGTGCTGCGCAACGTGCGGCGCTTCTTCATGGCCGAGCACGCGCACGAATACCCGTTCTGCTCGCAGCTGGCCGCCGGTTGGGACAAGCCCTGGCTGCTGTACGTGGCTGCGCTGTTCCACGACATCGCCAAGGGGCGCGGCGGCGACCATTCCGAGCTGGGCGCCGTTGAGGTGCGGCGCTTTTGCCAACAGCACGGCATTCACACCGCGGACGCGCAGCTGATCGAGTTTCTGGTGCGCGAGCACCTGCTGATGAGCCAGATCGCCCAGAAGGAAGACCTGAGCGACCCCGACGTGATCGCCGCCTTCGCCAAGCGTGTGGGCAACGTGCGCAACCTCACGGCGCTGTACCTGCTGACGGTGGCCGACGTGCGCGGCACCAGCCCCAAGGTGTGGAACGCCTGGAAGGGCAAGCTGCTGGAAGACCTGTACAAGCTCACCGTGCGTGCACTGGGCGGGCGCGCCCCTGACCCCGGCGCGCTCATCGAGGCGCGCAAGCGCGAGGCGCTGGTGCAGCTGGCACTGGCGTCTGAACGGCACGACAGCCACAAGCCGCTGTGGGACACGCTGGACGTCAGCTACTTCATGCGGCACGACGCGGGCGACATCGCCTGGCACACGCGCCAGTTGGCGCGGCACGTGCGCGCGGCACCAGTTGCAGCAGCTGCCGGCAAGGCTGCGGCTTCTGCCCTGCCCAGCGCCTTGGGCGCAGATGCGGGTGCGAAGGCACCCGGCGCCGGCGCTGCCCAGCCGCCCGTTGCTACTCAATCCATAGCTGCCAGCACTGGTGCAGCGGGCGCTGGAGGCAATTTTTCTTCTGATAAGCAGGCCGCTGCCGATCTCAAGCCGATCACCATCGTGCGCGCCCGCCTTTCGCCCATCGGCGAAGGTTTGCAGGTGCTGGTGTACGCCAACGACCGGCCCGACCTGTTCGCCCGCATCTGCGGCTACTTCGACCGCGCGGGCTTCTCGATCCTGGACGCCAAGATCCACACCACGCGCAACGGCTACGCACTGGACACGTTCCAGATCGTCAGCACGATGGAGGTAGATCACTACCGCGAATTCATCCACATGGTCGAAGCCGAAATGCCCAAGGCCATCGCCAGTACCGACGCGCTGGCGGCGCCCCGCCTGGGCCGCGTGTCGCGCCGGGTCAAAAGCTTTCCCGTCACCCCGCGCATCGACCTGCGGCCCGACGACAAGGCCCAGCACTGGCTGCTGACCGTGACCGCCAGCGACCGCGTCGGCCTGCTCTACAGCATCGCCCGCATCCTGGCCGCCCACCAGATCGACGTGGAACTGGCCAAAGTCACCACCCTGGGTGAGCGCGTGGAAGACATGTTCCTGCTGCAAGGCGCGCAACTGCAGCACAACAAGACGCAGCTGGCCATCGAGCACGAGCTGCTGGAAGTGCTGGAAGCGGTTTGATTCGGCGCTTTGGAGCGCCCAGCCGCGCCGGCCAGGCGCTGCCTTAGTCGGCAGGTTGATTCGGTACCACCCGCGCGGATCGCTGCGCGCATGCACGCGTTGGCACCCAATATGCAGTGCACGTGGCATGCACATCCATGCCCGCGCCATCAAGTACTTTGACATGATCCGCCGCAGCGGGTCGATCCGTGAGGCCGCGCGGCGGCTTCACGTCGCGTCCTCGGCCGTCAATCGCCAGCTGCTGCAGCTGGAAGAAGAAATCGGTTCCCCGCTGTTCGAGCGCATGACGCAAGGCCTGCGGCTTACCCCCGCCGGAGAAGTGTTCTCAAGGCACGTCATCACTGTGTTGCAGGATGAGGTGCGGCTGCGCAGCGAGCTTGACATGCTGCGCGGCGTGCGGCGCGGCTCGGTCAGCGTCGCCGCGGTGGAAGGCGTCAACGCCGACCTGATGCCCACCCTGCTGACACACATGCATGAGCGCTACCCAGGCGTTCGGGTGCATCTGGTGACTTGCGGTTCTGCGCAGGTGGCCAAGGCAGTGACGCAAGGTGATGCGGACGTCGGCATCGGCTTCGCGATCGAGCGGCACGAAGCCTTGCACCAGTGCATGCTGGGGCAGTTTGCGCTGGGCGCCGTCGTCCCGCCGGACCATCCCATTGGCAGAGGGTGTGCAGAATTTTGTGTAAACGGACAATCCAACGCCGACGCAAGCCGGCCTGTCCGTAAGCACAATGAGCACCAAGAAACACAACGTACCCGAAGAACTGCTGTCTGGCCTGCTGGCCAACTACAAGATGAACCGCCCCGACTTTCGAGGAGGCCGCTTGGTTTAAGTTGACACCTCTGCCGAGGTGTCGCTGACGGCTAGTTGCCTCCAGTAGTTTGCCTCAGCTTCTGCCGGAGGGATGCCCCCAATCGGCGTGAGCAATCGGACATGGTTGAACCAGTGCACCCATTGCAAGGTGGCCAGTTCCACGGATTCCCTGGTCTTCCAAGGTCCCCGGCGGTGAATCAACTCGGCCTTGTACAGACCGTTGATGGTCTCGGCCAGCGCGTTGTCATAGCTGTCTCCCCTGCTGCCCACTGAGGGCTGTATGCCCGCCTGGTCCAACCGTTCGGTGTAGCGGATGCTGACGTATTGACTGCCCCTGTCGGAATGGTGCGTCAAGGCATGGGCTGCTGGCTGGCGGTCATACAGCGCCTGCTCCAGCGCATCCAGCACGAAGTCCGTTTGCATGCTGCGGCTGACTCGCCAGCCCACGATGCGCCGGGCATACACGTCCACAACAAAGGCCACATACAGCCAGCCCTGCCAGGTGGAGACATAGGTGAAGTCCGACACCCATAGCTCGTTGGGACGGCTGGCCTTGAAGTGCCGGTTGACGTGGTCCAGCGGGCACGGGGCCGAGGTATCCGGCGTGGTGGTGCGCACCGCCCTGCCACGGCGTGCCCCTTGCAAGCCCATGGCACGCATCAGACGCTCGACCGTGCAGCGCGCCACCACGATGCCCTCGCGGTTCATCTGCAGCCAGACCTTGTCGGCCCCGTAGACCTGCCAGTTGGCGTGCCACACGCGCTGGATGTCGGCCTTCAAGCCCTCGTCACGCTGGGCGCGTTGACTGCGCAGTTGCGGGTTGCGTTGTCGGGCTGCGTGGCGCCAGTAACACGACGGGGCCATCTGCAGCACCCGGCAGATGGGCTCGACCCCGTAGTCATCACGGTGGCGGTCGATGTAGGCCTTCACGACTTCAATCGGCGGTCGAGCTCCGCCTGCGCGAAAAACGCGCTGGCCGTCTTCAGGATGTCGTTGGCCCGGCGCAATTCCTTGACCTCACGCTCCAGCTCCTTGATGCGCAGGGCGTCTGCAGTGGTGGTGCCGGGGCGCTGGCCGCTGTCGACATCGGCCTTCTTGACCCAGTCGTTCAAGGTCTGCGGCGCGCAGCCAATCTTGGGAGCAATCGATTCAATGGCTGCCCACAGCGACGGGTAGTCGGCTCGGTGCTCCTGCACCATGCGCACGGCGCGCTCGCGCACTTCCGGGGAGAACTTCGGTGACTTGTTCATGGCTCCATCTTCTCAAGTGTTGGAGCCTCCTCAAAATACGGGGCGGTTCAAGAAGCCTGAAGACCTCATCGGCGAGAACGGCCTGCTCAAGCAACTGACCAAGCTGCTGGTCGAGCGAGCTTTGGACGCTGAGCTGACTGAGCACCTGGGCCATGAACGCAACGAGGCGGTGGCCAACCCCGCTGGCAACACCCGCAACGGCAAGAGCAAGAAGACCCTCAAGGGCGAGTTCGGCGAATTGCCCATCGAAGTGCCACGCGACCGCCATGGCAGCTTCGAGCCTCAGCTCATCCCCAAGCACCAGACCCGCTGGGCCGGCTTCGACGACAAAATCATCTCGCTGTACGCCCGTGGCATGACGGTGCGCGAGATACAGGCCCACCTCGAAGAGATGTACGGCACCGAGGTCTCACCCAGCCTGATTTCCTCGGTGACAGATGCCGTGGCCGACGAGGTCAAGGCCTGGCAGGCCCGGCCGCTGGAGCCGATTTACCCCATCGTCTATCTGGACTGCATCCACGTGAAGGTGCGCGAGGGCGCGGTGCGGGTCAAGGCGGTGTACCTGGCCATCGGCATCAACATGAATGGCGAGAAGGAGGTGCTGGGCCTGTGGCTGGCGCAGACCGAGGGTGCCAAGTTCTGGCTGCAGGTGGTCACCGAGCTGCGCAACCGGGGTGTGCAGGACATCTTCATCGCCTGCGTTGACGGGCTCAAGGGCTTCCCCGATGCCATCGAGGCGGTGTTCCCCAAGGCTGTGGTGCAGCTGTGCATCGTGCACATGGTGCGCCACAGCCTGAACTACGTCTCGTGGAAGCGCCGCAAGGAAGTGGCAGCCGACCTGCGCCGCATCTACACGGCCGCCACCGCCGAGGAGGCCGAACTGATGCTCGCAGAGTTCGAGGCCCGATGGGATGCCGAGTACCTGCCCATCGGCCAGTCCTGGCGCAGGAACTGGAGCCGGCTCATCCCGTTCTTTGATTACCCGCCGGAAATCCGCAAGGTCATCTACACCACCAATGCCATCGAGTCGGTCAACATGAGCTTGAGAAAGCTGACCAAGAACCGGGGCTTGTTCCCCAGCGACGAGGCGCTGACCAAGCTGTTCTACCTGGCGCTGCGCAACATCAGCCAGAAGTGGACCATGCCCATCCGCGATTGGAAGGCCGCGCTGACCCGCTTTACCATTCAGTTCGGAGACCGCATCTCCGTCAATTGAAGTCCGAACCGTTTACACAAAAATTCGGACACGCCCCATTGGCAGGCTGGCGCGGGTCGATTTCGTGACCTGCACCGCCTATCCCATGGTGCTGCCCACGCCCGACTTGTCGATGCATGGGCTGCTTCAGCCTGTGATTGCTCACCATAAGCGCCCGCTCAATGTGGTGATGGAAACATCGTCCATCGAATTGGCCAAGCAATTGGTCGAGCGCGGCATGGGCCTGTTCTTTCAGAGCCGCCTGGGCCTGGAGCGCGAGCTGGCCGAGCGCCGCCTGGTCCACGTCCCGCTGGACACCCCGCAGCCGGTCTACTCCGAGCTGGGTGTTTATGTCCGGTCTGGGCGCAGCCTGCCCCCTGCGCTGGACGCGTTTATCCAGATCGCGAGCGAACTTATCGCTCACCGTGAGGCGCAAGAGCAGCACCTCAAAGCGCCAAAAAGGGTTGGATTACCCAAGCCGTGAGCGGGCTTTCGCCCCACATCGGTGCAAAGCGCACCACGCCGAACCGGGAATTCGGGGCGCCCGTATGCCGTGCTGATTTCGGCATCGCCCCTGGTCAAAAAGCATGCTATCGCGAGCACAGCATGCTTCCTAAACTGCGCTGCATCGTTCTGATTCAACCACCCACGGCATGCGCATCGAACCCTCCCAAGCTGCGCTGCAGCTTCCGCTGATCGACATATCGGGGCTGCGCAGCGCCGACACCGCAGCGCGCCACGCGGTCGCGAAACAGCTGCGCCAGGCCTGTGAGCAGCGAGGCTTCTTCTACATCTCGGGCCACGGCGTGGACGAGGCGCTGATCGCCGCCGTGTTCGAGCAAAGCCGCATCTTCTTCGCGCAGGACATGGCCGAGAAGCGTCGCATCGACAAGCGCCATTCCACCTGCAACCGCGGCTACGAGCCCTTGCGCGCACAAACACTCGAAACCGGTGCGCCGCCAGACCTGAAGGAAAGCTTCTATATCGGCCGTGAAGTTGCGCTGGATGACCCGCGTGTGCAGGCCGGGCGCTTCAACACGGGGCCCAACCAATGGCCACAAGGCTTGCCGGGCTTTCGCAACGTGATGCAGCGCTACTTTGATGCGGCGTACGCGCTGGGTCAGACGCTGATTCGCGGGCTGGCTCTGTCACTGGCGTTGGATGAGGCGTACTTCGACGGTTACCTGCAGGACGCGGCAGCCACGCTGCGCCTGCTGCACTACCCGCCCCAACCGGGCCAGCCCCTGCCGGGGGAAAAAGGTTGCGGCGAGCACACCGACTTTGGCGGCATCACCTTGCTGCTGCAAGACGCCATGGGGGGCTTGCAGGTTCGCGACGTGCGTACGCAGACCTGGATCGACGCGCCACCGGTGGCTGGCACCTACGTGGTGAACATCGGCGATCTGTTTGCGCGCTGGACCAACAACCGCTATGTCTCAACGCTGCACCGGGTAATCAACGTCTCGGGGCGGGAGCGCTACTCCGTTCCGTTCTTCTTCACCGGCAACCCACTGCACCGCGTCGAATGCATTCCGACATGCCTGCGTGACGGAGAAGCGCCGCTTTATCCGGTGGTGACCGTCGAAGAGCATCAAGTGGAATGCTATCGGCGGACGTACGGGTGAGAAGCGCTGCCATGCTGAGCAACCACCGCCCGGACTGCGCAACGGCGCCAAAGCCCCACATCGTGCTGATTCATGGCGCCTGGCAAGGCAGCTGGGTGTTTTCGAACTGGGCGCCATTCCTTGAGCGCCAGCAGTGGCAGGTGCACACCGTAGACCTGCCCGGCAATGGCCACAGCACAGACCACCTCCGACCCGCCACCCTCCAGGGATACACCGACCACGTGGTGGCCCTTCTTGAAACGCTGGACGCGCCCGCCGCGATCGTAGGGCACAGCGGGGGCGGCATCACGGCGACCCAGGTGGCCGAGGCTGCGCCCGAACGCGTGCGGGCGCTGGTCTATCTGGCCGGGATGATGTTGCCGAGCAGCATGAGCTTTCGCGATCTGGTTCGCGACGCAGAGCAGGCAACGCCAGGCTGCGACTTCAGCGGCATTGGCCCGCACCTGATCTGGAATGAGACGCGCACCCGAACCTGCGTACCTGCCGACGCCGCCATGGCACTGTTCTTGCAAGACTGTGATCAAGACGCCGCCCGGGCAGCCGCCGGGCGCCTGACCCCGCAGCCCGAAACCGGAAGAGCCATGCACAACCAATTCAGCGCGCCACGCCACGGTCAAGTGCCTCGCATCTACGTGGAATGCACGCAGGATCGATCGATAGCCCTGCCACTGCAGCGCCGTATGCAGGAGCTTTCACCTGGCGCGTCCAGCGTTACCTTGGACTGCGGCCACGTGCCCCAGCTTGCCTGCCCCGCGCTGCTGACCGAGCGTTTGATGCCATTGCTGAATGCCATTCCGCTGCATCGAAGTTTCTCCACTGCACCCACCTGATCTGCTTGCTTCAGCCTACTTTTCATTTTTTCTTTCAGGACCTCCCGCATGAACACCCGCCCGCTCCTCGCATCGCTTGCCCTGGCCTTCGGCGTCACAGCCGCTCACGCAGCAGATTCGCTCACAGTACAGCTCGACTGGTTGCCCGGGGGTGACAAAGCCTTCGTCTACGCAGGTGTGCAACAGGGTTTTTTCAAGGCAGAAGGCCTTGATGTGAAGATCGTTCCCGGTCGCGGCTCTTCGGATGCCGTCACCAAGATCGCCTCCGGCGCGGCCGACGTCGGCTTCGGCGGGATTTCCGCATTGATGATGGCCGCGGCAGAAAGCAAGTCGCCCGTACCCGTAAAGGCCGTCATGTCGCTGTACTCCAAACAGCCCGACGCCCTTTTCACCCGCGTCGACAGCCAGATCAAGACACTCAAGGACATGGAGGGCAAAACTGTCGCCATGCCCACGTTCTCATCGTCCAACGCGCTCTGGCCGGTGGTGCTACAGAAGAACGGCGTCGACCCCGCCAAGATCAAGGTGATCAAAACCGACCCCGCCACCTTGGCGCCCATGCTGGCCCAAGGTCGGGTGGACGCCACCATCAACTGGGTGACGGTGGCACCCGCGTTCCAGGCGGTTCTGAAACAAGCCAACAAAGACCTGGCCGTGCTGCCATGGACCCAGTTCGGTCTGGACGGCTACGGGTGGTCCGCACTGGCCAGCGACAAGACGATCAAGGATCGCCCCGATGTGCTCAAGCGCTACCTGCGGGCGCTGAGCAAGTCGCTGGCGTTTTCCATCGAGCAGCCCCAGAAAGCTGCCGAGGCGCTCAAGGCCCAGGTGCCCGAAGCCGACGTTGCCGTGGTCAAGGCAGAGTTTGAATCCTCTATCCCGCTGCTCAAGAATGAGATCAGTCAGCGCGAAGGCATGGGCGCGTACGACGCCAAGCTGCTCGCCGCGACGTGGGGCTGGGTCGCCAAATCGATGAACTACGACATCACCAAGATCAACCCCGAACAACTGGTGGACCGCAGCTTCCTGTCCAAGTAGTCCGCGCCCCAGCCAGCGGCTGGGGCCGCCAACAACGCGGATCTCAGCCGGGTAGCAACCCCTACCGGCGCGCCACCACCACCTTCGGCCCGTTCCATGCACCACGTGATCGACCTCGACGAGGTCACCCAGACATTCGTATCCAGCGACGGCATGCCCGTCACAGCACTGCAGAACGTGGATCTGCATCTGCGTCGGCATGAGTTCGTCTCGCTGATCGGCCCCTCGGGCTGTGGCAAATCCACGATCTTGCGCCTGATCGGTGGCTTGCTGCGCCCAACCAGTGGGGCCGTGCGCATCTTCGACCACGTGGTGACGGAGCCCCGTGATGAGATCGGCATCGTGTTCCAGAAGCCCACGCTGCTGCCTTGGCTGAGCGTGCTGGACAACATCACCTTTCCCATGCGGCACAAGTTCGGCCGCGTGGATGCAAAAGAGCAACAACGCGCGCAGGAACTGCTCGCGATGATCGGCTTGAAGGACTTCGCCCACAAGCGCCCCAACGAGCTATCCGGCGGCATGCAGCAACGCGTGTCGATTGCCCGGTCGCTGCTGCACGACCCGGACATCCTGTTGATGGACGAGCCTTTCTCGGCTCTGGACGCGCTAACGCGCGATGAAATGAGCTTTGAGCTGCTGCGCATCTGGAACGAGCGGCCCAAGACCGTGGTTTTCGTCACCCACTCGATTCAGGAAGCGCTGCTGCTTTCCGACCGCATCGTGGTCATGAGCGCCCGCCCAGGCCGCGTGGCCGAGATCATCGATGTGCCGCTGCCCCGGCCGCGCAGCATGGCGACGCTGGCCGATCCAGTGTTCACGCAAATGGCCAACGCCATCCGCGTGCAGGTGTTCAGCCGCCAGCCCGCCTAGGCGTTCATTCAACCCAGGCGCCTGCCGAACCCCCTTGCCTACGCACGCCCACCACGATGTCGACTTCATTTCTTCAGCGCCACGCTTCGCTGCTCGTCTTCCTGGCCGCACTGTGCGTGTGGGAGGCGGCATGCCGCCTGCTTAAGCTGCCGGAATACATCATCCCCGCGCCCAGCGCTATTTTTCAGGCTGCGCAAGAGATGGGCCTGGCGCGCTGGCTCGAGCACCTGCGTGCCACGCTGGAAGTGGCGTTGTTGGGCTACATCGCCGCCATCGCACTCGCACTGCCTTTGGCCGTGGCGATCACACGGTCGCCCTTGCTGTCGCGCATCGTCATGCCGTGGTTGGTGGTGATCCAGTCGACACCCATCGTGGCCATCGCGCCCATCATCGTCGTCTCCCTCGGTGCGGGGCTTTTGCCGCGGGTTGTGATCACCACCTTGATCGCGTTCTTTCCCCTGGTGGTCTCTACCGCCCTCGGGCTGGCTTCGGTACCCGCCGAACTGGTCGAACTCTCACGCTCGCTGCGCGCCACCACGGGTCGGCAGTACTGGCAGATTCGCCTGCCGTTTGCCATTCCCTACATTTTCTCAGCGCTGAAGGTGTCGATCACACTGGCGATCGTGGGGGGGGTGGTTGCCGAATTTGTGGCCGCAGAAAAAGGGCTCGGCTACCTGATTTTGTTTGCCACATCGTCCTTCAAGGTGCCTGTGGCCTTCGCTTCACTGATCCTGCTGGTGCTGTGCAGCCTGGCACTCTATGCCGCCGTTCAGCTTGTCTACAAACGGTTCTTCCCCTGGAGCCAGGTCAGCGCGGCTTGATGCTCATTCACCCCAATTTCCATGGACAAATCACCCGCAACTGCGTTGCCCGACCAGGGCAAAAAGCCGACGCCTGAGCAGATCGAGCGTCATCTGCGCCACGCCCAGCGCGTGGCAGAGCGTGCCATCGGCCTGGGCCACCATCCATTTGGCGCCATTCTGGTCGGCCCGGACCAAGAAACCGTGCTGCTGGAGCAGTGCAATATCGATACGGTCAACCACGCCGAATCGACCCTGGCGCGCGTGGCGGCCACCAACTTCGCGTCGGATTTCCTGTGGGGTTGCACGCTGTACACCACGGTAGAACCCTGCTGCATGTGCGCGGGCACAGCTTACTGGGCCAACATCGGGCGGGTGGTGTTCGGCATGACAGAGCATGCGCTGCTGCAGTGCACAGGCAGCCACGCCGAGAATCCGACCATGAGCGTGTCTTCGCGCTACGTGTTCGACCATTGCCAGAAGCCGGTCGATCTGATTGGCCCCATCCCCGCCATGGAAGCTGAAATCGCTGCGCTGCAGCAGCGGTTTTGGACCACCCGTTGATTGTTGACGAGCGGCAAAGTGCATCTGGTCACGCCACCCACGCCACAGGCCGCGCAAGCGCTGGCTGACGAGATGGGTGCGCGCGCGCGCTTCATCGCCGGCGGCACGGTCGTCCAGCAGGAGTGGGAAGGCGTGGTGCGACGCGCCCCGTCTGGCATCTGCTTCATCAACACGCAAGCATGGCCGCAGACGCAAACCGTCTCTCTTGCAGGCGAGCACCTGCGCATTGGCGCCAATGTGCGGCTTGAGGCCGTCCGTCAAAACCCGCTGGTGCGCGCGCATGCCCCGCTGCTGGTTGAAGCCATTGGCCAATTGGGCGCCGCCGGGGTGAGGCGGCTTGGGACTCTGGGCGGCAATATTGCCTGGGGTGTAGGTGACACGGGCCCGGTGCTGCTGGTGCTGGACGCGCTGGCCGAGTTGGCCGACGGCACGCTGGAGCCACTGGCCCATACCTTGGCGCGCAACGCCCGGCCGCTGATGCAGGCCTTCCATCTGCCGCGCACGGATGTGCATGGTGCGCCGGCTACGGCTTTTGAGAAGGTGGGCTACCGCGCCGCCTTCACCCCCGCGCGTGTGCGCGTGGCGCTGCGCTGGGCCGACGCCTCACGCGGCCAACACTTGGTCCGCGCTGCTGCCGGCGCCCCCGGCACGCCCATCCGCCGCCTGCATGCGGTCGAAGCCGCGATGGTCAGCACGCCCGCCCCTACGCTGGCGGATATGCGCGCCGCGTGCCTGCGCGATCTGCCCGAACCGCTGGCCGTCATGACCAGCCGCCTGATCGCCGGCCACTGCCGCTTGCTGTGAGCCACCTTGGCCATGACTGAACTTGATCGGCATTTCCTGCCCCCCAGCTCAGCGCACGCGCTCAGCGAGCCATTGGCGGACGCACACTGTGACGTCCGCCCCGACGTTGCCAGCAAACTCACCGGCAACCCTGGCTTTCTGACCGACCGCGTCGCCTCAGGGCAATTGCGTGGCGTGATTCTGGGCAGCCCGCATCCGCACGCCCGAATCCTGCACATCGACGCCCGCAAGGCGTGCCTTTTGCCAGGCGTGATCGCCGTGGTCACGCACGCAGACATTCGCGGTGTAGCCCACTATGGCCTGCGCAAGGTCGACAGGCCTGTGCTCTGCCACGACAAGGTGCGCTGCGTTGGCGACCCGGTCGCCGCCGTTGCGGCCGTTGACCTGGAGACCGCCTGCGCCGCGCTGGCCCTGATCGAGGTGACGTACGCGCCGCTGCCGCTGGTGGACGACGCAGAAGCGGCCCTGGCGGAAGACCTAGCCCCCGACGCGCACGTCCACACCGGCGGCAACCTGCTGCACGGTGTCGACCACCAGCGCGGCGATATGGCCGCCGCCGAAGCCGCCAGCGCCCATGTGCTGGAGGACAGCTACCACACGCCGCGCCAGATGCACACCTACCTGGAAACCGAAGGCGGCGTGGCCGAGCCTGACGGCAACGGCGGCCTGCGCCTGTTCTTTGGCGGCCACAACCCGGCGCGCGAAAGGCAAGTTATTGCAGACATGCTAGGCCTGGCCCCCGACCAAGTTCAGGCGGTGGGCACGCCCGTCGGCGGGTCGTACGGCGGCAAGGACGAGCTGACGATTCAGCCCATTGCGGCGCTGCTGGCCTGGAAGGCGCAGCGGCCCGTGCGTCTGCACCTCACGCGGCCGCAATCGGTGGACCTGGGCGTCAAGCGCCACCCCATGCGCATCCGCATGCGCACCGGCATCGACGCGCAGGGGCGCCTGACGTTCCAGCAGGTCGACATCCTTGCCGACACGGGCGCCTACGCCACGCACGGCCCCGAAGTCCTGGACGCGGCGGTCGAGCACGCCCCCGGCCCCTACCAGTACCGCGCCGTGCGCATCCAGGCGCGGCTGGCTTACACCAACAACGGCATCGCCGGCGCATTCCGCGGCTTTGGCGCCGTGCAGGTGCAATTCGCGCTGGAACAGCACATGGACCGGCTGGCCGCCCTTGCCGGCATGGCGCCTGACGCCTTCCGGGCCATAAACCTCGCCTCCCCTGATGCCCCAGGCCCGCTGGGCCAGCACGTCGTGGCGTTTGACGGCCCGCACCGCGCGCTGGACGTGGCGCGCCAGCAAGGGCTGTGGCAGGGCCCGCACCACTGGCGCGACGGCGAAGGCCGCTACGCTTATGGCGTCGGGCTGGCCCTGATTCACCGCAGCGACGGCTTCGGCAAAGGCGGCCCCAGCGAAAGCCGCATGCAGCTGGCTTTGGCGCCTGACGGACTGATCGAGCTGCGCTGCGGGTTTACCGAGCTGGGCCAGAACCTCGGCGGCGCGATTCGCAACCTGTGCGCGCAGTGGCTGGGCTGCCAGCCCTCCGACGTTCGCCCGGTGTTGGGCGATACGGCGCTGACGCCAGATTCAGGCCCCGTGGCCGCGTCGCGCGCCACCACGCTGGTGTGGCGCGCGCTGGCCCAAGCCAAGGACGAATGGCACAGCCTGATCGCCCGCGCCCGCGCCGAATGGGGTGAATCGCTCAGCCTGGCCGCGCTGGCGCAGCGCCTGGGCGACGCACGCCCTTGCATCGACATCGAACTGCACGCTGAAGACCCTGCCACCAACGCGCACGACACCCATTTCGTTTTCGGCGCTTGCGCCGCCGTGGCGCAGGTGCGTGTCGACACCTGGAGCGGCATGGTGCAGGTGCAGGATCTGGTGATGTGCACCGCGCTCGGCCCCGTTGCCTCTGCCCAGGGTTATCTGGGCCAAATGGAAGGCGGCGCCGTGATGGGCTTGGGCATGAGCCTGCTGGAAGAGCTGGAATGCGAAGGCGGCCACTACACCGCGCGCAACCTGGACGCCTACTTCATCCCCTCGATCATGGATGCGCCGCGAATGCAGCTGATCGCGATTGAAAACCTGCCGCCCAACGACCCGATCGGCCCGCGCGGCGCGGGCGAGATCAGCGTCAACTTAGCTGTGCCCGCCATTGCCAACGCGCTTGCCGCTGCGCTGCAGCGCCCGGTTTCGCGCCTGCCCATGACGCCGCTGCGCGTGATCGCTTTGTTGGAACAGTCCCCGACATGAACAACGACCTGTCAGTTACCCCCGGGCTGCCCACAGACGTTGAGCTGGACGTCGCGTTTGAGCTGAACGGGCAGCCCGTTCAGCTGCGCTGCCCACCCGACACACGCTTGCTGACCCTGCTGCGCGAGCGCTGGCACCTGACCGGCGCCAAGCGCGGTTGCGAGGTGGGGCGCTGCGGCGCCTGCATGGTTTGGCTGAACGGCGAACCCGCCAACGCCTGCCTGCTGATGGCCTGGCAGCTGCACGGCCAGCGCGTGCGCACCATCGAATCGGTGGCCGCTGCCAGCGAAAGTGCGCCCGTGCGCGAAGCGCTGGCGCGCTGCGGCGGTGTGCAGTGCGGATACTGCACGGCGGGCATGGTGATGAACATGACCTGGCTGCACCAGCTGCACCCCCCGCCCAGCGCCGACGAAGCCATTGAAATGATGAGCGGCAACCTGTGCCGCTGCACCGGCTACGCGGGCATCCAGCGCGCGGTGCGAGCGCTGTTTCCGGCCGACGGCGAGAAGTCGCTTGAGCCCAACAGCGTGAACCCCGTCCCGTGAAGCCAACCAGCTGAACTCGATCACGCGGACTCGGCGGGTGACACGTTCGGCGCAAAGCAGCCGCTGAAGCGCTTTCCCAGCGCAGCGACATCCTCACCTTGGATCGCCTTGGCGAGCCCCCGCTCACTCAGCACCGGCACGGCGGCGGTAGGAGCTTCCGCCACCGTTCGGCCCGGTATCCACATGGCTCGCCCACGTGCACCGTCGATGCCGTCTGGCCGCCAGCCGCTACACTATCCGTAGCTGCTCGCGCAGGCAACACCGGCGCCAGCGCGCGTTTATATATCTAACCTCTACACCAGACCAGCCACGGCCCTGAAGTCCACGCATGCCCCACCACCCTGCCCCTGACACGCTGGCGTTGACCCGCCAGGTGCTGGCCTCCGCCCTGCGCGGCATGGCGCTGGGGGCGGCGCTCGTGCTGCTTTGGGTAGGCTGGCGCTTCATCGGTGGCGCACCTGCCGACGACCGGCCGCCGCATGTGCGAGTGTCCGACGTCACGCCCGGCGCCTACAAATGGACTGACGCGCCGCTGCCGCCGCCCGGCGTGTCCGCCGCCGAGGCGGGCCGCTACAAGCTGCTGGTGCTGCGCGACGGCGCCGGCACTGCCCACGCCTTCTACCTGCCCGCCACCGACGGCCTGGCCACCGTGCCCTCAGGCAGCAACGCCCTCAGCCCGGGTGTGCCCTGTGCCGACTTTGCGCCCGACTTTCGCACCCAGGACATCGCCTGCCGCCAGTCGAGTGCCGGGTTTGAGTTCGCCACCCGGCACCGCTGGGCCTTGAACGGCCAGCCGCTGACACCCGGCGTGCCCGTTCTGACAGCAGCGCCGGGCGGCGAAGAAGCTGGCGACTGGGTATGGCCAGTACCGGGCCACTGATTTCAAGCGCCGCTGCGACGTAACCCAGACGTCTGCGAGACAGGTGGCGCCACAGCGAAGCATGCAAAAACCAGGGTCGCGTGGCGATGCCGGCGGCCCATAGCCCGGCCATTGGCGCAGACGGCAGCCGTGTGATTGACCGCTGTACCACGCGGCGCAAGCGGCGCAGCGTCTGCCGCGCAGACCGCTAGTAGTCTTTCCAATGGGAACCGTACCAACTGGCGAGCCAGCTCTTCGATGGCTAGAGTCACCATCGTCGTACACCACCCAGCGTGTTGACGCTTTCCGGGCGTTGCACACGTTTTGCCGCTATGAGCCAGCTTGCCGTATCCCGAGTTCAGGATTCACCGATTTCCGGCGCCGCGCAGGACAACCGCGCACAAGCCACCCAACTGATACGCCAAGCCACCGACCCCAGATCCGGCGCCGTCGACACCCAACAACTCGCCCAATGGACGGTAGACGCCCAGCGCACCCACCCAGAAAACGCCTCTGAAGCGTATGCGGCTATCGAGGCAGAGCTGGCAAACCAGAACCCCATCGACGCCGGCAATTTCGCGCGCGAAGTGGTCAGCGCATCGCAACAACCCTCTGAGCAGAGCAATCACGTCCCAGCCCCATCCGGTCAATGGGCCACCGGGCAATACCTTGCCAATCGGGGCGACCGGACCTTGATCAACAACCCTATCCTGGAAAAACGCTGGGAGTTCACCCAAAGCGCATGGACCAGCAAAGGCGGCCCTACAGGGCCACTCAAAACGCTGCTTGAGTCGCACGGCATCAGCGTGGTGCCCGGCGTCAATACACCGCCGCCGGGTTCGCTCAACGCCTCTCAGGCCGCCGCCCGCGGATTGAACCTGCAACAGGCCAACAACCTGAATGGCAGCCTGGCGCGCGATGCGATCGCCAACCGCTTCTCCGCTCAGGGACTGCCGACGCAGACAGAGGTGCCCCGCCTGGGTGGCCAGCGCATCGTCGATGTGGTGGCCGACGTGCCAGCCAATGACCCTCGCTACGCCACCCGCATCGAAACCGAATCCAAAGTGGGCAGAACCGGCGCGACCAGCGGCAGCAGCGGAACGCGCGCGCAAGCGGCCAAGGACGCGGCGCAGCTGCTGGACAACCGATCCGTCCGTGCCGGCGGCGAACTGCTGGCCAAGGCCGGGCGCGTGGTGCGGCCCATTGGCATTGCACTGGACGCACTGAACGTCGCCCAGGCTTTCCGCGACGATGGCAACCGCATTGGCGAGAACACTGGCCGCGCCGCCAGCGGCCTGGTTGGCGGCGCCGCTGGCGCCTGGGGCGGCGCAGCAGCGGGCGCCGCCATTGGCTCGGTGGTACCCGGCGTAGGCACGCTGGTTGGCGGCATCGTCGGCGGCATCATCGGTGGTTTGGCCGGCGACGCTGCGGGCAAAGGCCTGTTCGACGGGATCAAAAGCCTGTTCTGAGGACGTGCCGCGTGGCCTTCGATGTTTCGGGCCGGGGACGTGGCTGGCCCGCACCCTGCCCCGCGCTTTGGGCTTAGTATCAATTCATGGCCCCTCGAACCGGTAAGCAAATCGCCGTCGCGATGACCGAGCGCGACGAGCGCGACTTTCTCCGCTTTCTGCGCAGCACGGCCGACGTGCAGCTGCTGGCGCTGGACAGCCCGTCGCCCGATTCCATTTGGCTCGATGACTTTCCGCCGCGCCGAAGCGGCGATGCACTGTCGCGCCGCTTCGCCCTCTGGAACAAGGCCTTTGCCTGGCAGCCCGAGGTGCAGCGCCGCTCGCACGACACCGGCGTGAGCAACACGCTGCACGCGCCCGTCATCGAATACCTGCGCCACCCCTTCTCCACCCCCGCGCAAGACGTGGGGCGCCTGTACTGGTCGCGCGGCCTGCCGGCCGACGCAGGCAACGGCGGAGACCCCGAATTTGCCCGCTGGTGGCAGCAGGTGGAAGACTGGGTCAAGCAGCACGCCCACCACCGCACGGGCGAAGGCGCCGCCATGCACTACCTGCCTTGGGCATGGTGGCGTTACGGCAAATGGGTGCGCGGCTGACCAGCGCCGGCCCATCGGTTTATCAAGACATTTCGGGGTCCAGCGCAGGCTCAGCGGGCGCTGGCAGCTATTCAATCTGTAGCGATTTGACGCCCTCGGCTGCGTTTACAGAGGCGAGCGCGCTGCGCCCGGCTGACCAGGCCGGCGTTCTTCTCGTCGCGTTTTGCTGCCTTGACCTGCCCGCACCACGTTGTGGACGCCGCAAGCGCTGACGCCCTGATGCGCCCCACCCTGACCGAGTGACGCGCGCACCCAAACCAGTGCGGCGCGAACATCAAGCGGGCGGCAATGACAAGAGGGAGGAGCGTACCGCCAGCCGTCTGGTAGTGCGGTGTGCGGGGTACGAGGTGCGGTGTCAGAGGTGTCGGGCGGACTGGGTGATGGTGTGGCGCCGCCCTTCGCGCCGGGCCAAGGCCCCCAGTATGTTTTCAACCCCCTGGCGGCCACGCCGGGGTCTGACGGCTCGCCCGGTACGCTCCAAAACCAGAATGTGTTTTCTAGTGGTCAAATCGGCCTCTGGCGCTGGAGCAGCCTGCGCCAGAAGCTATGACTTTTATAGTCTTTCCCCTGCCTCAAGGGCCTTCGCGTCCGGCGCAGTGAGCAACGATGCCCACCGCGTATCGCTGCTGCCCGGTGCCGCAAGCGCGCCTCAAACCAAGGGCACGCCGGCAGCGCTTCACCGGCAGGCCGCGCTGCGTCAAATCTCCACGCGCCAATTCGTCTCTTGAATCTGCACATTCAGCTGACGGATTTTCTTGCTCAGGTCTTCCATCTGCTTTTGTGTGGCCGCCACGTCGATCTGCGGCACCCATTTGATTTCACGCGCGCTGTAACGGTCAGGCTCTTTGTGCGTGGCGTCTACCGCGCTTTTCAAAATGGCATGCTGCTGCATCAACACATCGCGCGCCGCCAGCACCTCGGCCAACGGCCGCCCATCGGGCAACTTGGCCGCCACATTCGCCGCGTCGATTTTCAGGACCAGCGCTTGCTGCTCGGCAATCACGGCAAAGCATTCGGCAATCAGCTTGGCGATGTCCTCGCGCGGCGAATCGCCCTCCTGCGCCAGCGCGTTCTGCGCAATGCGCTCGCGCAGCGAGAGGATTTTCTTTTTCTGATCGGCGCGGATCAGCAGGGCTTCGGCGAGTTTCATAGATCAATTGTCGCCTGCCACCAGTCGCTCCAGCAACGCGGCCGGCGTGCAGATGTCGAATGGCAACGCAGCGGTGCCCGCCATTTGAAGAAGATCGTCATCGCCCGTCACAAGCACGTCCGCACTTGCGGCACGCGCGAGCAGCAGGAACATCTGGTCTTTCGGGTCGCGGCACAGGGGCAAATCCGTCCATGCGTCGGGCACGGCCACCGTCTCGGCATAGGGCAGATAGTCCGCCAGCAACTCATCGCGCTCAGCCGCGCTCAGGCGAAATTTGGGATAGGCCAGCACGCGCAGCAGTTCCTGCGCCGTGGCCTTGCTCACCAGCGGCACCATCTGCCCGGTCTGCCAGTGATCGCGCAACGGACTCAGTCGGCCAGCGCCGAAAAGCAGCGCCGAAAGCACCACGTTGGTGTCCAGCACCACCCGCCAGCGGCCGCACGAAAGTGCCTCAGGCACCTTGGCGCGCCCACGCCACGGCGTCGCGCACATCGTCTTCGCCAATGCCCAGCGCCGCCAGCTTGGCGCGCACCGCGTCGGCCTTCTGCAGGCGCACCGGTGTCAGCATCAAGCGTCCGTCCACCGCTTCCACTTCGAAGTATTCCGAAGGCGGCAGTTGGGCGACCACGGCTTTAGGTAGGGTGATCTGGTTCTTGGAGGTCATCTTGGCGAGCATCGGTATTCCTTGAAGAAAGGAACCCTTACTTTAGCAGGGTTGTGGCCTTGATGTGGGTAAAGCGCTTGGGGCTCGCACCGCCCTGTGGGAACAGTGATCTCGGAAATTTTGATCCGACCCAAATTTCCCCACTGATCAGCGCGGATGAGGAGGGCTTCGGCGAGTTTCATTAGTTAATGAATTTAATTAAGCTATCGACGGCATCCGAACAATCTTTAACTTTATCAGCATTTACTTTTACGTTCACACCATGAACAGGATAGTATTGCTGATGCATTTTCGATAAAGGCTTTCCTAGGTGAGCGGATACCACGCCGGCAGTATTAAAATCACGCAAGGGAACGGAGTAATTAGTGCGAAAAGATTTTACGTCCTTAGCCTTTGATGTTCGCGGGGTAAAGTAACTAGGATGGGTTTGGTAGGCCGCGAACAAAGTGTCTGCAGTTGCATCCGACAATGCCTCAAATGCCGTGGCTGCGCCTTCGTACTGTGTCAATCTATTACCGACTATCACATGAATTTCCGGAACGCGTAGCTTATACTTTTGCGCTTGCGCAGCATATGTCCACGATCCGTATATCGGATGTGGTGGTATTTGGCCATGAAGCAAAATGAACATTGCATTTGCGGCAACCCGAGACGAGTCGTCGGCATTCACGGGCGTAATAAGTCGTTCAGCAGCCGAGACCGCTAATTCAGTATATATCGAAAAACTCGGGTTAGTATCTATGAAAACCATCCAATCCTTTTCACTAGAACTCGCACCAATGTTTTCAATAAATTTCAAAAATATCTCATGAACCCATTTCCAAGGCTGCGAACTCGGTGTCAAAGCGGGCGCCGCAGCAGCGGCTGATATTGCCGGAGCCATTGGCTCCAAATTTCCATCCCCAGAGAGAAGAAATAAATTATCCGGCATCTCAGAATTATGGTCATGAACTTTAACCATGAAATTAGATGGCTTTGGCAATTGGGCGCCCGCGCCACCAGCAATCACCACACTCAAATATCCGACGACTGTCTTAGGCGTGGCCGCAGTACACAGATCGAGCACAGCTTGCTCACCCTTAGTACCGCCTCCGAGGAGCATCATGCTGGAATTGGCCTGCGGACATAGGTCAATCACCGCGACATTAATATTCTTATTCTTCTCCGCGAAACGGGAGGCAAGGTGAAAAGTAATAGTGCTTTTCCCTACACCTCCTTTGTTATTCCACAGAGCGTAGCTTCTAATGACACCCATAAACGCCTTTCATAAAAATTTTAATCCGCCCGATAATTCGGTGCCTCTTTCGTGATCTGCACATCATGCACGTGCGATTCACGAATCCCCGCTGCCGTAATCTGCACAAACTCCGCCGTTGATCGCATATCCTCAATCGTCGCGCAGCCGCAATACCCCATCGAAGCGCGCAACCCACCGGCCTGCTGAAACAAAATGCTGACCACGCTGCCCTTGTACGGGACGCGGCCTTCAATGCCTTCGGGCACCAGTTTGTCGGCGTTGGGGTTGCCGGTGGTGCTTTCCTGGAAGTAGCGGTCGGCGCTGCCCTGCTGCATGGCGCCAATGCTGCCCATGCCGCGGTAGCTTTTGTAGCTGCGGCCCTGGTACAGCACGATTTCGCCGGGCGCTTCTTCGGTGCCGGCGAACATGCCGCCCATCATGACGGTGCTGGCACCCGCGGCGATGGCCTTGGCGATGTCGCCGCTGTAGCGCACGCCGCCGTCGGCGATCAGGGGCACGCCGCTGCCTTGCAGCGCGGTGGCCACGTTGTCGATGGCGGTGATCTGCGGCACGCCCACGCCCGCCACGATGCGGGTGGTGCAGATGCTGCCGGGGCCGATGCCCACTTTGACGCCGTCGGCGCCCGCGTCGGCCAACGCACGCGCGGCGGCGCCGGTGGCGATGTTGCCGCCGATCACCTGCACCTGCGGGTAGTTTTGCTTGACCCAGCGCACGCGCTCGATCACGCCCTGGCTGTGGCCGTGGGCGGTGTCGACCACGATGGCGTCTACACCTGCCTTGACCAGCGCCTCTACGCGCTCTTCAGTGCCCGCGCCCACACCCACGGCGGCGCCCACGCGCAGGCGGCCGGAATCGTCGCGCGCAGCGTTGGGGAAGGTGGTCTGCTTGGTGATGTCCTTGACGGTGATCAAGCCCTTCAGGCGGTCGTGGTCGTCCAGGATCAGCAGGCGCTCGAGCTTGTGCTTGTTCAGCAGGCGCTTGGCTTCGATCAGGCCGGTGCCTTCGGGCACGGTGATCAGGCGATCGCGCGGGGTCATGATCTCGCGCACGGGCAGGTCGTAGCGGCTTTCAAAGCGCATGTCGCGCCCGGTGACGATGCCGACGACACGGCCTTGGTCAATCACCGGAAAGCCGCTGATGTCCAGCTCGTCCGACAGCTGTTTCACCTGCAGCACGGTGTGCTCGGGGGTGATGACCACCGGGTCGCGCAGCACGCCGCTTTCATAGCGCTTGACCTTGGCCACCTGCGCGGCCTGCTCTTGCGCGGTGAGGTTCTTGTGCACGATACCGATGCCACCCTCTTGCGCCATGGCGATGGCCAGGCGCGCCTCGGTCACGGTATCCATGGCGGCCGAGACGAGGGGCAGATTCAGCCGAATCTGGCGGGTGAACTGGGTGGAGAGGTCAACGTCCTTGGGCAGGACCTGGGAGAACGCGGGGACGAGCAGTACGTCGTCAAACGTCAGCGCATTGCCGAGTAGGCGCATGGGAAAGCTCCAAAAGCCAGATTGTAAACAGCCGGAATAGCCCGTCGGGGCTGCGTAGGGGCATATGCCCTACGCGGTCCGTAGCGCGGGCGCCTGGGTCCGCTATAGGACGCCAGAGGGTCACACAGGCCGGATACCCTGGGCGCCGGCCCAACCATGGCTGCGGCGTGGAAAAGACACGTTTGCGCGGCCCTGGCGCGCTGGCGTGCAAATAAAGCTGTGCGCGGGCCGCCAATCGGCCCTTTGGCCTCATTACACTTCTGACCCATGAAATCCGCTCGTGCCCTGTTTTTCGCGCTTGCCATGGCAACCAGCCTGACGGCAGCCGCCCAGTACCAATGGATCGACAAGAACGGTAGCCGCGTCTACAGCGACGTAGCGCCGCCCGCCGACATCCCCGCCAAGAACATCCTCAAGCAGCCGCGTGGCTCCAGCCTCAGCGCGCCAGTGACCGAGGCGCCCGCCCAGGCAGCGCCCGCCACTGCGGCCGCCAGCGCCGCCACGCCCGCCAGCGGCCCGGCCACCGCCGGGGTGGACAAGGCGCTGGAAGAGAAGAAAAAGCAGGCCGAGGCCGCTGAAGCCGCCAAGAAAAAAGCTGAAGAGCAAAAGCTGGCCCAGGCCCGCGCTGAAAACTGCAAGCGCGCACGCGAAGGCAAGGCCACCCTGGATTCGGGCGTGCGCATGGCGCGCACCAACGAGAAGGGCGAGCGCGAAGTGCTGGACGATACCCAACGCGCCGCCGAGCTGAAGCGCATCAACGGCATCATCCAGTCCGACTGCAAGTAAGCTTTCAATAAAAACCGGTTCCAGCGCCCGCTGGACCAGCGCTGGCAGCTACGTTAAACATAGCAATCACCTGCCAGTCACCCACTAGAAAACGCGCCGCAAGGGCGCGTTTTTTATGCCCGGGGGCCTGTGCACGCCAGCACGCGATGCCGCTGGCGCGCCGGCCGGCCCTTTGAGCGTGTCAGCGCTGGTGGTGCACCTGCTGCAGCCCGTAGACCTGCATGGGCACCTGCTCCTGCCGCGCTTTCAGTTGCAGCGCCAGGTACAGCGAGTAGTGGCGCGACTGGTGCAGGTTGCCGCCGTGAAACCACAGATTCTCTTGCTGCGTGGGCTTCCACATGTTGCGCTGCTCGCCTTCCCATGGGCCGGGGTCCTTGGTGGTGTCAGAGCCCAGGCCCCACACCTTGCCCACTTTGTCGGCCACGTCCTGGCTGATGAGATCGGCCACCCAGCCGTTCATCGACCCGTAGCCGGTGGCGTACACCACCAGATCGGCGGGCAGCTCGGTGCCGTCGGTCAGCACCACGCTGTCGGCGGTCAGGTGGCTGATGCCCTTGTTCTTGCCCGCTTGCAGCTTGATGCTGCCGTCGATCACCAAGTCGCACGCGCCCACGTCGATGTAGTAGCCCGATGCGCGGCGCAGGTACTTCATGAACAGGCCGGAGTCGTCGTCGCCAAAATCCAGCATGAAGCCCGCGTCTTCCAGCTTTTGGTAGAACTCGGCGTCGCGCTCGCGGATGCGGTCGTACAGCGGCACCTGGAAGTCCGCCATGATGCGGTAGGGTAGCGAGGCGAAGATCAAATCGGCCTTCTTGGTGGTCACGCCGCTGGCCACGGCCCGCTCGGAATACAGATCACCCAGGCCGATGTCCATCAGCGAATCCGATCGCACGATGTGCGTGGACGAGCGCTGCACCATGGTCACGTCGGCGCCGTGCTCCCACAAGGCGGCGCAGATGTCGTGGGCCGAGTTGTTGGCGCCGATCACCACCACCTTCTTGCCGGCGTAGGCGTCCGGCCCGCTGTGCTGGGACGAGTGCTGCTGCTCGCCCTTGAAGATGTCCTGCCCCTTGATCTGCGGCACGTTCGCCTTGCCCGACATGCCGGTGGCAAACACCAGGTGCTTGGGGCGGATGACCTGCCGCTGGCCGTCGCGCTCTACCGTCACTTCCCATTCCTGCTTGGCCGCGTCGTAGCGCGCGTTCACGCAGTTGGTGGACGGCCAGTAGTTCACCTCCATCACCTTGGTGTACATCTCCAGCCAGTCGCCGATCTTGTCCTTGGGCGCGAAAACAGGCCAGTTGGGCGGAAAAGGCAGGTAAGGCAGGTGGTCGTACCACACCGGGTCGTGCAGGCACAGCGATTTGTAGCGGCTGCGCCATTGGTCGCCAGGGCGGGCGTAGCGGTCAATCACGATGTGCGACACGCCCAGCTGCCGCAGCCGCGCGCCCAGCGCGATACCGCCCTGCCCGCCGCCGATCACCAGCACGAAGGGCTGCTCTTCGGTGCCCAGGCGGGTGGCCTCGTCCTGCCGGCGCTCCAGCCAGGTCTTGCGGCCGCGCTGGATGCCGTGCTCGGCTCCCATCGGGCGGCGCGCGTTCATCGGCTCTTCATGGCCCTTGAGTTCCTGGGCCGCCGTCAGCAGCGTCCAGATGCGCCCATCTTTGATGCGCACGTGGCCGTCGCCGCGCGCGTGCGCCGTGTCGATGGTGATCCAGGCCGATGTCACGCCGTCGGCGGCGTCCACCTGCTCGTTGGGGTCGATGCCGAACACCGCCGATTCGATGGCGGCGAACTGGGCGTTCAGCATGTCCTCTACCGCGGCAGGGCCTTCCAGGGTTTTGATGTTCCAGGTGAACAGCACCAGGTCGCGCCAATACGACTCGGTGGCGAACAGCGCCGCCGCGGCTTGGGCATCGCGCGCTGCCAGCGCCTGGTTGAGCTGGTCGAGGAGTGCCTGCACGCCGGCGCGGGCCGGGTCAGGCTCGCCCGTGGATGCAGCGGAAGGCGCCGGGGTGGCAAGGGCTTCGGTCATGTCGTCTCCTTTTTTGGGTTGGAACCCGCCGCGCCTTGGGCGAACGGGCTGCCGGCCTTTTTGCAAGGCCTGTGCCACACCGGCGACAGGCGCCAAGCCCTAATCAAATCAACGACTTAGCACGCCGACGCGAGGGAAATCCCTGTTGGGCACACCCCACGCACGGCCGTTGCGCCGCGCGACGGGTGGCGCGCGCGATGCAACAGGTGTTGCACCGACCAACGCGCACCGGCCACCGCGGTCTTGGGTAAACCATGTTGGCCGCCGGCGCCCCTGCCCGCAGAATGCCTGCGTTGACGCTTGTTGCGGCCCCTTGCCATGCCCCTTCAGTCCTACGCATCGCACACCCAGGAGATCGAAGCCTTTGGCCTGGGCTACCCCACGGGCCGGGGCGAGCGCGATCAGGCCGTGCTGGGCAGCTGGCGCCGCTGCATCGACCACCATCGGCTGGACCCAGCACAGACGTGCGAGGCCTACATCGTCCCCGAAAGCCAGCTGCGGATTCACCAGGACGAATCCGAATCGCTGATCCGCATTGCGCGCAGCGGGCTGGAGCGGCTGTACCAACAGCTCAAGGGGCTGGACTACGTGCTCTTGCTGGCAGACCGGCACGGCGTGGCGGTGGATTTTCTGGGCCACCAGGCGCAAGCGGCCGACCTGCGGCATGCCGGGCTGTACCTGGGCGCAGAGTGGCGCGAAGACCGGGCGGGCACGTCGGCGGTGGGCGCTTGCCTGGCCACGGGCGAGGCGCTGGTCGTGCACCAGAGCGACCATTTCGACTTCACCCACACGCAGCTGTCATGCACGGCGGCGCCCATCTACGACCTGCGCGGCGAGCTGGCGGCGGTGCTGGACTTGTCCCTGCTCAAGTCGCCTGCTGAGCGCGCCAGCCAGAACCTGGCGCTGAACCTGGTGGTGGCCGCCGCGCGCCGCGTAGAGTTGGCCAACCTGATGGCCCAGTCGCGCAACGACTGGGTGCTGCGCTTTTCGCAATCGCCCGACTTTCTGGACGTGGACCCGGACGCGGCCATCAGCATCGACGCGCGTGGCCGCATCCGCGCCACCACCCACGCCGGCGCCCGCGCGCTGGTGGCCGCCGCCGGGCTGGAATGGCGCAAGCGCCCCTCGTTGATCGGCCAGCCGCTGGAGCACTTCTTCGACTTCGACCTGGCGCATTTGCCCCAGCTGCGACGCAACCGCCCCGCGCAAGAGCGCATCGTGCGGGCGCGCGACGGCAACATCCTCTTCGCCCACGCGATGGAACCGCAGCGCGCCCCCGCGCGCAGCCTGACGATCTCTGCGCCGCAGCCCCTGCCCCCAGCCCTGGGCACGCTGACGGCCGGTGACCCAGCAATGAACGCGCTGCTGCACAAGGCCGCCCGCCTGGCGCCGCAGAGCCTGCCGGTGCTGGTGCAGGGCGAGACGGGCGCGGGCAAAGAGTTTCTGGCGCGCGCGCTGCACGCCGCCAGCGGCCGCGAAGGCGCCTTCATCGCCATCAACTGCGCCGCCATCCCCGAAGCGCTGCTGGAAAGCGAGCTGTTCGGCTACCTGCCAGGGTCGTGGACGGGCGGCGCCAGCAAGGGGCGACAGGGGCTGATTGAAGCGGCGCACGGCGGCACGCTGTTTCTGGACGAAATCGGCGACATGCCGGTGGGCCTGCAGGCCAAACTGCTGCGGGTGCTGTCTGAATCGCAGGTGACGCCCGTGGGCGCGCACGGGCCGCGCCACGTGGACTTGCGCGTGGTGTCGGCCTCGCACCGGGCGCTGGCCACGTTGGTGGAAGCCGGCCAGTTCCGCCAGGACTTGCTGTACCGCCTGAACGCGGCCGAGCTGCACCTGCCACCACTGCGCCAGCGCCAGGATCTGGCGGCCATGCTCGACCGTCTGCTGGCCGATCTGGGCGGCTACCACCTCGACGAGCCCGCACGCGCGGCCCTGCTGGCGCACCGCTGGCCCGGCAACCTGCGCGAGCTGAGCAACGTGCTGCGCTACGCGGTGGCGCTGTGCCACGAGCCCGATGCGGCGGACCCCGGCGGCGCGCAGGTCATCGCCTTGTCGCACCTGCCGGATGCGCTGCAATCGGCGTCCGCTGGCGATGCCCAGGACACGCCAGCAACGCCCCCCTTGAGCGCGCCCCACGCCGCCGCGCGAACCGAATCGGCCGACCCGGAAGCGCTGGCGCAGTTGCTGGCGCAGTGCCAGGGCAACGTTTCGGAAGTGGCACGCCTGCTGGGCGTGAACCGCTCCACCGTGCACCGGCGCATTCAGCGCATGCTGGGCCAGCGGCAAGTGCATTGGGGCGACGGGGGCTGAGCGGGTCCGTGTGCGCTGATACCCGCGCTGCATGGGCGACCTGAGCCCAGACGCCGGCGCACCGCCAGGCTGTCGCAAGCGCCCCATTCATCTATAAAGAATCGACCGCTAGCGCCCGCCTCACCAGCGCAAGCAGCTATCAATAGTGCAGCAAATCAGAAATGTTTTTTTCGCCAGAGCCTTGGCGAAAAGTCTGGGCCTGCGGGGCACCCAGCGCATTCGTGCGCCCGAGGCTGCTCGCTAGTAGCCGGACTTGGCTCCCGGCCTAAGCTGCTTGAACAAGCCCGCTTGCCCCGCGCCTTGAGCCCGAAAACGCTCGCGCCGCGCCAGTTTCGGGTCAACGCGCAGCGCGCGCCAAACCTCCACCCGATCGGCGTCGCGCAGCGGCTGGTCCGGCGCGGCCTTGCGGCCCCATATGCCGACGTGGCCCGGGCTCAAGTCCAGATCAGCAAAGCGCTGGGCCAGGCCGCTGGCCTGCACCGCTTGCGCCAACGTGGCGCCGGGCGGCAACTGCAGTGCCACCTCAACCACCTCGCGCGGTGCCGGCGCATAGGCCACCGTGATGTTCAGCGGTGCGGCGCTGATGGCGGGTGCGCAAGACGACTCGGCGCCACTCGCCCCCTGCGCCGCGCTGGCGGGCTGGTCGTCGGGCGACGGGCTCGCGCTCATGCCTTGGAGGCGCCGTACACCTGCTCGGCCCGCTGCACGAAGGCATCGACCATGGAGGTGGCGATTTTGTCGAACACCGGGCCGACCAAGGTCGCCAGCAAGGCGTTGGAAAAGCCGTAGTCCATCTTCAGGTCGACGCGGCAGGCGCGTTCGCCCTCGCCGCCCACGGGCGTGAACGTCCAGACGCCTTCCAGCTTGGAAAACGGCCCGCTGACCAGGTGCAGGCGCACCTCGCGGCCGGGCACATGATCGTTGCGGGTGGTGAAAGTCTGCGTGACGCCCTTGAAGCCGATACCGACCTCGGCGGTCATGCCGTGCTCGTCCTGCGACAGCACCCGCGCGCTGTTGCACCAGGGAAGAAACTCGGGATAGCGCGCAACGTCGATCACCAGATCGAACATCTCCTGCGCCGAGAACCAGATCAGAACGGACTTGTGGACGGATTTCATAGAATGCGCGTTTGCCCGATTCTAGGCGTGCCGTCGTCGCTGCCTGCCGGGCAATCGCTTGCAAAGCGCGCCGCGCGCACCATATTGCCAAGATGGCCACCAAGAAACCCAAGTCGCCCAACCCGGTCATCGCCGAAAACAAGAAAGCCGGCTTCAACTACTTCTTTGAAGAGCGCTACGAGGCCGGCATGGTCCTGGAAGGCTGGGAAGTGAAGGCCCTGCGCGCGGGCAAGGCACAGCTGACCGACGGCTATGTGGTGATCCGCAACGGCGAACTGTTCGTGATCGGCGTGCAGATCAACCCCCTGGGCACGGCCAGCACGCATGTGCGACCCGATTCCGTGCGCACCAAGAAGCTGCTGCTGCACGCCGAGGAAATCCAGCGCCTGATCGGCAAGGTGGAGCAAAAGGGCTATACGCTGGTGCCGATCAACCTGCACTGGAAGAACGGCCGCGTGAAGTGCGAAATCGCCCTGGCCAAGGGCAAGGACACGCACGACAAGCGCAGCACCATCAAAGAACGCGAAGGCAAGCGCGAGGTAGAACGCGCGATGAAAGAGCGCCACCGCTGAAGCGCGGGGCGGCGTTTTGCTCGCCGCGAGTGCCGTTTTTGACGGCCGGATCTGGCAGCGAACAAGCCGCCCTGCCCTGCGGCGCAGCCGCTGCCGGCGCCTCGTCCGACAGGGGCTGGCGCGGTGCGGGGCTACACTTGACCGGTTTTCCACCGTACATGGAGGTTCCGCTCATGAAGGCACTGATTTCCGCCACCGCCATTGCCGCCGCGCTGCTGGCAGGCTGCTCCACCCAACAACCGCAAACCAACGCGGACATGGCCAAGGCCGGCGCTGGCGCCCCCAGCACGCCCACCGTGGCCACCGACGGCACGCTGATCGGCCCGGATGGCCGCACGCTGTACGTCTACTCGCGCGATGCGCGCGGCAGCGGCAAATCGGCATGCGTGGACCAGTGCGCCGCCAACTGGCCGCCGCTGGGCGTGGCCAGCACCGCGCAGTCGATCGGTGAATACACCGTGATCACCCGCGCCGATGGCAACAAGCAGTGGGCTTACAAGGGCATGCCGCTGTACTACTTCGCCAAAGACGCCAAGCCAGGCGACAAGCTCGGCCAGGGTGTGGGCGGCGTCTGGGCCGTGGCACGTCCCTGATCGGCAGCACCGAAATGCCGGGGCCCTTGACCGGGCGGCCCGGCCAACAAAAAAGCCGTGGTTCGCCACGGCTTTTTTGTTGTGCGCGTTGGTGTTTGCGTGGCGCTGGGCACCCGTTGATCACGGGATGTGTCATTGGGCACTGGGACGCCAGTTCGTCAACTGGCACTGCACGATTTACTCATTTTTTCAGAGCTACTCACGCAGGCTGGACGAGCGCCAGATCTGTATTTGACTCGCAACTCAGACGAGGCCCGATCAGACAGCGAGGCACCTCGAATCCAAGCGCCCACGCCGCAGCGGCACCCCGGCGGCCGGCAACGCGCCTGCACGCGCCGCCTAACCCTTGCCTCAAATGCCGCTCAAGCCGATTCGCGGCTGGCGCGCTTGCGCTCGTGCTCTTTCAGGTGGCGCTTGCGCAGGCGAATGCTCTTGGGCGTGATCTCGACCAGTTCGTCGTCCTCGATGAATTCCACGCCGTATTCCAGGGTCAGCGCGATCGGCGGGGTCACCTTGATCGCGTCTTCCTTGCCCGACACGCGGAAGTTGGTCAGCTGCTTGGTGCGCGTGGCGTTCACCACCAGGTCGTTGTCGCGGCTGTGGATGCCGACGATCATGCCCTCGTACACCGGGTCGTTCGCCTTGACGAACATGCGGCCGCGGTCGTCCAGCTTGCCCAGCGCGTAGGTGAAGATCTCGCCGTCGTCCATCGAGATCAGCACGCCGTTCTTGCGACCGCCAATGTCGCCTTTGTGCGGCTCATAGCTGTCGAAGATGTTGCTGATCAGGCCAGAGCCGCGCGTCAGGTTCAGGAATTCGTTGCTGAAGCCGATCAGTCCGCGCGCTGGGATGCGGTATTCCAGGCGCACGCGGCCGCGACCGTCCGATTCCATGTTGACCAGCTCGCCCTTGCGTTCGCCCAGCGCCTGCATCACGCCGCCCTGGTGGCCTTCTTCGATGTCGGCCGTCACCAGCTCGATGGGCTCGTGCTTTTCACCGTCGACGTCGCGGAAGACCACGCGCGGCTTGGACACCGCCAGCTCGTAACCTTCACGGCGCATGTTCTCAAGCAGGATGGTCAGGTGCAATTCGCCCCGGCCCATGACCTCGAACACGCCTTCTTCGTCGGTTTCGTTCACGCGCAGGGCCACGTTGCTCTGCAGCTCTTTTTGCAGGCGGTCCCATATCTGGCGGCTTGTCACGAACTTGCCTTCACGCCCGGCCAGCGGGCTGGTGTTGACGCAGAAGTTCATCGTCAGCGTCGGCTCGTCCACTTTCAGCATCGGCAGCGGCTGCGGGTTGGCCGGGTCGGTCAGGGTGACGCCGATGCCGATCTCCTCAATGCCGTTGATCAGCACGATGTCGCCGGGGCGCGCTTCCTTGACCTGCACGCGGTCCAGGCCTTCAAACGTCAGCACCTGGTTGACGCGGCCCTTGAACTGCTTGCCATCAGGGCCTTCCATCACCAGCACTTCCTGCATGGGCTTGAGCGTGCCGGCGTTGATGCGCCCCACGCCGATGCGGCCGACAAAGCTGGAGTAGTCGAGCGCGGAAATCTGCAGCTGCAGCGGCGCGTCGGCCGAGCCTTCGTGCGGCTTCACGTGCTTCAAGATCGTGTTGAACAGGGCCGACATGTCGGGGCCCCACTGTTCGCCCGGCGCACCCTCTTCCAGCGAAGACCAGCCGTTGATGCCCGAGGCGTAGACCACGGGGAAATCCAGCTGCTCGTCGGTGGCGCCCAGCTTGTCGAACAGGTCGAACGCGGCGTTGACCACCTTGTCGGGGTTGGCGCCGGGTTTGTCCACCTTGTTGACCACCACGATGGGCTTGAGGCCCAGCGCCAGCGCTTTCTTGGTCACGAAGCGCGTCTGCGGCATGGGGCCTTCCTGCGCGTCGATGAGCAGCACCACGCCGTCGACCATGGACAGCGCACGTTCCACCTCACCACCGAAGTCCGCGTGCCCGGGGGTGTCGACGATGTTGATGTGCGTGCCTTCCCAGCTCACGGCGCAGTTCTTGGCCAGGATGGTGATGCCGCGCTCGCGCTCGATGGCGTTGTTGTCCATCACGGTATCGACCACTTTTTCGTGGTCGGCGAAGGTGCCCGACTGGCGCAGCAGCTGGTCAACCATGGTGGTTTTGCCATGGTCAACGTGGGCAATGATGGCGATGTTTCGAATCTGGTTGCTCATACGGAGGTTTCTGTGTGAAGGGCCGCGGCGGGCGCTTGTGGCGCCGTGGCGGCTTGCAGGATCTGCTGGATTTCGAGAGGGCTGAGTAAACGGTTGGGAATCAATTCGCCTGCCATGACGTGGGCGGTGCCCAACAGCGCACGCGGGCTGTCGCCAAAAACGGCGACCTGCGCAGCATCGGGCCACGCACCGCGCCGGCGCATGCCGGACAGAAAGCGCCCGGCATCCTCGCTGCCGAGCGTGACGGCCGTGTGATCGGGCAGCAGCACTTCGGGCGGTTGCAGCGCAGCGTGACGCTGCGGCTCGGGCATCGCCTCAAGCGATTCGAGCGTGACGCACTGCGATTGCATAAAGGGCCCGGTAGCCACGCGGCGCAGGCGCGTCAGGTGGCCGCCGCAGCCCAGCGCGGCGCCAATGTCCTCGCCCAACGTGCGGATGTAGGTGCCCTTGCTGCAGGTCACTTCAATAATGATAGCTGGCGCCGCAGCGTGGTCCTGCGCCAGCGCCAGTTTCAATGCATGAATGACGACCTGGCGCGGCGCGCGTTCCACTTCAACGCCCGCTCGCGCGTATTCGTATAAAGCCTTGCCGTCCTTCTTCAAGGCGCTGTGCATCGGCGGGATCTGCCCGATGGCGCCGGTGAAGCGCGCCCGCACGGCATCCAGCTGCTCAGGCGTGATGGAGGGCACAGGGCGCTCTTGCACGACGTCGCCCTCGGCATCGCCCGTGGTGGTGGTCACGCCCAGGCGCAGCGTGGCCTCATAGCGCTTGTCGGCATCGAGATGCAGGCCGCTGAACTTGGTGGCCGCGCCAAAGCACAGCGGCAACACGCCGGTGGCCAAGGGGTCGAGCGTGCCTGTGTGCCCAGCTTTTTCAGCGCGCAGCAACCACTTGGCCTTTTGCAGCGCCTGGTTGCTGGACAGGCCCAGCGGTTTATCGAGCAGCAACACCCCATGCACCGGGCGCCGCTGCACCCGTGCACGTGGGGTGGCGGTCATGACGCGTCGTCGTCCTTCGAACGAGAGGCCACCGCCTTGGCGATCAGCGCGTTCATGTCCGATGCGCGCTCTGTCGTGCGGTCGAACATGAAATGCAGCGTGGGCACGGTGTGGATGTGCAGGCGCTTGAACAGCAGGTTGCGCAAGTGGCCCGCAGCATGGTTGAGCGCCTCCTGGGTCTCTTGCGGGTCGCCGGTCAGCACGCTGAAAAACACCTTGGCGTGCGCGTAGTCGGGCGTGACTTCAACCGCGTTGAGCGTGATCATGCCCACGCGCGGGTCCTTGACCTCGCGCGCGATCAACTCGGCCAGATCGCGCTGGATCTGGTCGGCGACGCGAAAACCCCGGTTGGGAACTGAACTCTTACGGGCCATGACTTCAGGCCTCCAAAGCTATGAAAGTAGTAGCTGCCAGCGCTGGTTGCACCTGCGCTGGCAGCCGATTTCATGCCAAGGTACGGGCGATCTCCTTGATCTCGAAGATCTCCAACTGATCACCTTCTTTGATGTCGTTGTAGTTCCTGAGCTTGATACCGCACTCGAAGCCTTCCTTGACTTCCTTGACGTCGTCCTTCATGCGCTTGACCGATTCGATCTCGCCCGTGTAGATGACTACGTTGTCGCGCAGCAGGCGGAAGTGCGCATTGCGCTGCACCACGCCGTCGAGCACGTACGAACCAGCCACGGTGCCGATCTTCGATGCGACGAACACGGTGCGGATCTCGGCGTGGCCGATGACTTCCTCGCGGCGCTCGGGCGCCAGCATGCCGGCCATGGCGGTCTTCAGCTCGTCCACTGCGTCATAAATGATGCTGTAGTACTTGATGTCGACGTCGTTGCCTTCGGCCAGCTTGCGCGCACCGGAATCGGCGCGCACGTTGAAGCCGATCACGATGGCTTTCGATGCGATGGCCAGGTTGATGTCGGACTCGCTGATGCCGCCCACGCCGGTGTAGACCATCTGCACCTTGACCTCGTCGTTGCTGAGCTTGAGCAGCGAAGCGGCCAGCGCCTCTTGCGAGCCCTGCACGTCGGCCTTGAGCACGATCGGCAGCGTCTTGACTTCGCCGGCCGTCATGTCGGTGAACATGTTCTCCAGCTTCGCAGCCTGCTGTTTGGCCAGCTTGGTGTTGCGGAACTTGCCTGCACGGTAGGTGGCGATTTCACGCGCGCGGCGCTCGTCGACCATGACCATGAAGTCGTCACCGGCCTGCGGCACTTCGGTCAGACCCTGGATTTCCACCGGAATGGACGGGCCTGCCTCTTTGGTCGGTCGGCCGTTTTCATCCAGCATGGCGCGCACGCGGCCAGAGGTCTGGCCCGCCAGCACCACGTCACCCACTTTCAGCGTACCGGATTGCACCAGCACGGTGGCGACCGGGCCGCGGCCCTTGTCCAGGCTGGCCTCGATCACCAGACCCTTGGCGGCGGCGTCGACCGGGGCCTTGAGTTCCAGCACCTCGGCCTGCAGCAGCACTTGCTCCAGCAGATCATCAACGCCCTGCCCGGTCTTGGCGGAAACGGAGACGAAGGGCGAATCGCCGCCGTACTCTTCGGGCACCACCTCTTCAACCACCAGCTCCTGCTTGACGCGATCCGGGTTGGCTTCTGGCTTGTCGATCTTGTTGATGGCCACGACGATGGGCACGCCAGCCGCTTTCGCGTGCTTGACGGCTTCCCTCGTCTGCGGCATCACGCCGTCGTCTGCAGCCACGACCAGGACAACGATGTCGGTGGCCTGAGCGCCACGGGCACGCATGGCCGTAAAGGCCTCGTGGCCAGGGGTGTCAAGGAATGACACCACGCCGCGCGGCGTTTCGACGTGGTAGGCGCCGATGTGCTGCGTAATGCCGCCGGCTTCACCCGACGCCACTTTGGCGCGGCGGATGTAGTCCAGCAACGAGGTCTTGCCGTGGTCGACGTGACCCATGACGGTAACGACCGGCGGGCGCGGCAAAGCGTCAGCCGCCTGTGCTTGCACTTCCTCGTCGGTGAATGCCTCGGGATCGTCCAGAGCGGCAACCACGGCGGTGTGGCCCATTTCCTCGACCACGATCATGGCCGTATCCTGGTCCAGCGGCTGGTTGATGGTGACCATCTGGCCCATCTTCATCAACGCCTTGATGACCTCGGATGCCTTGATCGACATCTTGTGCGCCAGCTCCGCCACGGTGATCGTCTCGGGCACGTGCACTTCGATGGCACGGTGTTCGACCGGCGCCGATGCGACGTGGCGGTCATCGCGATCGCGCTCGCCGCGGCGGCCACGCGGGCCACCGCGCCAGTTGTTGCGGCCCACACCACCCGAGCTGTCGCCACGGGTGGGAATGCCTTTTTTCTTGGCGGGATCGCCTGCCCAGCTGGAAGACAGCTTGGCGGATTTGACTTCCTTGGCGGCGCCCGGCGCGCCCGCTTTGGCGGCAGTACCGGCCGCCGGCTTGGCAGCCGTACCTTTGGCGGCATCGGCGGATTTCGCTTCGTCCGGCTTCTTGGCGACCAATACTTTGCGCGGCGCGCTCATCATGGCGCGAATGGCCTCGGCCTCGGCCAGCGCCTTGCGGCGGCTGGCCTCCTGCTCACGGGCCCGGGCGGCTTCGTCCTCAGCCTCGGTGGGCGCAGCGGCGGCAGTCACAGGCGCCGGCGCCGCAGGTGCCACGTCCGCGGGAGCGGAAGCGGAAGACACAGAAACATTCGCAGGTTCGGCAGCGTCCTGAGCCTGTGCAGTTGCGGCGGGCGTGGCGGGCGCTTGCGCAGGCGCAGGCGTGGCGGCAACATCTTTGGCAGCCTTGGCATTGGCGCGCTCGGCAGCCTCTTCACGCGCACGGCGACGTTCGGCCGCATCCTCTTCCTGACGGCGCAGCAACTCGGCGTGGCGACGCGCTTCCTCTTCGCGACGGGCGCGTTCAGCGTCGTCAATGATGGAAACGGGAGCCGGCGCTGGCGCGACTTCGGCAGGGATCGGGGCCGGTGCCGGTGCTGGCGCTTCGACAGGCGCTGGCGGTGCTACGGGAGCGGGCGCGGGTGCAGGAGGCGGCGGTGGAGGCGGCGGCGCAACCTCGGCTACCGGCGGTTCGGCAACGGGCGCCGTCGCGACTTCGTCGTCGCGCTTGACGAAGGTGCGCTTCTTGCGCACCTCCACTTGGATGGTTCGTGCGCGGCCGCTGGCGTCCGCCTGCTTGATCTCGCTGGTTGACTTTTTGGTCAAGACAATCTTCTTGCGTGCGGCGCTGGATGTGCCGTGGCTGGCTTGAAGGTGGCTCAGCAGCCGCTGCTTGTCCTGCTCTGTCAGGGTGTCGGAAGCGGATTGCTTGCTGACGCCGGCGGCCTGCAACTGCTCCAGCAGCGCTTCGGTCGGGCGCTTCAGTTCATTGGCGAGTTCTGCAACTGTGGTGTTCGACATAGGGTTCCGTAGTCTCCATGATCTTTACTCTTGGTCCGTGAACCAGTGCTCTCGCGCCTTCACGATCAGGGCGCGGGCATCGTCCTCGGACTGGCCAGTGATGTCGGTGAGTTCGTCCACCGCCAGGTCGGCCAAGTCGTCACGGGTTTGCACGCCGGCTTCGGCGAGCTTGGCAATCAATTCGGGCGTCAGCCCTTCCAGGTCGCGCAGATCCTGCGAAACCGAGTCAACGCTTTCCTCACGCACGATTTCCTGGGTGAGCAGCGCATCCTTGGCGCGTGCGCGCAGTTCGTTCACGGTCTCTTCATCGAAGCTCTCGATGTCCAGCATTTCCTGAATAGGCACATAGGCCACTTCTTCCAGGCTGGTGAAACCTTCCTCGATCAGGATGTCGGAGATCTCCTCGTCGACATCCAGCTTTTCCATGAACAGCTTGCGCAGCGAAGAAGTCTCTTCTTCCTGCTTTTGCGCCGATTCGTTCGCGTCCATGATGTTGATCTTCCAACCGGTTAGATCAGACGCCAGACGCACGTTTTGCCCACCACGCCCGATGGCGATGGCCAGGTTTTCCTCGTCCACAACCACGTCCATGGCGTGCTTTTCCTCGTCCACGACGATGGAAGACACGTTGGCAGGCGCCAAGGCGCCAATCACGAACTGAGCCGGGTCTTCGGACCACAACACAATGTCCACTCGCTCGCCAGCCAGCTCGTTGGTGACCGCATTGACGCGCGTACCACGCACGCCAACGCAAGTGCCAATCGGATCGACACGCTTGTCGTGGCTGATCACCGCGATCTTGGCGCGGCTGCCTGGGTCGCGGGCGCAGCTTTTGATCTCGAGAAGACCTTGCTCGATCTCAGGCACTTCCTGAGTGAACAGCTCGACCATGAACTCGGGCGCCGAGCGCGACAGCAGAATCGGCGCACCGCGCAGGGTGAGATCGACTTCCATGATCATGGCGCGCACGCGGTCGCCACTGCGCAGGTTCTCCTTGGGGATCATCTCGCTTCGGCGCAGGCGCCCTTCCACACGGCCAGACTCGACAATGATGTCGCCCTTGTCCATGCGCTTGACGGTGCCGGTGAAGATCTTCTCGCCACGGCTCATGAAATCGTTGAGCAGCATCTCGCGCTCGGCGTCGCGGATCTTCTGCAGGATGACCTGCTTGGCGGCCATCGCGCCAATGCGCCCGATGGGCACGGACTCCACCGGCTCTTCAATGTATTCGTCCACCTCGATGTCGGGAATCTGCTCTTTGGCCTCGAACAGCAGGATTTCCTGCTCGGGCAACTGCAGGCCCGCCTCATCAGGCACCACGTGCCAGCGGCGGAAGGTTTCGTAGTCGCCCGTGTCGCGGTCCACCGCGACGCGCATATCGACTTCACCCTGATAGAGCTTCTTGGCAGCCTGGGCCAGTGCGGCTTCGACGGCGCCGAACACGACGTCGCGCTCCACGTTTTTCTCGCGCGAGATTGCCTCAACCAGCATCAACATTTCGCGGTTCATATGTCTGTCAACTCGTTCTTTAACTCTTGAAATGAGAGCGCCTGACGCGCCTTCAACCACAGGCGAACCCTGCTCGCGCTCAGGATTGGCCTTCTGCAGGCTTGCGCCCCTTGAAATCCACCAGCGGCGCCAGGCGCGCTGAACTCAGTTCGTCCAACGTGAAGCCGAGCACTTGCTCGGGCGCTTGCGGGCGCTTGGCGCTGACGCGCTGACCAGGCTTGACCGGCGCCTCATCGCGCCAGACGATCTGCCAGCCGCCATCCACCCCTTTTTGCAAGGCGCCACGAAACTTCTTGCGGTTGGCACTGACCAATCCCTCTGCACTGGTGCCGATGGGCGCCTTGAGCGTCAGATCAACCACCTCGCCTGTGAAGCGCTCGAAATCCTGCGCATTGCGCAAAGGCCGATCGATGCCGGGGGACGAAACCTCCAGACGGCGGTAATCGGCCCCCTCCACCTCGAGCACATACTGCAGCTGCCGTGTGACACGTTCGCAGTCTTCCACGGTAATGGGGGCGGGCTGGGCGTCCGCAGACCACGGGAAATCGATAGTGACGCGCAGCAATCCACCGGCGGAACGCTCGATTTCCACCAGGTCGTAACCCAACCCCCGCACGGTATCGTCTATTGTCTGCTGCAGCGCCACTGAAAGAAGCCACCTCGGCCCGCCGCTCAAAAAACGACAGGCAAAAAAAAGGACGGTATAAACCCGCCCATTTGGTCGTGAATTGTGATTATTCTACCACAAACGCGCCTTGATGTCACTCGAAGCTTCTGTGTGGCGAGGACTGTACATCGCGGCTCGCGTCTGTTGATACCGTCAGAGGCGCAAGCAGCGGAACTGCCTTTTCGCTTGGGCGATAATTTTGCTTAAGTTAGTACGACAACATTCCCATGAACAGCACTGCGCCCGCGCCCTCTGAAGACCTCCTCATCCGCGAAGTTGCCCAACTTTTGGTCACATCCCTGAACCTGGACATGGCGCCCGAAGACATTGCTCCCGACACGCCGCTGTACGGCGACGGGCTGGGTCTGGATTCCATCGATATTCTTGAAGTGGCACTGGCAGTCTCCAAGAAGTACGGGTTTCAACTCCGTGCTGACGACGAGAACAACGAGGCCATCTATTCTTCACTGCGCAATCTGGCGCGCCATATCGCTGCGCACCGGAAAACCTGAGTCAATGCATCACCGTGCCAGCAGTACAGGGTTGCCTCTGCCACTTGTTCTGACAGGGCTTGGCGTTTGTGCGTACGCCATCGCGGTGTTCTGGAGCAGCAGACACCCCTCCGCGTTGACCCTCATTCTGGCGGCGGTTCCCTTTGTCTCGCTGACCGCCGTGGTGGCCAAAGGGGCCGTACAAGGTGAGGCGCCTGTTGTGCAACGCGTTGTCCGCGCATTACCGCTTGTCGCTGTCGTATTGTTTCTGGCCATTGCATGGCAGCCGTTGCTCAACAATGTGCGCCTGGTCTACCTTGCGGACCATCTGGGTGTGCATACGACCTTGTGCTGGCTCTTTGCGAGAACGCTGCTGCCGGGCCGAACGCCGCTGTGCACCGAGTTTGCCAGTTGGGTTCATGAAGACATGACCCCGCAACTGCTTTGGTACACCCGGCAGGTCACCAAGGCTTGGGCGTTGTTCTTTGGTTTGATCGTCCTGACTTCTATTGTTTTGTTCGCGCTGGCGGAGTTCACGACCTGGATTGCTTTCTCGACGATGGTCGGCCCGGCGTTGACGGCGTGCTTCTTCTTGATTGAAAACCTATGCAGAAGTCGCTTTTTGCCGCCAAAGGATCGCGTTGGGCTCGCTGGCACATGGCGCGCAGTCCAGGCCCGTACCCAGAGCAAAGCCCCCACCCCGAGCAAGGTACGGCATGAGTGTTGAGACACGCCCACTGACCAGCCATACCAATGGCGACGCTTTGGCATGGGATGAAAGCGGCGCGGTCACCGTCGACGCCTTCTATCGCAGCGTGGTGCGGATCGCGCAATCGCTTCCGCCAAGCCGGTACGTGGTCAACACCTGCCAGGATCGTTACCTATTCATGCTGGGATTCGCGGCAGCGCTGATCAGCGGCAGACCGACGCTGATGCCGTCCAGCTTCACTGCGGGCACGCTCCAGCAGATACAAGATCGGTATCCCGACATCATTTGCCTTCATGACGGCACCCAACGGGCCGAAGGCCTGCGCGAGTGGCGCATTTCGGACACGCAAGAGCCACTTGACGCAGGTGAGGTGACCGCCCCTGAGATCGACGTCAACCAGATCGCAGCCATCGTCTTCACGTCGGGCAGCACGGGCGAACCCACCGCACACGCCAAGACCTGGGGGCGCCTTTGCGTCAACGGCGCCTCTGAGGCCGCTCGGCTGGGCTCCGCAGGCCACACCATCGTGGCTACGGTGCCAGCGCAGCACATGTACGGCTTTGAATCCAGCGTGCTGCTGGCAATGCACGGAGGCTCATCCGTTTGGCGTGGCAAGCCTTTTTATCCAGCCGACATTGCGGCAGCGCTGGCGGCTTCGCCACGCCCACGCATGTTGGTAACCACGCCCTACCACCTATCCAACCTGGTGGGCTCGGGCACCGAAGTGCCTGAGTGCGACCTGCTGCTGTGCGCTACGGCGCCACTGTCCACCGAGTTGGCGACCACGGCCGAGGCGCTGTTTTCAAGCCCGCTCTTTGAGATCTATGGCTGTACTGAAAGCGGCCAAGTCGCCAGCCGCCGCACGGTGTCCGGCCCAGTTTGGCAGTTGCTTCCCGGCCTTTCCATGGCGTCTGATGAGAGCGGCGCCTGGGTCAGTGGCGGGCATGTCGAGGGTCGCGTCGCGCTGACAGACCAGATCTCACACCTTGGCGGCGATTTGTTCCGGCTGGGCGATCGGCACAGCGACATGGTGAACATCGCTGGTAAACGCGCGTCGCTGGCGGCGCTGTCTGCCACCTTGCGCGGGTTGCCGGGTGTGGTGGATGCTTGCTATCTGTTGCCGCATGCGTCATCCGCGTCGCCGCCTGAGAGCATTCAACGCTTGGCCGCGCTCGTCGTCGCACCGGCGTTGAGCGTGAACGACATCACCACAGCCCTTCGCCATGCCGTTGATCCGGCGTTCTTGCCACGTCCGCTGCTGAAAGTGGATGCGCTGCCGCGCAACGCCACGGGTAAGGTGCTCGCGAACGAGTTGCAAGCGCTTTTTCAACGCGCCAGAGCCGCGGCGCCAGCACCATGAGCGCATTACCGCCTATGGATCAGACGCTCACCGTCAATTTCACTTGCCAACACGCCTCGGCACGGTTTGCCGGGCATTTCCTGCGGCAGGTTGTCGTACCAGGTGCGGCGTTGCTTGATAGGGTCATCCTGGAAGTCGAGGGCGCCATGCACGAGCGCGTCTTGGCGGTCAAGCAGGTGAAATTTCTGAATGCGGCGCTACCGGACGATGCTTTCGCCCTGCGTGCGACAGTGACTGGCGCGACCGTCCGCTTTGATTTGACGAGCGGCACGCGCACGGTGTGCACCGGCTCCCTCGCATTGGGGCCAGCAGCTTGACCCCCCTGTCGCCGCCAGACGAGCGGCAAGCCAGCGAGTGGGCGCAGCGCCCCGAGCGAAGCTCCTTCGCGGTCATGCGCCTGATGCGTTGGCTTTCGCTGAACCTGGGCAGGCGCGTCAGCCGCTGGGTGCTTTACCCCATCGCTGCCTACTTTGTTTTGTTTGCGCCGGCAGCCAAGCGGGCAAGCAAGCAGTATCTGACGCGAGCGCTGGGTCGTGAAGCGCGGATCAAGGACGGCTTCCGCCACGTCATGTCGTTCGCCTCGGTCGTGCACGACCGCGTCTATTGGCTCAGCGATCAACACGAACTCTTCGATATTCGCATCACGGGTGAGGCGATGGTGCAGGCGTACCAGGCCGCCGGGCGCGGGGTGATTTTCATGGGCGCCCATTTCGGCAGCTTTGAGGCGCTGCGTGTGCTCGGTCAGCGCAACGGCCTGAACGTGCGCATGCTGATGTACCCCGACAACGCGCGCATGGTCACGCAGACTCTGGCGGCCATCAACCCAGCCTTGACGGACAGCGTGATTGCCCTGGGGCGGTCTGACTCCATCCTGCGGGTGCGCGACCAGTTGGCTGAAGGTGGGTGCGTCGGCATTCTGGCCGACCGCAGCGTCGCCGGAGAAGGCGGCACCACGTCGCTGGATTTCCTGGGTTCGCCGGCCGAGTTTCCCGAAGGGCCTTTCCGGCTGGCCGCGCTTTTGCGGGCGCCCGTGGTTTTCATGGCGGGCGTTTACCTCGGTGGCAACCGGTACCATCTTTTCTTTGCGCCGGTGGCTGATTTTCAAGACGTGCCGCCCGCTGAACGCAACGCCGCCATTCGCAATGCACAGGCGCGCTATGTGCAGCTGCTTCAGGAAAAATGTCTTGAAGCCCCCTGGAACTGGTTCAATTTTTATGATTTTTGGAAGCCATAGAATTTTCGACCGCCGTTGGGCGATCACTGCGCTGGCCTTGGCGCTCTGCGGGCCGGCATGGGCTGAGTGGGACATCTCATCGCTGATGCAGCAGTTGGCCAAGCACCCCGGCGGGCGCGTCAACTTCACGGAAACCAAGACCTTGTCCGTGCTGGACCAGCCCGTGGTCAGCAGCGGTGAGTTGATCTACAGCCCGCCTGATCGGCTTGAGAAGAACACGCTCAAGCCCGTTCCAGAGTCGTTGGTCATTCGGGGCAATGATCTGACTGTGGTGCGCGATGGCGTCAAGCGGCAGCTCAGGTTGCCACAGTACCCCGAGGTACTGGCCTTCGTCGAGGCCTTGCGGGGCACCCTCGTGGGCAACCGCAGTCTGCTGGAGCAGCACTACGCGCTGGCTTTGTCCGGTACCGAGCGCGACTGGCGCCTCGTGCTGACCCCGTTGGACGACCGCATGAAACGCTGGGTCAAGCAGATCAAGGTTCAAGGATCGGACAAGGGGCTGAGCACGGTCGAGACCTTGCAAGCGGATGGCGACAAGTCTGTGATCGCGATCACGCCCGATGCGCGCTGAAGGTTCCGGATCGCCCGGCTTTCCCCTCGATCGACCTGTCAGCGCGCCAGCCCGGTACGCGGTTATCGCTGTCTGGCTGATCCTGGTTGTGGTGAGCCTGTGGGTGTTGAAAGGCGCACGCCTTAGCACCGACATGTCGGCGTTTCTCCCAAGCAACCCGGATGAGCATCAGCGCCTTCTGGTCGACCAGATCAAGGATGGTGCCCTGTCGCGCATGGTGTTGATGGGTATCGAGGGTGGCGACTCGGCCACCCGGGCCGCCACATCCGAGCGCCTGGCCAAGGCGATGCGAGCCGACGGCGCTTTCGCCAGCGTGGTCAATGGTGACGCCGCCAGCCGCGAGCTCGATCAACACTACCTGATGCAGTCGCGCTACCTGCTCAGCCCGCGGGTCACGGCAGAGCGCTTCAGTGCAGAGGGATTGCGTGGCGCCATCCAGGGCTCCATCAACGCATTGGGCGGCTCGGCCGGTCTGTTGCTGAAAGCCATCTTTCCGCAAGACCCCACGGGCGAACTGCCGGCGCTGATCGAACGCATGACCAACGGCCGCATGCCATCGTCACAAGACGGCGTGTGGACGTCCGCCTCTGGCGACATCGCCCTGCTGGTGGCGATGACGGCGGCGCCCGGGACAGATACCGACGCACAAGAGCAGGTGCTGGCACGCATCCGCTCGGCTTTTGACGCGGCGCGCGAGGGCGCCGACGTGCGCCTGCTGATGTCGGGCACGCCCGTCTTCTCGGTCGATGCGCGTCGCACCATCCGCGCCGAGATTGAGCGCCTCTCGCTGGTCGGCGGGCTGGCCATCCTCACGATCATGCTGGCCTTCTATCGGTCCGCTCGCAACGTGGTCATCGGCCTGATCCCCGTGCTGACAGGCATTGTGGTGGCCGTGGTGGCGGTGTCGCTGGGCTTTGGAACCGTGCACGCCATCACCGTGGGATTTGGCACGACCCTGCTGGGCGAAACGCTGGACTACAGCATCTACTACCTTGTGCAGTCGGGCAACAACGCGAACTGGCGACGCGAATACTGGCCGACCATCCGCCTGGGCGTGGCCACTTCGATCTGCGGCTTTGCGGCGCTGCTCTTCTCCAGCTTTCCCGGTCTGGCACAGCTCGGGGTGTATTCGATCGCGGGTCTGCTGACTGCGGCGGCGGTCACCCGCTTCGTGCTGCCCGTGCTTCCGGCGCGCCCCGTGCCGGACTCCAGCATCCATTGGCTGGGCGGAAAGATGGCCGGCGTAAGCCTGCAGGTGCGTCGGCTCAAGTGGCTGGCCGCGCTGTTGGCCGTGGCTTCGTTGGCCATCGTTCTGGTCAACCACGATCGCCTTTGGGCGAAGGGCCTCTCCGGCCTGAACCCTGCGCCCCTGAATCTGCAAAAGCTCGACGAACGCCTGCGGCGCGAAGCGGGTGCGCCCGACTTGAGCCACATGCTCGTGGTGTCCGCGCCCACGGCCGATCAGGCGCTGCAAGCTGGGGAACAGGTTGAGGCCAGCCTCGCGCCGCTCGTACAGAGCGGGACCATCGCACGCATCGACAATCCCGCGCACTTTCTGCCGAGCACCGCCGCGCAGCAAAGCCGACGCAGTGCGCTGCCCGACAGCGCCGAGCTATCTGACCGCCTACGGCAGGCGGTGGCCGCGCTGCCCGTCAAGGCAGATCGGTTTCAGCCGTTCGTCGAGGATGTTCAAGCGGCCAAGGCGGCGGCGCCCATTACCCTGCAAACGCTCAAGGGCACCAGCTTCGAGTTTCTGCTTCAGTCGCTGCTGCTTCATCGTGACAGCGGTTGGGCCGTGCTGATGCCCGTCGCCCTGCCAGAAGGCGCAGCCAAGGCACAAGCGGCCCGATCAGCCATCGAAGCTGCCCTTGGCCACGCAGAACCGCGTCAACAAGCCTACTTTCTGGACATGGACCGGCAGGCCACCGAAATGTTTGGCCAGTACTTGAACGAGGCACTGGTCTTCTCGGTGGCCGGCGTAGTCGGTGTGGTTTTGCTGCTGGCCTTGGCACTGCGGCAACCGGCGCGGATCGCGCGGGTGCTTATGCCACTGGTGGGTGCTGTGGTGATCGTGATGGCGGCGCACGTTCTGGCGGGTACGGCGCTGACGCTGTTGCACTTGGTGGGCCTCCTCCTGATCGTGGCGGTGGGCTCCAACTACGCGCTCTTCTTTGATCAGAGCTTCGGCCCTGCCTCGGCCTTGACCCAAGGCGCGCTCCAGCGCGGCCTGAGCCGCACGCAGGCCGCGGCCCTGGCTTCGCTGGCCCTGGCCAACGTTTCCACCATGATCGGGTTTGGCATTCTGGCCTGGTCGCAAGTGCCGGTGCTGCACGCTATCGGCGCCACGGTTGGGCCCGGCGCCCTGCTCGCTTTGCTGCTGGCGATGGCGTGGTCTGGCGCACGTGAGGGGCGCACACCTGAGGTGGCCGCTTGAATTCCGCCCCATACGGCGCCGATTCGCGCGGCTGGCTGCGCTCTCTTCGCACCCGAGTGGCCACGCTCTGGTGGCTCAAGGCCTTGGGCAACACCGTGTTTTTGGTGGTGTTCTTCCAGCTGTATCTGTGGCTACAAAAGAACCCCCTGTTTGCGGTCACTCAGATTCCCGCCACGGCGCTGGACGATTGGATCGGCTTTCAGCCATGGACGATCACCCTGTACCTGTCCCTGTGGGTGTACACCGCGCTGCCGGTCGCGCTGCAACCGGACAAACCTCGCCTGCTGCGTTACACAGGCGCCATCAGCGTGCTGTGCCTGATCGCCTTGCTGGTATTTTTGGTCTGGCCCACCTCGGTGTCTGACGCCGTGGGCGTTCGGCCAGCCAGCAACGGGCTGTTTGCGATGCTCTACGCCGTCGACAGCACCGGCAACGCATGCCCGTCGCTGCATGTGGCGGCCTCGGTCATGTCGTGCATGTGGCTCCAGGCCATCCTGACGCAGGTTCGCGCCCCAGCGTGGCTGAATGCCGTCAATGTGGCGTGGTGCCTGGGCATTGTCTTCTCTACCCTGGCCACCAAACAGCACTTGCTGCTGGATGTGCTGGCCGGTGTGGCGTTGGGTATTGGCATCGGCTGGGCTTCGTTGCGCCGCGCCAAGCCAGTTTGAGCTGGGTGGCGATGCAATAATCAATTGCAACCCTAGGAGCAACGGCCCGCGCCACCCGCCGGCCGATCACTATGACCCGTCTTTCTCCGCATGCCCTCATCGGCGCATCCTCACTGCCGCGTGGCGACCGCCGCAGCGTGGTGGTTGGCTGCGCCGCGCGACGGGCTTCAGATCGCCGCCCCGCTGGCGCCCAACACGAGGGTGCCGCGTCGGAATGAGTCGGGCCCGAGGGTGCGCGCTGCAAGTAGCGCCCTGTGCAGTCCTGGGCATGCCACAGCCACTATGACCCGCCCCCTCGCGATTTTCCGCCGCGCTGCCGAAGGTGCGGCCATGGTGCTGGGCCTCGGCCTGCTGGCGGTCATTTGCCTGACGTGGACGCCCTTCGCCATGGTGCTCGGCCCCCTGCTGCCACAGCCCATTGGCAAGCGCATCGGCCGGCGCGCCATTCAAACCGGGTTTCGGCTTTACGTCGAGCTGCTACAACTGCTTTGCAGCTGCCGCTTTGACCTCAAAGCGCTGGACGAGCTGGCGCGCCGCCCCGGGCCGATGATCGTGGTGGCCAACCACCCTTCCCTGCTAGACGCCGTGCTGCTCGTCTCGCACCTGCCCAACGCGGTGTGCATCATGAAGGCGCTGCTGATGCACAACCTGTTCCTGGGCGCGGGCGCCCGAATGGCCCGCTACATCGTCAACGACGCGCCGCTGCCCATGATCCGCAGCGCCATTGCCGAACTGCGCGACGGCGCGCGGCTGATCATCTTTCCCGAGGGCACGCGCACCTCGGCGCCGCCGGTCGGCCCCTGCGCGGCTACCGCAGGCGTGATTGCAGCGCGCGCGGACGTGCCCATTGATGTCGTCGTGATCGAGATGAGTTCGCCCTACCTGGGCAAACACTGGCCGCTGACCCGGCCGCCCCAGCTGCCACTGCACGTGCGCGTGCGCCACGCGGGGCAGATGCACATCGCCACCGCCGACGCCCAACGCTTTGGCACAGACGTGCGCGACGTGCTGGCCCGTGCACTGGGCACCGCCCCCGAAACCACCGGGCACGCTGCGATCAACGAAGAAATCAACGGCCATGGCTGAACCTGAACGCCCCAAGGCCCAGACGGAAGGCGCGGCACCAGCCGCCTCCGCCACGCACATGGTGCTGATTCCCAGCTACAACCCAGGCGTCAAGTTGCGCGACACCCTGCACGCTGCACGCGCGCACTGGTCGCCCGTGTGGGTGGTGGTGGACGGCAGCACCGACGGCAGCGCCGACTGGCTGCGCGCACAGGCCGCGCAAGACCCTGGGCTGCGCGTGATCGTGCTGCCCGAAAACCGCGGAAAAGGTGCGGCCGTGCTGCATGGTATTGAACTGGCGGCTCGCGAAGGCTTCACCCACGCCCTGACCATGGATTCTGACGGCCAGCACCCGGCCGAGCTGATCGAGCAGTTCATGCACGCGTCGCAGGCAGCGCCGCAAGCCATGGTGCTGGGCGTGCCGCAATTCGGTGCCGAGGCGCCGCGCATCCGCGTGCTGGGGCGCAAGGTGTCGAACGGCTGGGCTAACCTGGAAACGCTGGGCGCAGGCATTGGCGATTCGCTCTTCGGGTTTCGCGTCTACCCCATCGCGCCGCTGATCCGCGTGATGCGCGGCCAGCGCTTCATGCGCCGCTTTGACTTTGACCCCGAAGCCGCCGTGCGCTTGGCATGGGCGGGCGTGCCGCCGGTCAACCTGCCGGCGCGCGTGCGCTACTTTTCAGCCGACGAAGGCGGTGTGTCGCACTTCAAATACCTGCGCGACAACACCTTGCTGACATGGATGCACGCGCGCCTGTTTTTGGGTTTTCTGGTGCGTCTGCCGGTTCTGCTGGGGCGCCGCCTGCTGCCTTCAGAGCGGCCGAACATGAAGCATTAAAAACGGCTCTGGCGCCCTACCCACCAGCGCCGGCAGCTATTTATATAATAGCATCAAACTTCGTTTGTCTTCGCGTCAAACGTTCGTCACGCCGCAGCGGCGCCAGCCCCACGCTTACTGATACAGCGCCCCGTTGATGCCGATGGTCTGCCCGCTGATGTAGGCGGCGCGGTCTGAAGCCAAAAACGCCACCAGATCGGCCACCTCTTGCGGCTGGCCAGCGCGCTGCATGGGCACCATGCGCTTGATGGCGTCGGCGTCGAACGCACCCGCGCTCATGTCGCTGGCGATGATGCCCGGCGCCACCGCGTTCACCGTCACGCCTCGGCTGGCGCATTCCAGCGCCAGCGATTTCACGGCCGCGTGCAGCGCGCCCTTGGCCGCCGCGTAGTTGACCTGCCCCCGGTTGCCCGCCTGCCCGGCCACCGACGTGATGGCGACAATGCGCCCCCAGCGCGTGCGCAGCATGGGCAGCATCAGGGGCTGGGCCACGTTGTAAAAACCGTTCAGGTTCACGTCGATCACGCGCTGCCATTGCAACGGCGTCATCCCCGCGAAAACCGCATCGTCGTGCACGCCCGCGTTGGCCACCAGCACCTGTACCGGGCCGCGCGCCAACACCTCGGCCAGCGCGGCCGCGCAGGCAGCGGCATCGGTCACGTCGAACACCAGCGCCTCGGCCGAGTGGCCAGCCGCTTGCAGCTCGGCCACCAGCGCCTCCACCGCGGCGCGGCCCGTGTTGGCGTGCGCCAGCACATGAAAGCCGTCTGCCGCCAGCGTGCGCGCAATGGCGCCGCCGAGGGCGCCACTGGCGCCCGTGACCAAGGCCTTGCGACGCGCGGGCGCTTTGAGGTGTTCAGAAGCTGTCATGACGAAACAAGAGGGGCAGCGTCCAGCATGACCACGGCGCGGCCATCGACCAGCGGGCGACCATCCTCGGCGCTGATCGCGAACGTATAGACACTGTGGTCGCCGTTGTCGGCATCGCTGCGGGCTTGCACAGTCAGCCGGCCGGGCACGTCGTCCAGGCGCGGCACGTGCAGCGCAACCGACCGCACGCTGACCAAAAAACCCATGGTGGGCGCAGGCACCTGGCGCGCCTGCGCCGCCAGAGCGCCATGCAGCGCCATGGCCTGCGCGGCGTACTCGATGCCGCAGGCGGCGCCCAGGCGGCCGCCTTCGCGCAGCGGGTTGTCGGCGTCGGTGTGGCTGATGGCGCTGCAGACGGATTCGGTCGCCGACATGCGATCCACCCGGTCCAGCAGGCACATGCGGCCCTGGTGCGGGATGCGCGCTGCGATCCAGTCGCGGCCCTGGCCGGCAGCGGCGTCAAAAACGGTGTCGGCGCTCATGCGTGCGCAGGTGCTGGATGCACGGCGCCCGCCATCGGCACTACGGTGACTTGCAGCACCTGCGGCGGCAGGTATTCAACGTTGACCTCTAGCGGTTGATTTGCCGGGCGCAGCATCGCCGCCACCAAGGGCAAGCCCAACAAGGGCGGTATGCCAGCGGTGGCGGCCACCAAGGTCGGGTTGGCGCCGCTCAACACAGCCGCCAGCGCGGTAGCTTCGCCATCGCGCAGTGCGCCCCGGCGCGGCAGGCGCAGCTCGGCCAGCGCGCGCGGGCCGCGCGTGGGCGACAGCACCAGCGCCAGCGCTGACGTATCTGCAATAGGCCGCTTGGCATGCAGCGGCGGCGGGTATTCGCTGTCACCGGCCACCAGCAGGATGGGGGCCTGCGAGGTGTGCGCCTGCACGATCGCCTCTAGCAAACCCGCGCCAAAGCTGGCGTCGTACGCGCCCAGCACCTGCGCGGCGGGGGTGGCGCCGGTGGCGATGGACCAGTAGCCCGATGCCGCGTTGTGCACCGAGTTGTGAAAGCGCGTGGGCGAGATCTGCCCATCGCCGCTGGCCAGCTGTTCGCACAGCGCGTGGCAGTTGTGGCCGTCGCCGCCTGATGCGGCGAACACGTTGGCCAGACTGGCCGGGTCGCGCCCAGCCATCTGGCAGGCCTGCAGGCCAGCGGCCAGCGTGGCCTTGACGATGCGGCTGGCGCGGCGGCGCTCGGCTGCGGGCAGCACTTCGGGCGCGGGTAAGACGGTAGCGGCGGCGACGTACGCCTCCTCGCCCTTCAACACCGCTGCGGCGTGGGGCCAGCCATTCAGGCCCGGCGCCACGATGCCGACACCTTCCACCCAGACGCTGAGGCAATCGGTATTCATGCCACCTCCTGCCGCGACAGCACCAGGCTGGCGTTGCTGCCGCCAAAGCCGAATGAATTTGATAGCACGTGGCGCAGGCTGGGCAAGCGCTGGGGCACTGAAACAATGTTGAGCGGAATGGCCGGGTCAGGCGTTTGCATGCCCACGCTCCCGGGCAGCAGGCCGTGTTGCAGCGCCAGCGCGCTGACCACCGCTTCCACCGCGCCCGCCGCGCCCAGCGTGTGGCCCGTCATGCCTTTGGTGGAGCTGCTGGGCACGGCCGGATGGTCGGCAAACACGGCGGCCACGCCCCGGCCTTCGGACAAATCGTTGGCCGGGGTGGCCGTGCCGTGCAGGTTGATGTAGCCAATGTCCTGGGGCGACAGCGCCGCGCGCTGCAGCGCCTGCGCCATGGCCGCACGCGCGCCACGCCCTTCGGGGTGCGGTGCCGACATGTGGTGCGCGTCGCTGGATTCGCCCCAGCCCGCCAGCACGATGCGGGGGCCGGGTTGCTCAGGGGCCGCGTCGGCGCGCTCCAGCAGCGCGAAGGCAGCGGCTTCGCCGATCGACAGGCCTTGCCGGTGCGCATCGCCCGGGCGGCACGGCTCGGGCGAAGTCAGCTCCAGCGACGAAAAGCCGTACAGCGTGGTCAGGCACAGCGAATCCACCCCGCCCACGATGGCCGCGTCGGCCAGCCCGGCGCTGATCAGGCGGTCGGCCGCCGCAAACGCCTTGGCGGATGACGAGCAGGCGGTGGAAATGGTGAACGCCGGGCCGCGCAGGCCCAGCCCATCGCGCACAAAGCTGGCCAGCGCACCGGTGTTGTGCGTGGCACGGTAGTCGAACCACGCGGGCAGCGCACCGTCGGCGTCGCGTTCGTGGTACGCCGCTTCGGCCGAAAGGATGCCCGAGGTGCTGGTGCCCAGAATTAGGGCCACGCGGTCGGCGCCATGGCGGCGGATTGCCGCGCGCGCGGCCTGCTCGAAGCCGTCGGCCTGCAAGCCCAGCAGCGCCAGGCGATGGTTGCGGCAATCGTAGGCGGCCAGCTCGGGCGGCAGTTTCACGCCGTTCACGCCCGGCACTTCACCGATCCAGGTGGCGATCTGCGCAGTTTCGAAGTCACAGTGCTTCAGGCCCGAAGTGCCGCCCTGCAGTGCCGCCAGCAGCGGCGCGTTGCCCACACCCAGAGCGGTGGTGGCGGTGAAAGCGCTCAGTACCAATGGCTGGGTCATGCCGCGCCCTCAGCGGGCGAATGGGGCACGTGGGCGATCAGCAGCACATTGGCGAAAGGCAGGCCGCCCGGCGTGGGAACGGCGTGCACCTGAAAACCCAGCGCGTGCAGCGCGGCAGACCAATCCGCGACAGGCCGGCAGTGCAGGCGCGCCCAGCCGTGGCCGCGGCCCAGCGTGATGGTCTGATCGGCCCAGCGGCTCAGTCGATAAGGCCAGCCGCCCGAGGCATCGCCCACCCGCATCACCAGCACCCCGCCGGGCGCCAGCGCCGTGCGGATGCGCTGCAGCACGCCGTCTTGCGCGTCTGGCGGGATGTAGTGAACAACGTCCAGGATGGTGACCACATCCACCAGGCCGAAATCGGCCTGGCAGATGTCGGCGTGCTCGACCTGCACGCGCGGCTCGTCGGCAAAACCAGCCTGCCCGCGCGCCACGTCGGCGGGCATCAATTCCAGCGCGCGGACGGTGGCCACGCGGGGCGGCTCGGGCCAGCCCTCGGGCCAGCGGCCTTCATCGGCCAGGTCGCGCGCAGCGACCATCCACGACGCAAACACCGCCTGCCCGCAACCCAGATCCAGAAACCGCGTGCCCACGCCGCGCTGGCCTGAAAAAGCGCCCAGACGCAGCAGCTCGATGAACATCGGGTCGCCGCCCAGCTTGCCGCGCGCGAAGTGGTAGGCAAACCGGCCGTTGCTGCGGTAGCGCTGGCTGGCCAGATCGACCAATTGGCGCTGCAGCGCGCGCACCGGCGCCGAGCCCGCCGCGGGTGCGCCGCGACTGGCGTGGCGCGCACGCGCAGGCGCAGCGTCAAACACGGTGGTGGAGCCGCCTCCCATTACGGCGCCGCCGTATTCGTTGTTCATACGGTGATCCCTCGCCACTCCATAGTTGTTGTCTCTGGCACTGCGTCCGCCAGCGGTACGCAGCGCAGGCCCTGGGCCTGCAACGCCGCCAGCACGCGCGGCAACACCGCCAGCACGACAGGCTGGCCGCTCGGCGTGGGTGCGGCGTGGCCGTCGTGCATCAGCAATACATCGCCCGCCGCCAGGCCGCGTGTGAGGCGCTGGTAAACCGCCTCGGCGTCGCCGGTGCGCGTGTCGTAGCCGCGGCGCGTCCAGGCGGCCAGGCGCAGGCCTTGCCGCGCCAGAATCGGGTCAAGCCAAGGGTTGCGCAGCCCGGCAACGGCGCGAAAAAACCGCGGCGCTCTGCCCGTCACCGCCTCTACCGCCGCCTGCCCGCCCGCCACCTGCTGGGCCATGCGCCGCCAGCCCATGGCGGCAAAAAGATTGGGGTGGGTGTCGGTGTGGTTTTCGATATGGTGGCCGCGCCGCACGATGTCGCGCGCCAGATCGGGGTGCCGGCGCAGTTGATCGCCCACGCAGAAGAAGGTGGCGCGCGCGCCCGCGGCGTCCAGCTGGGCCAGCACCTGCGGGGTGACGAGCGGGTCTGGCCCATCGTCAAAAGTCAGGGCCACTTCGCCGCGCGCGGCGGCCTCGGGCGGCAGGCGCGTGAGGTTGGCGCCCAGCAGGCGGCTGCGCGGCCACAGGCCGGCCGTGGCCAGGATCACGTGGTTGGCCACCACCCAGCCCAGCCACACCGGCCACTGGCTTGGCCAAGCCAGCACGGCAAGCAGCGCCAGCCCGTGCAGAGCGGCGCTGAGGCGCAAAAACAGGCTGGGCCGCCACGGCGTGGCGGGTGGGAGCGGGAAAGCCATGGGGCGATTATGGTGCAGCAGGTGTAACGCGCGGCTGACACTTGACCTGGTCAACCCCCTCACAAGCAAAAGCGCCTCCAGCGCAGACCCCACCGGCGCTGCAAGCTATCACTTTTGATGAGATCAAGCGCGTTTCACACTGTCACACACGCGCGCTATCCTGCCCCGGTGTACGACCCGTTTGATTCAAGCCACACGGCCCCCCCGCCGCGCCGCTCGCCGCGTACGCTGGCCGACATCGCTGGGGTCTTCTTGCGCCTTGGGGTAACGTCTTTCGGCGGGCCGGTGGCGCACCTGGGTTACTTCCGCACCGAATTCGTCGAACGCCGCCGCTGGCTGACCGATACGGCCTATGCCGAGCTGGTGGCGCTGTGCCAGTTTTTGCCCGGCCCGACCAGCAGCCAGGTGGGCTTTGCCATTGGCCTGCAGCGCGGCGGCTGGGCGGGCGCGGTGCTCGCCTGGCTGGGCTTCACGCTGCCATCGGCCCTGCTCTTGATCGCGTTGGCGCTGGGCCTGGCGCAGCTCGATCTGCGCCAGCCCGCCCTGGCCGGCGCCCTGCACGGGCTCAAGCTGGCCGCCGTGGCGGTGGTGGCCCACGCGGTGTGGGGCATGGCCCGCACGCTGTGCCCGGATGCGCCGCGCCGCACCTTGGCAGCGCTGGCCACCGCCATCGCCCTGGCCTGGAGCGGGCCGTGGGCGCAGTGGTGGCTGATCGTTGCCGCTGCCGCGTGGGGTGCCACGGGGCGTATCGGACACGCCGCCGGCCAACCTAGCGCCCAGGCGATTGCCGAGACGAATGACGCGCGCGGCCCGGCCAATGGCGCACACCAATCGCTGCGCGCCGCCGCCGGGTGGTTCGCCGCGTTCATCCTGCTGCTGATCGGCCTGCCGGTGTTGGCGCGGGCGACGGGCAGTGCAGCCGCCGAACTGGTGGCGGTGTTCTATCGCGCTGGCGCGCTCGTCTTCGGCGGCGGGCACGTCGTGCTGCCCTTACTGCAGGCCGAAGTGGTGCCGCGCGGCTGGCTGGATCTGGACACCTTCCTGGCGGGCTACGGCGCAGCGCAGGCGGTGCCGGGGCCGCTGTTCACGTTTGCAGCGTTCGTCGGCGCGGCGCGGACCGTCGCGCCCAACGGCTGGGCTGGCGGCCTGATGGCTTTGGTGGCCGTGTTTGCGCCCGCCATGCTGGTGCTGCTGGCGGCATTGCCCGCGTGGAGCCGGCTGCGTCACCTGGCCCGCGCGCGCAGCGCGCTGGCCGCCGTCAACGCGGCGGTGGTCGGCCTGCTGCTGGCGACCTGGCTGGGCCTGCTGCGGCCCAGCATCGGCAGCGCCGCCGACGTGCTGATTGCCCTGGTGGCCGCGCTGGCGCTGATTGGCGCACGCGTACCGCCCTGGCTGGTGGCGCTGGGGTGTGCCCTGGCCGGTGGGGCGCTGGCGGGCTGGGCGCCTCAGTAAAGAAGATTACGGTCTGAGCCTGCGCCGGTATTGGCCCCGCCGCTACTGCGTTGATAGCGCAACCGCGCGGATTCCCGTCGCTTGCTTGAACACAAAGGCTGCCCGGCGTGCCCCGCCCTCAAGCCGCGGCCAGCAGGCGCTGCGTGTACGGGTGTTGCGGCGCGCCCAGCACGTCGGCCACGGGGCCAGACTCGACCACCTCGCCATCCTTCAACACCATCACCTCGTGCGCCATGGCGCCCACCACCGCCACGTCGTGGGTGATGAGCAGGTAGCTCAAGCGCCGGTCGCGCTGCAGGCGTTGCAGCAGGGCCAGCACCTGTTTTTGGATGGTGACGTCGAGCGCGCTGGTGGGCTCGTCCAGCACCAGCAGGTCGGGCTGCACGATCAAGGCGCGCGCCAGGGCGATGCGCTGGCGCTGCCCGCCCGAGAATTCGTGCGGGTAGCGCGACAGCAGCTGCGGAAAGCGCGCTTCGTCCAGCCCGACTTCGGCCAGCTGATCGCGCACGCGGGTGGCGCGCGCGGCGGCGTCCAACTCGGGCGCGTGCACGCGCAGGCCCTCACCCACGATTTCTTCCACCGTCATGCGCGGCGACAGCGACGAAAACGGATCCTGAAACACCACCTGCACGGTGCGGCGCAAGGGCTGATCGTCAGAGTGCCGATGCGCCCAGCCGCGCCCGTTGACCAGCAGGTTGCCGCTGACCTGCCGCGCAGGCAGCAAGCCCAGCGCCGCCTGCGCCAGCGTGGACTTGCCCGAGCCGGATTCGCCAATCACCCCCAGCGTGCGCCCCGGCGGCAGCGCAAAGCTGGCATCTTTCAGCGCCACAAAGCTGCCTTTGCGAAACCAGCCTTGCACGCCCGGAAGCGGCGTGGGGTAGGTCACGCCCAGCGCCTGCCCGGCCATGACGGGCGCGGCGTCGGGCTGCACCGGCGCCTCGATCACGTCGCGCACGGGCTGGCTGGCCATCAGTTTTTGGGTGTATGCCTCCCGCGGGTGGGCAAAGATTTCTTCGGTGGCGCCCTGCTCTACCAGGCGGCCGTGTTCCATCACCGCCACGCGGTCGGCAAAGCGGCGCACCAGGTTCAAGTCGTGCGTGATCATCAGCACCGCCATGCCGTGCTGGCGGCGCAGGTCTTCCAGCAGCGACAGGATCTGCCCGCGCAGGCTGACGTCCAGCGCGGTCGTGGGCTCGTCGGCCAGCAGCAGCTTGGGCTCGCACGCCAGCGCCATGGCGATCATCGCGCGCTGGCGCTGCCCGCCCGACAGCTGGTGCGGGTAACTGCCCGCGCGGCGGGCGGGCTCGGGGATGCCGGTGTTCGCTAGCAGTTCAATAGCTGCCTGCGCTGACTGGGCGGGCGTGAATGCCCTTTTCAGCCTTAAAACCTCGGCGATCTGCTCGCCCACCGGCATCAGCGGGTTCAGCGCCGTCATCGGCTCTTGAAAGATCATGGCGATGTCGTCGCCGCGCAGGCCGCGCATTGCTCGCGCGGGCAGCGCGAGCAGGTCGCGCGTGGTGCCCCCGGCGGTGAACTGCGCTTGGCCTGACAGGCGCGCATCCTCCAGCAAACGCAGCAGCGCGAACGCCGTCACCGTCTTGCCTGAACCCGATTCGCCCACCAGCGCCAGCTTTTCGCCCGGCGCGATCTGAAAGCTGACGCGGTCGACCACGGTCTTGCGGCCAAAGGCGACCGTGAGGTTGCGCACATCCAGCAGCGGGGCCGTCATGCGCAGCCCCCGGCAACCGGCGCCGCAACCGTGGCTGAGGCATGGCGAAGGCCAACTGCCCGTGTGGTCAAAGCGCCATCCATGACATGCATTCCATCCAGCAGCGTTTCAGTCATTCTGTCAGCCTCATGCGTTCGCCCCGGGTAGCCGCCCCGGACCGCCAAGCGACGCCCGTAAGCGCGCATGCAGCGGTTGCTCCACAAAGCGGTAGGCCAGCCACGCCAGCGACGCAGAGAGAGCGCCATACGCCGCCAAGGCCAGCCAGGGCCAGGCGCGCACCCATGCATCCACCCCAGCCCAGCGCGTCGCTGCCCGGTGAAAGCCCAAAAGCACCAAGGGGTGCCACAGGTACCACTGGTAGCTGATCGCCGCGAAAAAAGCAGACCAGCGGCGCCAAGCTGGCCCGGTGAACCACTGCCGTTGCAGCGTCAGATGACCCAGACAGACGGAAGCGACCGGCGGCAGGCAGATCAGCAGCAGCAGCGCCAGCGCATCGCCATTGCGCGTCAGGTCCGCGCTGTTGACCTGCAGGCTGGGCAACACCATCGCGCAGATGGCGGGCATGCCCAACGCCGCCGCCAGCCCCAGCGGGGCCGCACCGGGCCAGCGTGCGCCCGTGGCGTAGGCTTTGTAGAGCAGCGCGCCGAGCAGCAATGCCACGATGTTGAAACTGGTGTACTGGTAGATGTTCAGCAATGCGGCCAAGCGCGCCGCCTGCACCGGCGGCGTCGCCCCGACCAACAGCCAGGCATGCGCGGCCCAGACCAGCGCGACCAATGCCGCCATGCGAGGCGCACTCAAGCGCCGGTACCCCAGAGCGAAGAGCAAGGGGGCCAGCGCGTAGAACTGCAACTCCACCGCCAGGCTCCAAAGGTGCCCAGACATGCGGCCCGACATGCTGTAGGCAAAGTTGTGCAACGCAGTCAGGTGCAGCAGCCAGGCCTTGAGATCGGTCACGCCCGCAATCAGCCCGAAGACCACCACCGCCAGCGCAAAGGTGGGGTAGATCTTGGCCAGACGGTGGCGGTAGAAAGTGCCGGTGGGCATGCCGTCCGCCAGTTGGCGTGTGATAAGAAAGCCGCTCAACACAAAGAACAAGGGCACACCGAAGTTGGCGGCAATCAACCACCACACCACCCGGCCGCCCACGCCGGGCAGCGCAGGCATGAACGTCATCGCGCCATGCGCCAGCACCACGTGCACGATGGCGATCGTGCGCAAGGTATCGAGGCCAACCAGTCGGTCGGCGGCCGTGGTGGGCGGGCTAGCGGACACGGTAGTACCCCCTCTGCAGGGCGCACTGCGTTGGGCGCTGCGAAGGCAGGCGCAGGCTTGCTGGGATCCCGGCGTGCAGCAACTTGGCAGTAGCCGCGTGCGCCTGCGCGCATCCCGCGGCGCCCGCCTGCTGGCGTGGCGCCGTCTGCCCGTGCAGGTCAGTGGCCAGCTGGCTCAACGGGTGGACACCATCAGGCTGCTCTCACTGGGTGCGGGCGCAAGCGCGTCGTCTGCCTTCGGCCCGACGTCGGCCTTGCGCGGGTCCAGCGCATCGCGCAGTGCGTCGCCCATGAAGGTCAGCAGCAGCAGCGTGACGACCAGCACGGCGAAGGTGGAAAGCGATATCCACCATGCATCGACGTTGGCCTTGCCCTGATTGAGCAATTCGCCCAGGCTGGGCGTGCCGGCCGGAACGCCCAGGCCAAGGAAGTCGAGCGAGGTGAGCGCCAGGATGGCCGCGCTCATGCGAAACGGCAGGAAGGTAACCACCGGCGTCATGCTGTTGGGCAGGATGTGCCGCCACATGATCTGCAGGTTGGACACGCCCAGGGCGCGCGCGCCGCGCACGTAGTCCAGCTGGCGGTTGCGCAGGAACTCGGCGCGCACGTAGTCGGACAGGCCCATCCACCCAAACAGCGAGAGCAGCACCAGCAGCAAGGCCACGCTGGGCGCGAAGATGGCGCTGAAGATGATGAGCAGATACAGCTCGGGCATCGAACCCCAGATCTCGATGAAGCGCTGGAAAGCCAAATCGGTCTTGCCGCCCAGGTAACCCTGGATGGCGCCCGTGACCACGCCCAGCACCACGCCGATGGCGGTCAGCGCCATGGCAAACAGCACGCTCAGGCGAAAGCCGTAGATCAGCTGGGCGAGCAGGTCGCGGCCGCGGTCATCGGTACCCAAGAAGTTCGCAGCCGACGGCGCTGCCGGGTTGGGCGTGGTGGCAAAGTAGTTCAGTGTGCGTGGCCCGTGCGGGTTGGGCGCGTACACGGCCCAGTTGTCGCCCTCGGTGATGCGCTGGCGAATGAACGGGTCAAGGTAATCGGCGGGCGTTTCGAAATCACCGCCAAACACCTTCTCAGAATAGTCCTGAAGCACCGGGAAGTACGTCTGCCCCTCGTAGCGCACGATGAGCGGCTTGTCGGTAGACAACACTTCGGCCAACAGGCTCAGCAGCACCAGCGTGCAGAAGACCACCAGGCTGTAAAAGCCCAGCTTGTTGCGCCTAAACCGCCGCCAGGCGCGACGGCCGGGCGAGGCAGGGGCGGCTTCGGGCAACTGCGCCCTGCCCGGCTGATCGGCTGCGGCCAAGTTACCGGCCTCATCCGGCACGGGCGGGCTCGGGGGCGTGGCGGCGCTAGTCAAACTTCACCCGCGGATCGACCAGCACATACGACAGGTCGCTGATCAACTTGGTCACGAGGCCAATCAGCGTGAAGAAAAACAAGGTGCCAAGCACCACCGGGTAGTCGCGCCGGATCACGCTTTCATAGCTGAGCAGGCCCAACCCATCCAGGGAGAACAGCGTTTCGATCAAGAGCGAGCCGGTGAAGAACGCGCCAATGAAGGCCGCCGGAAAGCCGGTGATGATCGGAATCAGCGCGTTGCGGAACACGTGCCGCCACAGCACGCGGCGCTCGTCCAGGCCTTTTGCGCGCGCCGTCAGCACGTACTGCTTGCGGATTTCTTCCAGGAACGCGTTCTTGGTCAGCATCGCGGTCACCGCAAAGCTGCCCAGCACCATGGCGATGACGGGCAGCGTGATGTGCCACAGGTAGTCGACGATGCGCGCGCCCCAGCTCAGCTGCGCCCAGTTGGACGAGGTCAGCCCGCGCAGCGGAAACCATTGCAGCTGCCCGCCGAAGACCACGAGCAAGGCCACGCCCAGCACGAAGCCCGGTATCGCATAGCCGACCAGCACCAGCAGCGTGGTGACGAAGTCAAAGCGCGAGCCGGCACGCACCGCCTTGGCCACGCCCAGCGGCACGGCGATGAAGTAGCTGATGAAGAAAGTCCATAACCCCAGGCTGGCGGAGACGGGCATCTTTTCCTTGATCAGATCCCAAACGCCCTTGCGCTGGTAAAAGCTCTGCCCCAGGTCGAAGCGCGCGAACGACTTGAGCATCTGCCAGAAGCGCTGGTGTGCCGGCTTGTCAAAGCCATAGAGCGCCTTGATCTCGGCCACGCGCTCTGGGCTCAGGTCGCGCGTGCCGCGCACGTCGGAGGCGACCATGCCCGCCTCACCGCCCGCGCCACGCCCACGCAGCTGCGACATCATCTGCTCAACCGGGCCGCCGGGCACGAACTGGATGATGGCGAACGTGACCGTCAACACGCCCAGCAGTGTGGGGATCATCAGCAGCAGTCGCTTGAGGATGTACTGGAACATGGCGGCAGTCCGCTGGCGCTAGGGATTGCTGGGGCTGGCCCACCAGGTGGCAATGGCCCAGCCGTCGGCTTCGTAGTACGGCGGCACCGTCGGCGGCAGCACGAATGGCCGGGGACGGTAACCGATCAGGAACGCTTTGCCGTAGTACTGCGGGATGGTGTAGTACCCGTGCGTCAAAACACGGTCGAGTGCGCGCATGGCAGCGGTCAGCTCGTCGTGCGTGCGCGCCGCACCGACCTTGACGATCAGCGCATCGACCACCGGGTCGCTGATGCCTGAGTAGTTGGACGAGCCCGGGGTCTTGGCCGCCTGTGAGCCGAACACATCGCGCAGCGTGCTGGCCGGCATGTCGGCCAGCGGCGGCATGTTGATGCTGGTGACCTCATAGTCGAAGTTGTCCATGCGCTGCTGCGACAGGGCGTAGTCCACCGTGCGGATGCTCAACGTGATGCCCAGCTTGCGCAGCGCCGCCTGGTAGGGCGCCAGCACGCGCGCCAACGAGGGCTGGTCGTTCAGGAATTCCATGGTGAACGCCTCGCCCTTGGCGTTGCGCAAGGCGCCGTCGCGGTACGTCCAGCCCGCTTCGGCCAGCAACGCGCGTGCCTTGACAAGGTTGTCGCGCAGGCTGGACGGTGGGTCCGTGCTGGGCATCACCACCGCCGGGCCGAACACCTCGGGCCGCAGCTTGGCGCGCCACGGCTCCAGCAGGGCCAGCTCGTCCGGGCCGGGCAGCCCTTTGGCCTGGAATTCGCTGTTCGGAAAGAAGTCCTCGGTGCGCGAGTAAATGCCGTAGAACAGCTGCCGGTTCAACCACTGGAAGTCAAAGGCCAGCCCCAGCGCGCGGCGCACGCGGATGTCCTTGAACTTGGGGTTGCGCAGGTTCAAGAGCGTCGCCTGGTACATGGCGGGGTTCTGGTTCTCGAAGGCGCGCTTGACCACGTCGCCCCGGTCGAACACCCGGCCGTAATACTGGCGCGCCCAGTTTCGGGAAGTGAACTCGCGCATGAAATCGATCTCGCCCGCCTTCAGCCCCTCGAACTGTGCAGTCTGGTCGAGGTAGATCTTGAAGGTGATGCGGTCGAAGTTGAACTGCCCCTTGCGCACCGGCAAGTCGGCGCCCCAGTAGTTCTTGTCGCGCACGTAGGTGATGTCGCGCCCGAGCGCTGGCGTGGGAATCAGGTACGGCCCTGAGCCGATCGGCAGCTCATTGGTGACCTGGTCGAAAGGCTTGCCCTTGCCCCACTCGCGGCTGAAGATGGGCAGGCCACCCACGATCAGCGGCAGCGTGCGGTCTGGCGCGGCAAAGTCAAAGCGCACGGTGCGCTGGTCCAGCGCCACGGCACGCTTGACCTGCGACAGCACCGCCGGGTAGGACGGCGTGACGTACTTGCTGGTCAGCGTCTGGAACGAGTGCACGACATCGGCAGCGAGCACCGGTTGCCCGTTGCTGAACCGGGCCTTCGGGTTCAGCCGGAATGTCACCGACAGGTCGTCCGGCGCCGAGGTGACGTCTTCGGCCAGCAGGCCATAGGCGGTGGTGCGCTCCTCGTTGTTGCCGGTCAGCAGCGATTCGAATACGAGCGAATAGCCCAGCCCGCCGGACGACAGGCCGTATGGCGCGTTGCCTTTGAGCGTGTAGGGGTTGAATTTGTCGAAGTTGCTGGGCCGCGTAGGCGGCACCATGCGGAACTCGCCGCCCTTGGGCGCATTGGGATTGACGTAGTCGAAATGCGTGAAGCCTGGCGGGTACTTGATGTCGCCAAACTGCGCGTACGCGTGGGCACCCCAAGCCGGCGCCGCCGACAGAAACGCCAGCCAAAGCCACAGAATCCGCATGCGACAATTCTGCATCAATCGCCCTGCCCAACAGAGCCGCGCCGAACGGGTGCCGGCGGCAGGCCCTTTCTGCAACGAACGAGAAGAACCACATGGGCTTTCTGACCGGCAAAAAACTGCTGATCACCGGCGTGCTGTCCAACCGATCCATCGCTTACGGCATTGCGCGCGCCTGCCGCAACCAGGGCGCCGAGCTGGCTTTCAGCTACGTGGGTGAGCGCTTCAAGGACCGCATCACCGATTTCGCCGCCGAATTCGATTCCAAGCTGGTCTTCGACTGCGACGTGGGCAGCGACGAGCAGATCGAGGCGATGTTCAAAGACCTGTCGGCCGTGTGGCCCACCTTCGATGGCTTCGTGCACGCCATCGGCTTTGCGCCGCGCGAGGCCATCGCGGGCAATTTCTTCGACGGCCTGAGCCGCGAGAACTACCGCATCGCCCACGACATCAGCGCGTACAGCTTCCCCGGCATGGCCAAGGCGGCCCTGCCCTACCTGAGCGACAAGGCCTCCCTGCTCACGCTGAGCTACTTGGGCGCGCTGCGCAGCATTCCCAACTACAACACCATGGGCTTGGCCAAGGCCAGCCTGGAAGCCAGCGTGCGCTACATGGCCGAGGCGCTGGGCGGCCAGGGCATTCGCGTGAACGGCATCAGCGCGGGTCCGATCAAGACGCTGGCGGCCAGCGGCATCAAGGACTTCGGCAAGCTGCTGGGCTACGTGGCCAGCGCGTCGCCCCTGCGCCGCAACGTCACCATTGAAGACGTGGGCAACGTGGCGGCCTTCCTGCTGAGCGACCTGGCCGCAGGTGTCACGGCCGAGATCACCTACGTGGACGGCGGCTTCAGCCAGACGGCGGGCCTGTCGGCCGAGATGGTCGGCTGACCGACAGCTTTCCAAGCCGAAATGACTGCCAGCGCCCGCCCCACCAGCGCTGGCAGCTATTGAATCATGAGCATCCAGCGCCGCGCCCTGCTGCTGGCATGCTTGGGTATGGCGGCGCTGCCAGCCCTCGGCGCCGCGCAATCCGCCGCCAACCCCGCCACCCAACCCGCTGCCACCTCGGCGCCCGCCCTGCAGCTGGCCGGGCGCTGGCGCGCCGGGCTGGATGTGCGCGACTACTGGGTCAGCGAAAAGTACGACGGCGTGCGTGGCGTCTGGGACGGGCGCACCCTGCGCACGCGCGGCGGCGAAACGGTGCACGCGCCGGCGTGGTTTACCGCAGGTTGGCCGACCGAGGCGATGGATGGCGAGCTGTGGGCGGGCCGCGGCGCGTTTGAGCACGCCCAATCCACCGTGCTGCGCCAGCAGCCCGACGACGCGGCCTGGCGCCGCATGCGCTTCATGGTGTTCGACATGCCCGCGCAACCCGGCGACTTTGACGCGCGGCTGAAGGCGCTGAACACCGCCATCGCCCAGGCCAACCGCCCCGCGACACTGCAAGCCGTGCCGCAGCAGCGCCTGGTCGATGACGCGCAACTGCAGGCGCTGCTGCGCGCCGTGGTGCGCGGCGGCGGTGAGGGGCTGATGCTGCACAAGGCCGATTCGCCCTACCGCACCGGGCGCGGCGACGAGCTGCTCAAGCTCAAGCCGCACGAAGATGCCGAGGCGCGCGTCGTCGCCCACCTGCCGGGCCAGGGCAAGTACGCAGGCATGATGGGCGCGCTGCTGGTCGAAACGCGAGACGGCCAGCGCTTTCGCCTGGGCTCAGGCTTCAGCGATGCGCAGCGCGCAGCGCCGCCACCGGTCGGCAGCTGGGTGACTTACCGCTACCGCGGGCTGCATGCAGGCAGCGGCTTGCCGCGCTTTGCCACCTTCGTGCGCGTGCGCGCGGACGAGCCGCAGTACCGCGCCCCGCGCTGAAGCGCCTGCGAAGGCCCTGGCACGGCGGATGCGGCGGCAAAAACTACATTTTTCATAGCGCCCAGCGCAGGATCAGCGGGCGCCGGCGGCCGATTCAGTCAGCAAAAAGCCCACCGAAGTGGGCTTTCAAGCGATGAGGCGGCTGCACACCGCCGTGGCGGTGCGCGCTACATCGACGATCAGGCAGAGGCTTCTTGCTTCAGCAGGTTGTACAGCTCATCCTTGATCCGCAGCTTTTCTTTCTTCAGCGCCTCGATTTCGCTGTGCACGCCGCCAGCGTCCAGCGCTTCCAGCCCCGAGATCTTGTGATCCAGTTCGTTGTGTTTCTCGAACAGGTGCAAGAACCGGTTGTTGGTTCCTTCCGTCTTCAAACGCGTAATCAGCTCGCGGTATTCAGGAAACATCGTTTCTCCTTTCAGTGATTGAACAGTGGGATTGACCCGATAGGTTAACTAAAAGTTGCTTTGGTACGGCGAATCAGAGGCCGTCTCGATCATGTCGTTGATCGTGGTCACGGGCGCCAGCGCCTTGGGCGCGTGGTTCGTGGCCACGCAATCCGCGAAGTAGCGCACCTTGCCGTCGTCGTCCTTGACTTCCACCAGGCCGTGGATGTCGGTTTCAAAGCCAGGGCATTCAATGGCGAAATCGCGGGCGAACTTCAGGTAGTCAACGATTTTCTTGTTGAACACCTCGCCCGGGATCAGCAACGGAATACCGGGCGGGTAAGGCGTGATCAGCGCGGTGGTCACGCGGCCTTCCAGCTTGTCAATCTCCACACGCTCGACCTGGCGGCGGGCAATGCAGGCGTAGGCATCGGCCGGGATCATGGCAGGGGTCAGCTCCGACAGGTACATGTCGGTGGTCAGGCGGGCGATGTCGTAGCGCGCGTACAGGGCGTGCACGTGCTGGCACAGATCGCGCAGGCCCATGCGCTCGTAGCGGCGGTGCTGCTGGCAGAACTCCGGCATGATGCGCCACATGGGCTGGTTGCGGTCGTAGTCGTCCTTGAACTGCTGCAGCGCCGTCAGCAACGTGTTCCAGCGGCCTTTGGTGATGCCGATGGTGAACATGATGAAGAAGCTGTACAGGCCCGTCTTCTCGACCACCACGCCGTGCTCGGCCAGAAACTTGGTCACGATGCTGGCGGGAATGCCGGTCTTGTCAAATTTGCCGTCCAGGTTCAGGCCCGGGGTGACGATGGTCGCCTTGATCGGGTCGAGCATGTTGAAGCCCGGCGCCAGCTTGCCAAAGCCGTGCCAGCTCTTGGTCTTGCTGCCGTTCTTGATGATCCAGTCGTCCGAGCGGCCAATGCCCTGGTCGGCCAGCTTGTCGGGGCCCCACACCTGGAACCACCAGTCGCCCTTGCCGAAGTCGGCCTCCACCTTGCGCATGGCGCGGCGGAAATCCAGCGCCTCGGAGATGCTCTCTTCCACCATCGCGGTGCCGCCGGGCGGCTCCATCATGGCGGCGGCCACGTCGCAGCTGGCGATGATGCTGTACTGCGGGCTGGTCGAGGTGTGCATCAGGTACGCCTCGTTGAACAGGTAGCGGTCCAGCTTGACGTTCTGCGAATCCTGCACCAGCACCTGGCTGGCCTGGCTGATGCCCGCCAGCAGCTTGTGGATAGACTGGGTGGAATACACCACCGACTGCTTGGGCCGCGCGCGCTTCTTGCCCATGGCGTGGTAGGTGCCATAAAACGGGTGGAAGGCCGCGTGCGGCACCCAGGCTTCGTCAAAGTGCAGGTTGTCGACGTAGCCATCCAGCATGCCCTTGATCGCCTCGGTGTCGTACAGCACCCCGTCGTAGGTCGATTGCGTGAGCGTCAGGATGCGCGGCTTGACCTTGTCGGCGTCCACGTGCTTGAGCAGCGGGTTGGCGCGGATCTTGGCCTTGATCGCCTCGGGCTCGAACTCGCTCTTCGGGATGGGCCCGATGATGCCGAAATGGTTGCGCGTGGGCTTCAGAAAGACGGGAATCGCACCCGTCATGATGATGGCGTGCAGGTTGCTCTTGTGGCAGTTGCGGTCGACCACC